>NZ_JBOHDT010000069.1:0-27805 GCF_050700635.1 Aeromicrobium sp.
GTACCGGAGCGTGGCAGCTCGTTCGGCCGCTCCGCCATCGCTGACCACCCAGCGAGGAGCCTCAGCTACTGCTAAAGCCGAGCCATCCGTGCGGGACTCCGCCAGGCTGCTCCGGCACGAAGGAGACCATGTCATTGGGATCACGTTGCCGGTCGCGAGTGATCAAGATCTGGTACGCCTGCCGGCGGAGCGACCGGGATTGGGTGGGAAAGCAGATCGCCGGTACAGTAACTGGAGACCCCTTGGCGGTGTCATCTCACCCAATTCCCCCAGGGCCGGAAGGCAGCAAGGGTCAGTGACCTCTGTCGGGTGCGCGAGGGGTCCTTTCATGTCCAGGGCCGACCGGGACCGATCAAGCGATGTCGGCGAGTCCGGCGAGGATGGTCTCGAGTTGGCTGAAGGCGACGAACGGTCGGTTCATGTGGGCTTGTGACTCCACCGTTCGCTCTGAAGGCCGATGCCAGCGATGACGGCCGTGAGTACCAACATCGGTGTCGACGACGCCCAGGGTCTTCATCCGATGATGTCGTCGACAGAGGTCCCACATGTTTGGCCCGGTGGTGGCGCCGGCGGGATAGGGCTTCTGGTGGTCCTTGTCGGAGTCGAGAGCCGGCTTGTTGCAGGTCGGGAAGACGCAGGTGCCGTCGATGAGCTCCAACGCCCGCGCCAGGGGCTCGGTGGGGAACCAGCCGAGCTCGGTGACGTCGAGCACCCCGCCGAACGGGTAGGTGACGATGCGGGAGAACAGAGCTCCTGGTTGGGCAGCTATGTCGCGGATCAACGCCGGCGCCAGTGCGAACGACCCGTCGACCGCTGAGCCAGGCTCGGTGTCGAGGCCGAGCATCGACGTGACCGGGATGGTGATGCCGATGTGGAACCGTCCTCTCCCCGCGGCACCGTCCTCGCGGCCGAGCAGGCGGTCGACCAGCACGTCGGAACGGGTCTGTGCCAGTGTGCGGTCGTCGCCCTCGGCGGCCCGCTTGGCTGCGAGAGTCAGCTCACGGTCGAGGAGGACGGCGTCCTCGCCGGACATCATGGCGTGCAGCCAGGCGATGCCGTCGTCGTCGTGGTCGAAGTACACCGAGCGTCGCTCCAGATCGGCCTTGCGTCGTTCGACGACCTGGTCTGGCTCGTGCCGGGCCACGAACCGCCGCAGCCACGCCTTCAACTGGCTCGGGGTATGGGTCGACGCGTACGCGACCACTCTCTCGTCGAGAAGGGGAAGCGATTCCGGCAGCTGCAAGCGGTAGACGGCGGAAGCGATCAGTGACAGCCGCCGTCGATACGGCCGAGGCAATGTGCGACCCAGGCGTTCGGCAGGTCGTCGCGCACGGTGCGGGCCGCGTGCATCCGGTTGCGGACGGAGCCGGCCGACACGTGCAGCTCGACGGCGACCTCGTCGGCCGCGAACGACGCCGCGGACTGCGGCTCGCGAAGACCTCGGGCCACCGCATCGGAATGACGAAGATCGGACAGCTCGAGCAGGTCAGAGGATTCCTCCGCCTCCAGCTGTGCGACCAGACGACGACGCGACACGATGCGCTCCAGGAGCTGCTCATCACGCCGGTTCGCCATGTATCAAACATATGTGCGACCACTGACACAACGGTCCGGCGGTGCTGCCGTTGTTGATAGGTGGGTCCACGATGGTCGTGTGCTCGAATCGCTATCGCCACCACGCCGTCGATTCATGCTGTCGGTGCTCGCCGTCGTCGTGGCCGCCGTCGTCGCGACGATCGGCGTCGTGGTCGTGCGAGCGATCGCGGACGATCCGGTCGCCGCGCAGGACGAGCTCGGACCGGTGCTGCTGGTACCCGGGTACGGCGCCAACATGGTGGCACTTGACCCCCTCGCCGAAGCGCTCCGTGCGCAGGACCGGCAGGTCGTCACGGTTCGGCCCCCAGGCAATGGGACCGGCGACCTCCGATCTCAGGCTGAGCACCTCGGCGACGTCGCAAGGCAGACGGTCGAGCGCACCAAGGCAGGCTCCGTCGACGTCGTCGGCTTCTCGGCTGGGGGAGTGGTGGCGCGGCTGTGGGTGCGCGACGGCGACGGCAGGCAGCTGGCCCGCCGAGTGCTCACGATCGGCTCCCCGCACCACGGCACCGATGCGGCGGCGACCGCGGCCGAGTTGTCGGGCAATTGCTCGCGGGCCTGTGACCAGCTCGTCCCGGACAGTGACCTGCTGCGCGAGCTGAACGCCGGGGACGAGACGCCCGGCGGTCCGCTGTGGATCTCCATCGCCTCGACGGCGGACCAGACCGTGACGCCCACACGCACGTCCGGGCTCGACGGAGCACTCAACCTGCTCGTCCAGGACGTCTGCCCGGACAACGCCCCCATTCACGGTGCGCTGCCGCACGACCCGGTGGTGCTGGCGACCCTGACGACGGCGCTCGGGCGCGGCCGACCACTGGCGCCCACGGATGTCAGCTGTTGATGTCCTTGCTGCCGAAGTTGGCCCACGCGGCGCCCACGAACACCACGAGGTAGACCAACTGCTGCCCCACTCCCCGCAGCACGCCGTTCCAACGGATCGGGTCGCGGAACAGGTCCACGAACGCCAGCCAGTAGCGGGTCGGCAGGTACGGCTGCAGAGCATCGGCCGCGTCGAGCCCGAGCAGGACGCTGGACCCGATGAGCACCGCGACGGTGCCGAGCGCCGCCAGGATGCCGGAGTCGGTCAGCGTCGAGAACAGCAGGGCGATCGCCGCGACCCCGAGCATCATCACGGTGACGTAGCCGAGCGCGAGGCCGGTGCGCTGGATCATCTCGGCCTGGGTGAGCGTCGTGCCCGAGACGCTGTTGACGGTGCCTGTGGGGTCGCCTTCCCCGAGCAGAAGTCGGCCCTCGATGTACGCCGCTGCGGCCACGATGACCACGGCGACCAGCACGAACACGACGACGCTGACGAGCTTGGCCGCGAGCAGCCGGGTGCGGCCGACCGGTCGCACCAGCAGGTAGCGCAGCGTGCCCATCTGGGCCTCTCCGGCGATGGCATCGCCGGCGATCACGGCGACCGCCACCGGGAGGAACAGCGGCAGCACGATGCCGAGGGCCGCGAGCGGGAACAGCGTTCCGTCATTCAGGACGGCGGAGAGAAAGGGTGGCCCGGTGCCGGGTCGTGGGCCGAGGTCGGTGACGGCGAGCATCACGGCGACGATCAATGGCAGCGCGTTGAGCATCGCGATCACGATCCAGGTCCGCGGGCGTTTGAGCAGGCGAACCAGCTCGACGGTGATCAACCGTCCTCCGTCGCATGCAGCACGACGTCCTCCAGATCGTGACGCAGCGGACCGATCTGCGACACCGGGATCCCGGCGTCGACCAGCTCGGTGTTCACCGCGGAGGCGTCGTCGGCGATCACGACAATTCGTCCGTCGCTGATGCTCTCGACCCGGCGTCCGAGCAGCTCGGCAGCCCATTCGGTCTGCTGCGTGTTCACGACGACCCGGCCGGTGGGTGCCAGCAGGGTCGCGAGCTCGTCCTGCAGCACCAGACGTCCGCGCTCGAGGACGCCGATGCGGGTGCACATCTGCTCAACCTCCGCCAGCAGGTGACTGGACAAGAAGACGGTCGTGCCGCCGGCGTGCAGGGCGAGGAGGAGCTCACGGATCTCCCGGATGCCTTGGGGGTCGAGCCCGTTGGTGGGCTCGTCCAGGACCAGCAGGCGCGGCCTGCGCAGCAGCGCGGCGGCCAGGCCCAGCCGCTGACGCATGCCGAGTGAGTACGTGCGCACGGGGCGGTGGTCGGACGGGTCGAGGCCGACCTGGTCGAGCGTGTCGTCGATGCGGCGTTTTCGTCCGTCGCCGGAATGGGACGGGCCGACGGCGTCGATCGTGGCGAGGTTGGTGCGGCCGGACAGGTACGGGTACGCGCCCGGCCCTTCGACGAGTGCACCGATCTCGGGCAGCACCGTGGCGGCCGATGCCGGCATCGGGTGGCCGAGCACCTCGGCGTCGCCGGAGGTGGCGAGCACGAGTCCGAGCAGCATGCGGAGCGTCGTCGTCTTGCCGGACCCGTTGGCACCGAGGAATCCGTAGACGTCGCCCTCGCGGACGTCGAGGTCGATGTTGTCGACCGCGGTGACCGAGCCGAACCGCTTCGTGAGCGCGTGGGTGCGGATCATCGGCGCACCACACCGGTGCGCAGGTCCGCGGCTGCGTTCTGCAGCACCGCAGGTGTCACCGTTCCGCCGAGCACGAAGGTCCCCCGGTCCCGACCCCCGCGGGTGAGCAGGACGGACAGCGGGCCGACCTCCAGCGCGGTTCCCGCAGCGGTCTCCCGAGCGTTCGTCGACGTCGAGATCTGCTCGCGGACCCGGCCCGCGACGCTGCGGCGCAGCGGGATGGCGACCAGCGCGGTCGGCCCCCGGCCGTAGACCCCGACTGCACCCAGCTGGGCCGGGTCGCCCCGGCGATCGAGTTCGGCGAGCGAACCGGGCAGGTCGTACGGGGCGAACGCGTTCGCCCCGGCCGCCACGTCGAGTGAGTCCTGCGAACGGATGCGCACTCCGGGGGCCGGGGCGAAGCGCGTCACGTCCTCCGGCGGTGGCGACTTGTCGAGCCGGACGACGCGGCTCGTCACGACGGGTTGGCCCTCGTCGTCGAACACCTCGACCCGCAGGGGCAGCCCGGTCTCGGGTTCGGCCCAGACGTCGATCTGTCGAACGGTCGACAGGTCGCCGGAGGGCCGGAACCGCAGGCCGGGAGCAGCATGCCCGGCGATCCGCCGCGCGGGCAGCCGCGCGAGCTCATCGGCCGTCGCCCCGGTCAGCATGCGTGCGGCGAGCCGCGACGGCAGCAGGTCGGAGTCGTCGGGCAGCCGGACGTCGGAATACGCGGCGATGGTCGCGCGGCGTGACTCGAACACCCAGCGGATCATCCGGAAGCCGTCGCGCACGAGGTCGGTCTCGCCGGTCGACCGGATCCGGTCGACGCGCCAGTGCAGCGCGTCTCCCCACCAGACCCGCAGGGTGCTCTCCTCACCGAGCAGCCGCGCCACGCCGCCGAACGAGTCGGTGTCGGGGATCTGCAGGGTGCCCTGAGTGCGCACCTCGCCCGACCAGCCGGTTGAGTCCGACCCGCGGATCCGGTCGCGCAACGAGACGTCCGAGACGTCAGAGTCGCCTGCGGGCCAGGCCCGGACGATGATCGGGGCCACGACGACCGCGACCACCAGCGCACCGACGAGAAGCCAGCGCCGGCCGCGGGACGTCATGGCTCAACGCTACGCGCCAGGGGATGACTGAGAGGCGTGACGAGGGCGACGAGAGGTTGGCCACGCGCATGGCGACAACGACTCGCACCATTGCACCGTGACGAGAACCGCTTCTATAGTCGGTTGCGGGACGGTACCGGCCGCCCTACCAGCGCGATCGAGAGCATTCGGGGGCAGCGAAATGGCGATGCAGTCACAGTGGCATGAGATCCGCCTGAAGATCGATGACGTGGTGCAGCGGCTGAAGACCGACACGGAGTTCCAGGCGCAGATGAAGGAAGACTCCGAGGGTGCGCTGATCTCCGCCGGCCTCGGCGAAGAGGCTGCCGTCATCCTGGCCGACGACTGGCGCGGCGCGATGGGTGACGAGGTGATGGAGAAGGCTTGTCAGGTGAACGCCTCGTGTCGCTTCTCCGACAGCAGCGGTGGCGACAACTGTGGGTGGACCGCTACCTCACTGCGCTGCTCAGCCTGACCCGGGCGTGCGCACCGATCCCGAATCGCGCGAGGTCCTGGGCTCCCGCCGCAGTGCGCTTCGGGATGTGGCGGCAACGGTCGAGGACGTGTACGGCCTCGCCGTAGGGCCCGATTCAGTGTGGATTCACCTGCCGGGGAACTGCGCCGCCGATCAGGGATGGAAGCTTCACATTTCTGCAATCCTCCCCGATGCGCTGACTGTGCTGGACTCCGTGCTTCCCCTGCTCAAGCGGGAAGGTGTCTCGGCCAAGGTGGCCGGCTCCCTCGACGTTCTTGCGGAACTGAATGAAGGCTGGCGAGGTCCTAGCCAGATCGGCAAGTTCGTCACTGTCTACCCTGACTGCGATGAACAGGCGGTCGCGTTGGCCGAGATGCTCGATCGGGCAACCGCAGGATTGCGAGGGCCAGCCGTGCCGTCGGATCGATGTCTCCGCAGCGGCAGCATCGTGCACTACCGGTACGGTGCCTTCCTGGACCGGTCGCTACGGCTTCGCATTGGCCAGATCGTCTCGGCCGTCGCGACACCGGACGGCTCCACGGCTCAGGACCACCGCGACACCGTCTATCGACAGCCAGCGTGGATGACCGATCCGTTTCGTGTCGAGAGTGGGTCGTCAGAACCAGCGAGACGGCCCTTGATCGTGGCGGGTCGGTACGTCACCGCGGCGACCCTGCACCGATCGGCCCGGGGAGCCGTCTACCTTGCGGTCGACCTCCAGGACAATCGTCGCTGTGTGCTCAAGCGGGCACCAGCGCACTCTTCAGCTCGTATGGACGGGCAGGATGCTCACGACCTGTTGCGCCATGAGTTCGCCATGTTGGAACGCCTGCGGGACTGCGACGCGTTTCCGGAGCCACTGCTGCTGGTCGAGGACGACGGGGAGCTGTACCTCGCCATGGAGGACATCGCCGGGCCGTCCCTGAGTGAGGCCGCCGCCGCGCTGCCGGGAGGCGAGCGCGCCCGACACGTCGCGCTCTGGGCCGCGGGGCTGGCGAGAGCCTTGGAACAGCTGCACCGGCGGCGCATCATCCACGGTGATGTGAAACCGGCCAACATCGTCATCGATGACGCAGGCGAGGTTCGACTCCTCGACCTCGATCTGGCTTACGACCTCGACGGGACACGTGCGACGAGCGGCACCGGGTCCCTCGGTTACCGGTCGCCGGAGCGGACATTGCTCGTCCCGCCTGAACCCCTGGACGACATCTGGTCACTTGGCGCCACGATGCTGGCTGCGCTCACCGGGGTGCAGGTGCCACTGGTGCCCGACCCGTCGCTGCTTGCCGAACTACCAGAGGCCGCGTTCCCGCCCGGGACGTCGCCGGCACTTCGTGCCGCGATCACCGGATGCCTGTCGCCACCCATGAGCAGATGGCAGTCGATGGCATCCGTCGCCGCCGCGTTCGACCGTGTCGGGAGCACCACAGCCGACACCCCTCACGACGTTACGACCCAACCGCCAGCCTCCACGAGGCAGTTGTCCCTCAGGAACGCCTGCACGGCCAGCCTCGACATGGCCAGAGTGACCACGGACGGACTGTTGGCCCTCGGAGTCCGGGGTGACGATTCCGACCTGCCACCGGCCATGGAGCTCGCCGACGGAGTCACCTGGCGTTCGACGATGATCGCGACGCGGCATGGGATCTCGCCGGATCTCAATATCGGAGCTGCCGGTCCGGTCCTGGCACTTGCCGACATCGTGGCCACCACGGAAGAGCCCGCCCATGCCGAAGCGCTCGCGGCCGCGAGCGCCTCGCTTCGCGTCGCGCCTCGTCCACCCGGCTACGTGGCCCCGGGCCTGTGGGTCGGTGAGGCGGGACGGGGTGCAGCGCTGTTGCGAGCAGGCCAGGTGCTGCACGATCGCGCGCTGATCTCCGCTGCAGCCGACGTCGGACGAGAGGTGGCAACACTGCCCCACGAGTCTCCTGATTTCTACAACGGCAGCGCTGGACGACTCCTCTTCCATCTGCTTCTCCTGGATGAGACCGGCGACGACGAGCACCGTGTGGCCGCCCTCGACGCCGGCCGGTCGATCGAGGGCCTCGCCAGGCGTGACGACGGCCTCACCCGGTGGGTGTTCCCTGATGGCTTCGACCTGCTCAGCGGCGACTCGCGCACCTTGGGGTACGCCCACGGAGCGGCAGGCATCGCCGACAGCCTCCTCGACCTTGCCGACGTCGACGGTGATCCGTCGTGGCTTGATCTTGCCGGCGGTGCCGTTCGCACTCTGGCATCTGAGGCTGTGAGGGTGCCGAACGGCTTGGCGTGGCCCCGGGTCGATGGTGGCGAGTTGATCCGGCCAGCGTGGTGCCATGGGGCCGCGGGGATCGGACGGTTTCTTCTGCGTGCCGCCAGGGTCGGCATACCCGACGCCGAGAGACTCGCCCTGGGGGCCGCGTCTGCCACAGCCACCGCAGCTCATGGTGGCCTCGCCGGTCAGTGCCACGGACTGTCCGGCGCCATTGAGTTCCTGCTCGACGCCTATCAAATGAACGCCGACCCTGCCTACCTCGAGGCCGCTCGCCAGCTCGAGTCCACCATGGCCGTCTACTCCTTCGTCAGTGACGGTCACCTCCAGTGGATCGGGGAACTGCCCGACCGCGGGTCCCACGAGTACGCCGTTGGCTCGTCGGGGATCATCCCGTGCCTGCTGCGCCTCGCCGAGCCCGAGGGCCGGCCCACCCAGCTGAGCCGAGCAGGTTTTCGCTGGCCAGCTCACCGTTGAATGACCATCCGGCCCCGCCTCCGGACGACCTCAGGGAAGCGTGTTGAGAACCGTGTGGTCGCCGAGCGATCCCGCCAGCACACGGAGCTGCTCGGCCCCGTCGCCGAGCCAGTGGTCGATCGCGGTGAGGCGGCTCATGTAGTGGCCGACGGAGTACTCGGCCGTCATGCCGATGCCGCCGTGCAGCTGGATGGCCTCCTCGCCGATGTGGCGTGAGGCGGTGGAGACCTGCAGCTTGGCGCGCGCAGCGGCCTCGCGGGCACGGCTCGGCTCGTCGAGAAGCACCAGCGTCGCCCACATCACCGTGCTGCGGACGAGCTCCATCGACACGTACAGATCGGCCGCGCGGAACGTCAGCGCCTGGAACGTGCTGAGCGTGACGCCGAACTGCTTGCGGGTCTTCAGGTAGTCGACCGTGATCTTGAGCGCAGTGTCCATCGCGCCGAGCGCCTCGTGGCAGTACGCCACCTGTGCGCGCGCCACCACGTTGTCGATGAGTGATGCCTGGTCGGTCGACACGTCCCCGAGTGGCGTCGCCGGCGTGCCGTCGAAGGCTACGTGCGCGGCTCGCCCGCCCTCGAAGGTCCGGTATCCGGTGCGGGTCAGGCCGGCGGCGTCGCCCTCGACGAGGAACAGACCTGTGCCGGCGTCGGTCGCAGCGCTGACGACGAGGGCGTCGGCCCGGGCACCGTGCAGCACCGGCTCCTTGACGCCGGTCAGCGCCCAGGCATCCTCGTCCTGCTTCGCTGCGACGTCTCCGCCGGACGTGCTCCAGCGCGCGCCGGGCTCGGCCAGCGAGGCACCCAGGACCAGGTCGCCCTCGGCCACCCGGCCCAGCACGTCGGCACGCTGATCGTCCGTGCCTGCAGCTGCCACGAGGCCGCCAGCCAGCACGACGACCTCGATGAACGGCTCAGGCGCGATGACGCGGCCCATCTCCTCGGCCACGATCGACACCTCGACCGGCCCGGCGCCCATGCCGCCGTCGGCCTCGGCGAAGGGCAGCCCGAGAACGCCCATCTCGGCCAGCTGTCCCCAGGTCTTCTCGCCGAACCCGGGATTATCTCCCACGACGGCGCGACGCGTCTCGGAGGTGTCGTACGCCTTGCCCAGCAGGCCGCGCACGGCATCGCGCAGGGCCTCTTGCTCGGCATCGAGTGCGAAGTCCATGACCTACCTCAGTCCCAGGATCGTGCCGGCGATGATCTGACGCTGCACCTCGTTGGAGCCGCCGTAGATGGAGGCCTTGCGGAGGTTGAGGTACTTGGGTGCGGTGACGCGCACCCAGTCGGGCACGTCGCTTCCGTCGCTGGCGCCCGACGCCAGCGAGAGCGGTCCGCCGAGGTCGAGGAAGAGGGAGGTGGCGGCTTGCTGCAGCTCCGATCCGCGCAGCTTCAGCACCGACGACGCAGGGTGCGGTTTCCCCTCCACGGAATGGGCGACGACGCGCAACGCGGTGAGCTCCAGTGCCATCAGCTCGTTCTCCAGCTCGACGACGCGGGCGGCGACCAGCGGGTCGTCGAGGAGCGACGAGCCGTCCGGGCCGGCTGTCTTGGCCTGCTCCTTGGCCTGGGCGACCAGGCGCTTGATGAGCCCGACCGGGGCGACGCCGACGCGCTCGTTGCCGAGCAGGAACTTGGCGTAGTCCCAGCCCTTGTTCTCCTCGCCGACGAGGTTCTCGGCGGGCACGCGGACGTCCTCGAAGAACACCTCGTTCACCTCGTGGCCGCCGTCGATCAGCTCGATCGGCCGTACGGTGACGCCCGGGGTGGTCATGTCGATGAGCAGCATCGAGATGCCAGCCTGCTTCTTGACCTCGGGGTCGGTGCGGACGAGCGTGAAGATCCAGTCGCCGTACTGACCGAGGGTCGTCCAGGTCTTCTGCCCGTTGACGATGTACTCCTCGCCGTCGCGCACGGCTGCGCAGCGAAGCGAGGCGAGATCCGACCCGGCGTCGGGCTCGGAGAAGCCCTGGGACCACCAGATGTCGAGGTTGGCGGTGGCCGGCAGGAACCGTTCCTTCATCTCCTGTGAGCCGAACGCCGCGATGACCGGACCGATCATCCCCGCGTTGAACGCCAGCGGCGGTGGCACGCACGCGAGCTGCATCTCGACGCTCCAGATGTGCCGGCGCAACGGGCTCCAGTCCTGTCCGCCCCACTCGACCGGCCAGCCCGGCACGGCGAGACCGCCGGCGTTGAGCGCCTGCATAGACCTGACCATCTGGTCCTTGCTCAGCTCGCGGCGCGCGCCGAGGGTGTCGCGGATGTCTTGGGGGACCTTCGTCCTGAAGTAGGTGTGCATCTCCTCGCGGAAGGCGACATCCTCGTCCGTCAGGTGCAGTCTCATGCGCACATGATGTCAGTCGTGCTGGAGCTTGAGTGGTGCCAGGGTGCCGAGCGACTCGGCGACCACGACGGCGTCGTCGCCCTGGGCCAGCCGGAACTCGGTCGGCGGGTTCACGTACGCGATCCCGTCGCGGTTGACGCCCAGCAGGGTGGCCTTGTGGTCGCTGCGCAGCCGCACCGACAGCTCGTCGAGCGTCAGGCCGATGCACGAATCGGGGATCGAGACGCGGTACAGCTCCGAGCCCTTGCCGCCGGACACGATGTCGGTGACAATCTCGGCGAGCCCCGGGTAGAGGGACGCCCGGGCCAGCAGCCGCGACGCGATGCGCGATGTCACCACGATCTCGTCGGCGTCGGCGCGATGGAAGTGCTCGACGTGCGCGGGGTTGTTGACCTCGACGACGGTGCGCACCTGGGGGGCGATGGCCTCGATCGCCATGCAGCACAGGATCGAGCGCATGTCGGCGTCGTTGCTGGCGTCGCCCGGGCAGATGATGGCGGCCATCGCCTCCTCGATCCCGGCCCGCCGCAGGTCCTCGGCATCGGTGATGTCGCCGTTCACGAAGTACACGCCGCTCCCGGCCGGATTCTTCTCTGACTCGTGCACGACGACGATTCTGGTGGTGTACTCGTCGGTCCCGAGCTCGGCGATCAGCTCTCGCGCGGTCGCGTTCCACCCGCAGACGACGATGTGGTCCTTGTATCCGGAAGCACCCATGCCTTGGCCCTCCTTGAGGAGAAAGTCGATGAGGAAACCGACGAGAGCGCCGGTGATGGAGGCGACGATCGCGACGCCGAACAGCACGAGCAGCCAGCTGATGATGAAGCCGGCCGGCGTCGTGACGTACGAGGGGTCACCCGAGCCCATGACGGTGGTGACGGCCCAGTAGAAGCTCGTGCCGACCTTGGCGAGGAAGCCGCCAACGCTGTCACGAGGTCCTTCGGACACCGCCACCAGCAGCGAGGCGAGCAGGACGATCGCCCCGAGGCCCAGCAGGAGGCGCAGGAAGAACTTGCGGTCGGCGCCACCGGTGATCCGCCGGAAGTGGAACCCGATGCGGGCGAACAGGGGCGCGGCGACAACGGCCCCGATGCGACGCGCGAGCCGGCCCTTCATCGTTCCTCCTGCGGGACGGCGACCCTCCGCCGTCCCGCCGATCATTCCACCGGTTCCCGGTTCAGCGCAGCGGTTTCGCCCCGTTCACCTGCGCCGACGCAGGGGCCGCCTGGCTCGCATCGGCCCGACCAGACGTGGTCCGGAGAGCCGCTTCTCGAGGCGTCGTGCCTCGCGCTGCAGCGGCTGGGCGACGTACTGGCCGAGGATGACGCCGGCGCTGAGCAGGACGGCGACTGCCACAGCGGTGATCATCGAGATGACGCCGGTGAAGTTCTCCTCCGCGAGCAGCGACAGAGACGTGTAGATCGACAGGCCGGGCAGCAGCGGCACGATGCTCGACACGACGATGACGAACGACGGCACGCGCAGGCGTCCGGCCACCCCGTAGCTGACGAGGCCGATCAAGAAGGCGGCGATGCCCGCTGCGGCAGCGCGGTCGACCTGGTTCTCGGTGAGCGCGAAGGAGACCCCGCCGCCGAGACCGCCGATGACCGCGATCGGCGCGAGGATGCGCGCGGGCGAGTAGGCCGAGAAGGCGAAGCCCGCGGCCGTCAGAGCCGAGCCGATGATCACGCCCGGCAGGTAGGAGAGCCCGGAGGAGACGTTGGCGTTCAGCAGGACGTCGACCCCCATCCACCGTCCGAGGCCGAGTCCGCCGCTGACGCCGACGATGATGCCCATGGTCGCGATCAGCACTTCGAGCATGCGAGCGTTGGCGGTGACGGGGAACCCGGTGAGCGCGTCCTGGAATGCGCCGATGAATCCGAGTCCGGCCAGCAGCATGATGATGCTTGCGGTGACCACGAGCGACGGGTCGACGGGGATGTCGGTGGCCGCGATTCCCACGGCGAAGGTCGTGGCGAGCAGCCCCCCGGCGACCTGCGAGTAGAAGAACGGCAGCCGAAGGCGGGCGAGCCGTCGTTGGAGCATCTCGAGGGCGGCGCCGGAGACCGCCGCGATGAGCAGCACGATCCAGTCTCCGCCGAGCAGCAGGGCGACACCGGCGCCGATCACTCCCCAGCTCACCGTCACGGCCCATCGCGGTGTCGGGTGGCCGGACGACGACATCCGCAGGACCTGCGTCGTCGCCTCCTCCCGGGTGATCTCGTCGTCCAGCAGGCTGGACACGAGGTGGTCGACGGCGGTGAGGTCGGCGTAGTCGTCCTCGCGGTACGTGACCTGGCGGCGCATGGCCACCACGGGTTCGTCGATGCCGCCTTGGTGGGTCATGACGAGGCTGGTGAAGGTGACGTCGACCAGCGCATGCCGCAGCCCGAGGTGATGGGCGATCGACGACATGGTGGCCGTGACGTCCGCCGCGCCGGCGCCGTTCGACAACAACATCTCGCCCACGCGCAGGGCGAGGTCGAGGGTCCGTTGGGCGTCGTTGTTCTGGTCCACGCGATCCATTCTGGAGCCGCGGTCAAGCGCAGGCGTCACCCGCTCGTATGCTGCGTACATGGCTGACTGGAAGCCCGACGTGCTCGGCGACGACTACGAGCAGCAGGTTCTCGAGCTCGGCGACGACCCCGACGGTCAGGGCGAGATCGTGGCCACTCTGGTGCGGCGGAAGGCACCGGCGAATCCAGAGCGCGCTGTCCTGTACGTGCACGGCTTCACCGACTACTTCTTCCAGAAGGCCCTCGCGGACTTCTTCGCCGACCGCGGGTTCGCGTTCTACGCCCTCGACCTGCGCAAGTGCGGACGCTCTCGCCGTCCCGACCAGACGGCGCACTACGTCTCCGACCTCGAGCTCTACGACGCCGAGCTGAACCGCGCCCTTGCCGCCGTACGTCACGAGACCGGCGACGCCCCGGTGCTGCTCGCCGGCCACTCCACCGGAGGTCTGATCCTTCCGCTCTGGCTCCATCGCCTGAACCAGGGCCCCGGCGGCTCACCAGGGGCGGGCATCAGCGGCCTGGTGCTCAACAGCCCGTTCTTCGACCTGCAGGGCAAGCCGTGGATGCGTGGTGGCGGCACCCAGCTGATCCGTCTGATGGCGAAGATCCGGCCGTTCGAGCTGCTGAAGTTCCCGCCGTCCGACGCCTATGGCAGCAGCCTGCACTCCAGCGCCCACGGCAAGTGGGACTACGACCTGGAATGGAAGCCGGTCGGCGGCTTCCCGATCACCTACGGCTGGCTGAACGCCATCCGCCGCGGCCACCCGCGCCTGCACCTGGGACTCGATGTCGGGGTGCCGTCGCTGGTGCTCCGGTCGGCCCGCAGCCGGTCGGCGGCCACCTGGTCACCCGAGATCGACGATCTCGACGCCGTGCTCGACTCGCGTCAGATCGCCCGCTGGGCCGGTTGCCTCGGCGATGCGGTCACGTCGGTGCCGGTCAAGGGCGCGCGCCACGACGTCTTCCTGTCCAAGGACGAGCCGCGAGCCGAGGTGTACCGGCTCCTCGACCGCTGGCTGCACGACCACCAGCTCGTCAGCTCCTAGGTGGCTGCATGACACATGCCGGGCGACATTGTGTGCCGTTCGACCATGTCCACTTGCGTCGGGGATGCCTAGTGTCTTGAGGTGACGAGCGGCGACGCACCGCTCCCCGGGGGAAGAGGTTCTGCCATGCGTTTCTCGAAAGTGCTGTGCGCCCTGATCGTTGCCACGCCGCTCCTCGTGACTCTGGGGCTGGGAGCAGCGCCGGCCTCCGCGGCGGAGTGCCCGGAACTGTCGGGGATCGACGTCCCGGGTGCCGCGATGCAGAAGCAGGCGTGCCTGTCCGACCTCACGACCGCGGGCACGACCGAGAGCGGCCACACGAACACTCAGGACTGGTCGGGGCTCCACGCCGACGGCACCGAGAACCCAACCGGGGTGCCGGGTGCGCAGATCGACGGCTACTTCCCCGACACATCACGAACCAACACCAACAACGGCTGGTTGCACGACTCGCAGTTCGTGATCCGGCTGCCGAAGGACTGGAACGGCAAGCTGGTGGTCAGCGGTGCGCCGGGGGTGCGGGGGCAGTACGCCAACGACTTCATCATCGGCGACTGGGTGCTGGATCGCGGCTATGCGTTCGCCTCGACGGACAAGGGCAACACCGGCGTGGGCTTCTACCGCGACGGAGGTGCTCCAGGTGACGCGATCGCGGAGTGGCACACCCGGGTCACCGAGCTGACGAAGGCCACGAAGCAGGTCGTGGCGGAGTACTACGGGAAGCCTGCACGCCGCACCTACATGACCGGGATCTCGAACGGCGGCTACCTGACCAGGTGGGCGCTGGAGAACCGCCCCGACCTTTACGACGGCGGCGTCGACTGGGAGGGCACGCTCTTCCGCGCCGAGGGGCCGAACCTCTTCACCTACCTGCCCGATGCCTTGAAGCACTACCCCACCTATGCGGCGACCGGCGACAAGGCAGCCCGCGATGCGATCATCGCCGCCGGATTTCCCGCGGACTCGGAGTTCCTGTGGCAGTACCACTACGCGGTCTACTGGGACCTCACCCAACGGATCTATCGTGAGGAGTTCGACCCCGACTACGACGGTCCGCTCGATGCGGGCGTGCCGTTCTGCCAGTCCGGGACACCGTCGTGCGACGCTGACTACGACTACCTCGCCCGACCGGAGCGCGTGCGCGAGGCCGTTGGTCGCGTCTCCAACACCGGGAAGATCGGCCGGCCGATGATCACTCTGCACGGCACCCTGGACACGCTGTTGCCGATCAGCACGGACTCCGACGTCTATCGGGAACTGGTCGAGGACACCGGTCAGGCTCGCAGCCACCGCTACTACGTGGTCGAGGACGGCAACCACGTGGACGGGTTGTACGACGACCACCCGGACCGGCTTCGGCCGATTCTGCCGTGCTACCGCACCGCGTTCGTGGCGATGGAGCGTTGGGTCGAGAAGCGCCGGCAACCTGCCCAGAACGGCACGATCGCCAATCCCGGATCCGGTGACATCGTCAACTCCTGCGCGCTGCCGCGCTGAGCGCGGACTCGCCGCCGGGTTGCACCTCGAAGTGCGAGACGGTGGTCTCCCGGTCGAACAGGAACTCGTCGTCCTCGGGGTAGTACTTCGCCTTCTCGATGTCGTCGCCGGCGAACGCCCGGATGACGTCGAGGTCGTCCCACCAGCTGAGGGTGATCAGCTCGGTGCGACCGTCGCCGAGGTCTCGGGTCAGCAGCTGGGCGCCCTGGTTGCCGGGCGTGGCCCGGTACTCCGACATCCCGGTGCCCTCGACGATGTCGACGTACTCGGCGAGCCGGTCGGTGTGCACCCAACCCCGCCACATGCGCGCGATCATCGTGTCTCCTTCGTCGGTTTATCGATGGTCACGTCGGCGACGGTGATCAGACGTGGCCGGTGGTGCACGCCGTCCTCGACCTTGCCCGAGGCCCACCACATCCGGAGTCCGTGCGGCAAGACCTCCAAGGTGGCGAGGTTGTTGTCGAACCAGGGGCCCCGCAGGAGCTTCCAGCGCAGCGGTGCCGTGGGCACCTTCGCAGACTTGACCATCAGGCGTCCGATCGGTCCCGCGATCCAGTACGCCGCGAGCCTCGCGCCGATGCGCTCACCGGTCGGGAGCTGGTTGCGGATCGGGGAGCACACGGCCTGGATGATCCGGCTCTGCTGTCGGGGACGCCTGCGGGCCGCCTTCCTCGGCGACCGCGCTTCGGAGACATAGCTGTGGTGGACGTCGCCGGACAGGAACGTGACCGTCTCGGGGGCCCGGCCGCGTTCTCCTCTCGCCACCTCGAGCACCATGTCGCTGACCTTGTGGAAGCCGTCCTGGAAGGCGGCCCAGTGCTCGAGGTCGATGCCCTGACGCATCCGCTCCCCGATGTCCGTCCACCGCTGACCCCAGGCTCCTTCGGCCAGCGCCTCGGTGAACGCCTCGACGTAGTGCAGCCCGGGAGTGAGCAGGAATGGCAGGGAGGTGCCGATCAGCAGGTGGTCGACGTCCCCGCGCAGCTGCTCGTCGAGCCAGGCCATCTCGGAGTCGTCGAGCATGGACCGGTTCTCCGTGTCCAGCACGCGAGCGGCGCGCGAGTCGATGACGACGAGGCGGGCCTGGCTGCCGAGATCGTGGGTGAAGCTCCACCGGTACGACTCCGGCTCCTGGTCGGCGCGGTCGGCGAACTCGTCGAGCAGATCGGTAGCGTCGAACTCGTCGGCACCGTCATGGGAGTTGATGCGCTGCCAGATGTCGTCCTGCTCGCGCTCCTCGGGAGCCAGGTTGCCCAGGTGCTGATAGACCCAGTACGACGCCAGACCCGACACGATCCGGCCGTGCCACCAGGTCGTGGCCTCCATCTCCTGCTTCCACGCCAGCGAGGTGTTCCAGTCGTCACGAATGTCGTGGTCGTCGAAGATCATCGCGCTCGGCACGGTCGACAGCAGCCACCGGTTGACTGGGTCGCTCCACGCCACCTTGTAGAGCTGGGCGTACTCGGCGTAGTCCTTCAGCTCCGCCCACGGTGGCTCCCGCACGTCGCGCCGTGCCTCGATGAACGTCTGCATCTCGGTGGACGTTTCGTCGGCGTACACCTGGTCGCCGAGGAAGAGGACGAAGTCCGGCCACCGCATTCCCGGACCGGGGTCGGGATCTCCCTCGTGGTCGGTGTCGGTGACCCCGGACATCCGGAGGGCATAGGCCCGCAGCGAGTCGACGCCGTGGAGCTTGTTGCCGGCGCTGTCGTGGGAGACCGACGTGCGGCACGACCCGAACGCCATCCGGAGGGGCTTCTCGTGGTCGAAGGTCGCGATCACGGAATCGGGGTAGATCGAGGGCTCGAGCGGCCAGACCAGCTCGCCGTCGGACTCCACCTGGTAGGGCGTCTTGGTGCCCTTCTCGAGGCCGTCCAGGGTGATCAGGGCGTAGTGATGACCGTGGACGCGGAAGGTCCGTGCGGACGCCTGGTGCTCTCCGGCCGTGACCGTGACTTCGGCGGGATCGGCGGTCTCGACCCAGATCGCGGCCGTGTGCTCGCCGACGTGGCGAAGGAGCGGCCCGAGCACGAGGTCTGTCATGGCGTCACCTTCGCACAGGAGGAGGGTCCACCACAGGGTCGTCAGCGTCCGAACCGGCGGATAGGGTTTCGGGGTGGACGCACCCCTGGCCCTGTATCGCCGGTACCGACCGGAACGGTTCGACGAAGTCATCGGGCAGGACCACGTCACCGAACCGTTGCGGCACGCGCTGGCGGCCAACCGGGTGCACCACGCTTATCTGTTCTCCGGCCCGCGCGGGTGCGGCAAGACCACCAGCGCGCGCATCCTCGCCCGCGCGCTCAACTGCGAGAAGGGGCCGGTCGCCGAGCCCTGCGGCGATTGCCAGAGCTGTCAGGACCTCGCTCGCCGCGGGTCCGGCAGCCTCGACGTCATCGAGATCGACGCCGCCAGCCACGGAGGCGTCGACGACGCCCGTGACCTGCGCGAACGCGCCTTCTTCGCTCCGGTCAGCAGTCGTTACAAGGTCTACATCATCGACGAGGCGCACATGGTGTCGTCGCAGGGCTTCAACGCCCTGCTCAAGCTCGTCGAGGAGCCGCCGCCGCACCTGAAGTTCATCTTTGCCACCACCGAGCCCGACAAGGTCATCGGCACCATCCGCTCGCGCACTCACCACTACCCGTTCCGGCTGGTGCCGCCCAAGCTGCTCGGCGAGTACCTGCTCACCCTGTGCAAGAGCGAGGGCGTCGAGCTCGAGCCCAACGCGCTGCCGCTCGTGGTGCGCGCCGGGGCCGGGTCGGTGCGCGACACCCTCAGCGTCCTCGACCAGCTGCTCGGCGGCGCGGGCCCCGACGGCGTCACGTACGACCTCGCCGTGCAGCTGCTCGGCTACACGCCCGACTCCCTCCTCGACGAGGCCATCGACGCGTTCGCGGCCGACGACGGCGCCACGGTGTTCGGCGTCATCGACAAGGTCATCGAGTCCGGCCAGGATCCGCGGCGCTTCGCCGAGGACCTGCTGCAGCGTTGGCGCGACCTCGTCATCGTGGCTGCCGTCCCGGATGCCCTGTCCACCGGCCTCCTCGATGTGCCGGGCGACCGCGCCGAGCGCCTGCGCGGTCAGGCCACCGGTTTCGGCCCGTCCGAGCTCACCCGTGCGGCAGAGGTCGTCAATACCGCACTCGTCGACTTCCGCGGCGCCACCGCTCCGCGGCTGCTGCTCGAGCTGATGTGCGCGCGGATCCTCGTGCCGGCCGCCGACCACTCCGCCCTGGGCTTCTCCGCCCGGCTCGACCGCCTCGAGCGCCGCCTCAGCATCGAGGAGCCTTCTGTCGTCGAGCCTGCTCCGGCCGTTGAGCTTGTCGAAACGGCGTCACCGGATCCAGAGCCAGAGGTCCCGGAACCGGTCGTTGAGCCCGTCGAGGCGGCGTTGCCCGAGGAGCCGGAGATGGCCCAGATCCCTGGGAGCCTCGGTATCGCCGACGTGCGGCGCCTGTGGCCCGGCGTGCTCGACCGGGTCAAGGAGCTGCGCCGGTTCACCTGGGTGATGCTCAGCCAGAACGCCCAGGTCGTCTCGCTCGACGACGACACCCTCACGCTGGCGCTGGTCAACGCCGGGGCGCGAGACTCGTTCGTCGGCGGCGACTCCCTCGAGTACGTGCAGAAGGCGCTACACGACGTCCTCGGCGTCACGTGGCGCATCGACGCCATCGTCGACCCCTCGGCCGATCCGTCCCGCAACCAGCCGGCGGCTGAACCGTCCAAGGCGGCCGAGGCGCGTGGCGTCACGTCGCCCGACTCCGTCCGCGACGCCATGCAACGGCCCACCGACGAGTCCGGACCCGAGAACCCGGACGACGCCGCGCACCCCGACGACCCGGTCGTCGACACCGGCGACGACCCCGAGCAGCTGCTCTCCCGCGAACTGGGGGCGAAGGTCATTGACGAGCGCCCTGGTGACCGACGCAAGGACTGATCCGCGCCGCGTCCGCCTCGACATCGGGCTCGAACCGGTCGAGGTACTGAGGCGGTTCCGAGGCCGCGAACGAGTCGTCGCGCTCATCGGCGACTGGCACCACGGCGAGGCTCTCATCGGGTTCGATCCGGTCCGGGTCCTCGATGGCGACCCGTTCCGCGGGGTGGACCTGCCACCCGTCACGCAGAGCGGGGCGTTCGGCGGGGGCTGGATCGGGTCGTGGGGGTACCAGCTCGGGCGTCTCGTGGAACAGCTGCCGCCGCAGGCGAGCCGCCCCGTCCCCCAACCCGACGCTCGCATCGCGTTCTACGACCGGGTGCTCCGACTCACCGACGGCGTCTGGTGGCTCGAGACACTCGGGCGTAGGGACGATGAGGACGTCCTCGCCGCATTGAAGGCGAGAGCCGAGCCCGAGCGCTTCGACGTCGGTTCCTTCGACATGACGCCGTCACCCGACGGGCACCGCGCATCCGTCGCCCAGGCGCTCGAGCACATCCGGGCCGGCGACATCTTCCAGGTCAACGTCTGCGCCCGCCTCGAGGCGCCCTTCACGGGAGACCCGCTCGACCTGTTCTGCGCCGGCGTCGAGGCGCTGGCGCCGGCCTACGCCGCGTTCGTCGACGCCCCCGAGGGCGCAGTCGCGAGCTTCTCGCCCGAGCTGTTCCTGCGGCGCACCGGCGACGAGGTCCTCACGTCGCCCATCAAGGGCACCGCACCTCTCGACTCCGATCCGGCCGAGCTCACGGCGTCGGCGAAGAACCGCGCCGAGAACGTCATGATCGTCGACCTGATGCGCAACGACCTCGGCCGAGTGTGCACGCCCGGCAGCGTGCGGGTGCCGGCGCTCGTGCGGCCTGAACGTCACTCGGTCTGGCACCTCGTCTCCGACGTCGTCGGCCACCTCGGGAACGACGTCGCGGACTCTGATCTGCTGCGTGCCACCTTTCCTCCCGGCTCGGTCACCGGTGCGCCCAAGGTGCGGGCGATGGAGATCGCCGCCGCCCTCGAGCCAACGGCCCGTGAGGCGTACACCGGGGCGATCGGGCACGTCAGCGCCGCTGCGGGCCTCGAGCTCAACGTCGCCATCCGGACGTTCGAGATCTCCGGAGACCGCGTGTGGCTCGGAGTGGGTGGCGGGATCGTTGCCGACTCGACTCCGGACGGCGAGCTCGCCGAGGTCCTGGTCAAGGCCCGTCCGCTGATCGAGGCCATCGGCGGACGGCTTGACCTGGTGGCCGAGGCGCCGGACGAGACCATTCCTCCCCTCGCCCAGGTCCAACCGCGCGCGAACCGCGTCGACCTTGCTCAGGGCGTCTTCGACACCGTCCTCGTCACCGACGGGGTGGCCGTCGACGTCGAGGCGCACGTCGCGCGCCTCGACTCGTCCGTCCGGGCCATCTATGGACAGACCGTCCGCGCCGGCCTGGAGGAGGCGGTGCACCGCAAGGCGGCCGGTCTCCAGGGACGGCACCGGCTCCGCATCGATGCCGTGCCACTCCATGGCGACGTGCTGGTTCGCATGACGGTGCGTCCGATCCTCGATGACGTCGACGCCTGGACGCTGGTGCCGCGGCTCGTCGCCGGCGGGCTCGGTGCCCACAAGTGGTCCGATCGCCGGGCCCTCGCCCACGAGTCCCGCCCCGATCTCGATCTGCTGGTGCTCGACGACGATGGCAGCGTGCTCGAAACCGGCCGGGCCTCGCTGTTCGTCGTCCACGACGACGGTGTGCACACGCCGCCTCTCGATGGGCGCATCCTGCCCGGCACCGGACGAGCGCGCGTGATCGACCGGCTCCTCCGAGCCGGCATCCCGGTCCTGCAGCGTCGGCTCACCACCGACGATGTCGCCCGCGCATCGGAGGTCTTCGTTACCAACTCGCTGCGCGGCGTCGTGCCGATCACCTCGGTCGACGGGGTTGGTGCGTGGGCGCCCGGCCCCGTGGCTGCATCGTTGCGCGACCCGGTCGTTGAGCTGGTCGAAACGACCCTTTCGACGGGCCCAAGCGTCGAAGGTCGAGCCCGCGTGCTGTTCGTCGACAACTACGACTCGTTCGTCTACAACCTCGTGCAGTACGTGCGCGAGCTGGGCGCGAGCGCCGAGGTGGTGCGCAACGACGCCGTCGGCGTCGACGAGCTGGTGGCCGCCCGCGAGCGCGGCGAGCTGACGCACCTGATCGTCTCGCCCGGCCCGGGCACGCCAGCCGATGCCGGCATCAGCGTCGACGCCGTGAGACGACTCGGTCCCACCACTCCCACCCTGGGCGTGTGCCTGGGCCACCAGGCGATCGGCGAGGCGTATGGGGCCACGATCGTGCGTGCGTCGGAGGTCGTGCACGGCAAGCCGTCGCTGGTGCACCACGACGGTCTCGGCGTCTACACCGGCCTTCCGTCGCCGCTCGCGTGTGCCCGCTACCACTCGCTCGTCGTCGACCCAGACACCGTGCCGGCGACGCTCGGCGTCACGGCCCGCACCGCGTCAGGGGTCGTCATGGGCCTGCGTCACCGCTCCCACCCGGTCGAAGGGGTGCAGATGCACCCTGAGTCGATTCTCACCGCCCACGGACACGACATGCTGGCCCGTTTTCTCAGTGGGCCCGACTAGGCTGGAGAGCGTGTATGACGGCGTGATCCAGGACCTCATCGACGAGCTCGGGCAGCTTCCCGGCATCGGTCCGAAGAGCGCCCAGCGCATCGCGTTCCACCTGCTCGACGCCGATGCCGACGACGTCAAGCGCTTCGCCGCCGTGCTCACCGAGGTCAAGGCGAAGGTCCACTTCTGCGGCAACTGCGGCAACGTCACCGTCGACGTCGAGTGCCGCATCTGCGCCGATCCACGCCGCGACCCGACCGTGATCTGTGTCGTCGAGGAGAGCAAGGACGTCATCGCCATCGAGCGCACCCGCGAGTTCCGTGGCCGCTATCACGTGCTCGGCGGCGCGATCTCGCCAATCGCCGGCATCGGTCCCGACCAGCTCCGCATCAAGGAGCTGCTGCAGCGGCTCAACGACGGCACCGTCACCGAGGTCATCATCGCCACCGACCCGAACCTCGAGGGCGAGGCCACCGCCACCTACCTCATCCGCATGCTCTCGACGCTAGGGGTCCGTGTCTCCAAGCTGGCCAGCGGCCTGCCGGTCGGCGGCGACCTCGAGTACGCCGACGAGCTCACCCTCGGCCGCGCCTTCGAGGGCCGAACGGCCATCGGCTGAGACCCGGCTCCCCGGTCATCGCGGTACCTTGCTCGGGTGGAGCTGGAGCTGCGGCACCTGAGAGTGGTATGCGCCGTGGCCGACGCCGGCAGCGTGACGAAGGCAGCCGCAAGCCTCGGGCTGGCACAGCCTGCTCTCACCGCACAGCTGCATCGCATCGAGCGCGTCCTGGGTGGGCCACTTTTCGAGCGTGACCACCGCGGTGTCCGCCCGACTCCGATGGGTGAGCTGGTGATCACGAGGGCGCGTCTGCTGTTGCCGGCGATGACAGGTCTGCGCGACGAGGCCGCACGGCTGAGCAGCAACGCCGGCCGAGATGCCCTCGGGGCCCCTGAGCACCTGCGGGTGGGGTCGTCGACCAGCGCCGTCCTGGGCCGGCTCATCCACCACCTCACCGCCGCGCATGCCGACCTGCAGGTAACGACCCACGTCTCGTGGTCGGCGCAGGACCTTGCCGGGATGTTGACGGACGGACGGCTCGACTTCGCCGTGGTCGGGGTGTGCGGGGACGGTCCGCCGCCGCCCCGGGCCGGGCTCGAGTGGCACACCATCGCCATCGATCCGGTCTTCATCCTCGTACCCGAGGATCACCCGCTTGTCTCCAAGGACGTCGTGGATCTCGCCGAGCTCTCCTCCGCTCAGTGGGTGGCAACCACGGGTGACGGCTGTTTCGGCGACTGCTTCGCCACGGCGTGTGCGCGCGCTGGATTCACGCCCCGCAACGTCTACGAGACCGACGTGGCCAGCTGCGTCGACCTCGTCGAGTCGGGCGGGGCCATCGCCCTGTGCCAGGCCACGCGGGTGCTCCCCGGTCTGGTCACAGTGCCGATCACAGGCACACCGTTGCGTTGGCGCCACCTCATCGGCTGGCACCCCGAGTCGCCGGTCGCCGCCTTCTCGGACGCGTTCGCGCAGTCGGCCGTCGACGCCTATCGCGACCTGATCGACCGGAGTGCCCGCTACTCGGCCTGGCTCGAGGAGCACCCGAGCTTCGGCGTTCAGCCGACACCACGGATCACGCCGACGGTATGACGCTTTTGGTATCTCCCTCTCCGAGCTGAGCGGCACTACGTTTCTCGCAACCGTTCGGGGCTTCGGGGGGACAACGGTCGAGGCTTCCGATTCCATGTGTGCCGACGTCGTGGCCAACCGGCCACGCTGCCGGTTCCGCTGAGCGGCGTCGGGTGATCCCTGTGCGCCGCGATAGGAGGAGCATCACCATGACCAGGAGAAGACTCAATCTGATCGGAACGGCGGCGGCGGTGGCATGCCTCGCGACCGTTCTCGGCCAGCAGGCATCCGTCGCCAAACCCACACCTGACCCGGATCCAGCAGCGCCCAATGGCATGTACTCGGCCATGCAGCGAGACCTGGACCTGACCGCCCCAGAGGCCAAGGCCAGGCTGTCGGACGAAGAGAAGGCGGCCCGAACGGAGCGGAAGCTCCGCAAGGAGCTCGGCACCCAGTTCGGCGGAGCGTGGTTCGACGCCGACAAGAGCCGACTCGTCGTCGGCGTGGTCGACGATGCCGACGCCGCGACGGTGCGGGACGCCGGGGCGGCCGTCAGCCAGGTCGAGCTCACCGAGGACCAGCTCGACACCTACAAGGCGAAGCTGGATGCCAAGAAGGCGAAAGCTCCTGAGACGACGCCCGGCTGGTACGTCGACGTCGTCAGCAACACGATCGTGGTCCAGTCACGCGACAGTGCAGCCGACTCGGCCAAGGAGTTCGCCAAGCGGGCCGGAGTTCCCGCCGACGCGGTCACCGTGAAGTCGACGACCGAGAGTCCGCGGACCTTCATCGACGTGATCGGCGGAAACGCCTACTTCATCGGTGGAAGCCGGTGCTCGATCGGCTTCTCGGTCAGCGGGGGATTCGTGACTGCGGGTCACTGCGGCACGACTGGTGCGGCGACGTCGCAGCCGAGCGGCACCTTCGGCGGATCGAGCTTCCCGGGCAACGACTACGCCCACGTTCGCACCGCAGCGGGCAACACCCCTCTCGGCGTGGTCAACGACTACGCCGGCGGCACGGTGCCGGTGGGCGGATCGCAGGACTCCGCGGTCGGATCGTCCATCTGCCGTTCGGGCTCGACGACGGGCTGGCACTGCGGCACCATCCAGGCCCGCAACTCGACCGTGACCTACCCGCAGGGAACCGTCACCGGCCTGATCCGAACCAACGTGTGTGCCGAGCCGGGCGACTCCGGTGGTTCGGCGATCTCCGGCACGCAGGCCCAGGGCGTGACCTCCGGTGGTTCGGGCAACTGCTCCATTGGCGGGACCACGTACTTCCAGCCGGTGAACGAGATCCTGCAGGTGTACGGGCTCAGCCTCATCACCTCCGGCGGCACCCCGCCGGGTGGCACCTGCACCGGACCGAGCTACTCCGGTTCGCTCTCCAGTGGAGGGTCTGCCATTCACCCGAACGGCAGCTACTACTACTCGGGCAGCTCCGGAACGCACAAGGGCTGCCTCGACGGGCCGTCCGGCAGCGACTTCGACCTGTATCTGCAGAAGTGGTCGGGCAGCAGCTGGGTCACCGTGGCCCAAGGCACGTCCGCAGCGGCTGACGAGACCGTGACCTACAGCGGCACGTCCGGCTACTACAGCTGGGTCGTGGACGCGTACTCCGGTTCCGGGTCGTACACGTTGGGGACGAACAGGCCCTGACGCAACGAGACGTGCCGGATCGGGCCTCGGGGCCCGGTCCGGCACTTCTGTGCACACGCCCTAACGGGACAACGGCGGCAGCTCGCCGATGTTGCTGCCGGGTGTGAGGGCGTCGAACATCAGCGTGAGGTACCGGGCCCGACTGTCGTCGTCCAGGCTCGGCGACGCGAGGCCGACGACCAGCATGCCCAGGATGTGCGGCACGTCCTCGAGGGTCAGGTCGGCCCGGATGTCGCCCTGTGCCTGGGCGCCGTCGAGCAGCACGGCGAACAGCTCGATGTGCTCGTCCACCAGCTCGCGAGTCAGCTCGGCGAGGTTGGACGTGGGCGCCGCACTCAGCAGCTCGATGACCTGGACGGAGATGGCGACGAAGGCGTTGCGGAACGCGGGCAGGACGTTCTCGGGAGCGAGCTGCGGGACGATCACGTCCTCGAAGACGGCGTGGTAGGCGGCCCGGATGAGGGCCTCGCGGTTCGGGAAGTGACGGTAGAGCGTCGCGATGCCGACCTCCGCGCCGGCCGCGATCTCCTCCAGGGACGGCGACGAACCCGACAGGAAGGCTGCGCGCGCGACCTCGACGATTCGCTGCGCGTTGGAGCGTGCGTCGATTCGCTGCGCACGGGGTCTCGCGACTGGTTCAGGGGGCATGGTCAGTCCTTGACCTTCGAGCGTACCCGTGAGTGGTTCAACCGCGACCGTGACGATCTGCTGACCACCGGCCCCACCCCTTGCGCGCGGACCCGGCGAGGGGCCACCGTGGCCAGCATGACCACCACCGACGAGAAGACCCCCGACTTCAGCGGACTCAGCGCCGTCTTCATCAACTGCACCCTCAAGCGCTCACCCGAGCCGAGCCACACCGACGGTCTGGTGACGAAGAGCGCCGCCATCATGGTCGGCCACGGCGTCGACGTGACCACGATCCGCGCGATCGACCACGACATCGCCACCGGCGTCTATCCGGACATGACCGAGTACGGCTGGGAGACCGACGAGTGGCCGGGCATCCTCGACCAGGTCATGGCAGCCAACATCCTCGTGGTGGCTGGACCCATCTGGCTGGGCGACAACAGCAGCATCACCAAGCAGGTCATCGAGCGGCTGTACTCGGCCTCGAGCCTGCTCAACGACGCAGGCCAGTACAAGTTCTACGGTCGCGTCGGCGGCTGCATCATCACCGGCAACGAGGACGGCATCAAGCACTGTGCGCAGAACATCCTGTACTCGATGCAGCACGTCGGCTTCACCATCCCGCCGCAGGCCGACGCCGGCTGGATCGGCGAGGCGGGACCGGGTCCGTCGTATCTGGACGAAGGCTCCGGCGGGCCGGAGAACGACTTCACCAACCGCAACACCACGTTCATGACCTACAACCTGATGCACCTCGCGATGATGCTGCGCGACGGCATCCCGGCGTACGGCAACCAGCGCACCGTCTGGGACGAAGGCGTCCACGAGTACACGCACAATCCGGAGTACAGGTAGCCGCCCGGTAGACTGAACGTCGCTGTCAGAGCCGACGGCGCAATCGAATCAGCCATCCACCCGAGGACATCCCGTGGGCATTGTCGTGCAGAAGTACGGCGGCTCCTCCGTTGCCGATGCCGTGAGCATCAAGAGGGTCGCCCAGCGCATCGTCGCGACCAAGAAGGCGGGCCACGACGTCGTCGTGGTCGTGTCCGCCATGGGCGACACCACGGACGAGCTGATCGACCTCGCCAACCACGTCTCACCGCTTCCTCCGGGCCGCGAGCTCGACATGCTTCTCACCGCCGGCGAGCGCATCTCGATGGCGCTGCTCGCGATGGCCATCGGCTCGCTCGGCCAGGAGGCGCGCTCGTTCACCGGTTCCCAGGCCGGCGTCATCACCGACGCCGAGCACGGACGCGCCAAGATCATCGACGTCACGCCTGGTCGTCTGCGGGCAGCGATCGACGAAGGAGCGGTCGCGATCGTCGCTGGTTTCCAGGGCGTCTCGCAGACCACGAAGGACATCACCACGCTCGGCCGCGGCGGTTCCGACACCACCGCCGCAGCCCTCGCGGCGGCGCTCGGCGCCGACGTCTGCGAGATCTACTCCGACGTCGACGGCATCTTCACCGCCGACCCCCGCATCGTGCCGAGCGCCCGTCAGATCCCGCGCATCTCCTACG
>NZ_JBOHDT010000070.1:0-9105 GCF_050700635.1 Aeromicrobium sp.
GAGGCGACCTGGACCATCACCTACCCCGAGGGCGCCGCCGAGCTCACCCACCGCGTCTACACGATCTCCGACCACCGTGTCGTCGACGGCAAGGTGCAGGTCGACATCGACGTTGCCTTGCACGATCCCGGCGTCGGGTCCAACTGGGCCCGCGACTGCGCGATGGGCAGCCGGGTGGGTCTCCTGGAACCGCGGGGGCTGTATGCGGCCCCGGCCGAGGTCGAGTGGCAGCTGCTCGTGGCCGACATCACCGGCGTCCCGGCTCTCGCTCGGATCCTGCGCGGCCTCCAGCCCGGTCAGCGTGCCGAGGCGGTCGTCGTGGTCACCGATGCCGACGACGAGATCCCGCTCCCCAGCGCGGGCGATGTCAAGATCCACTGGCAGGTCGTCGAGCGTGAGACCGACATCTCCGGCGCCCTGGCCGCCGCCGTCGTCGAGCGGGACCTGCCGGACCACGAGAGCCGGTACGTCTGGCTCGCCGGCGAGGCTCGCGCCAGCCGAGCAGTTCGCCGGCACCTGCGTCGCGAGCTCCGGTGGCCCCAGCACGACTTCTACACCTGCGGCTATTGGCAGATCGACGCCGAGAAGTGGAACGCGCGCTACGAGCAGGTGGCCGACCAGGTCATCGCCGAGGCCGAGGAGGCTCAGGCCCGGGCCGGCGACGACGAGGGCGCCTACCTCGACGCGCTCGAGGACATCTACGACAAGGCCGGTCTCTAGAGCGTCGACCGCGTTCTCAGCCGAGCGCGCCGGGGTCGTCAGGCACGTCGACGGCGGCTTTCTCGAGCGCCTCCCGGGGGATCACCTCGAGGGCCCTAGCGTTCGTGGCGGCCAGCACCACCGGGGCCGGAACACCGTCGTTGTACGCCTGGAGCCAGCGCACGGCCACCACGCACCAGCGATCACCCGGTCGCAGTCCCGGGAAGTCCCACTCCGGGCGGGGCGTCGACAGGTCGTTGCCGACGGAGAGCTGGTGCTCGAGGAACTCCCGGGTCATCACCGCGCACACGGCATGGAGGCCGGCGTCCTCCGGGCCGCAGGCGCAGTCGCCGGTGCGGTAGAACCCGGTGACCGGATCCGCCCCGCAGGGCTGGAGCGGCTCACCCCGGACGTTGACGTCTGCCATGGCACCAGCCTCGCACGTGCCCTCTGGCCAAACACCGGCGCGCGGTGGGACACTCGATGGTGATCGGGGACTGTCACCGAGGAGTCGCCATGGCCAACATCTCCAGCAAGTCCTTCGACGAACCGGACGAGCAGCGGACACCACCGAAGACGACGGTCGACGTCGTCCGACTGGGCAGCGCCTCCGTCGCCCGCATCACGTTCGAGCCGGGGTGGAAGTGGTCCGAATGCGTCAAGCCTGTGGTGGGGACCGACTCGTGCCAGGCGCGGCACGTCGGAGCCATGGTGTCCGGGGAGATGGAGGTCGAGCACGAGGACGGAAGCACGGCCACTCTCCGCGCGGGCCAGGCCTACGTGATCGAACCGGGTCACGACGCATGGGTGGTCGGTGACGAAGCGGCCGTCGGGTACGAGTTCGAGAGCGCCGAAACCTACGCCAAGGGCTAGGCGGGCTGGGCCTCGCGCTCGCGGGCCAGGTGGACCTCGCGGGCCAGGTGGACCTGGCGGGCGATGAGGAACGCCGGCAGCGAGACGCTGATGGCAACGGCGAACGTGAGCACGACGTACACCCAGAGGAATCGCATGCCGAGCCGTCGGCCCTCGGCGATCATGAACACCAGCGCGATGACGGCGACGGCCAGCAGGTCGATGAGGCTGAAGGTGGCGGCGCCGTTTGCCACCACGTCGTCGAAGAGGCTTACGTCGCCCGAGGTCATGTATTGCACCAGCACGACCTGAGTGCCGATCAGGGCGGCGAGCCCCAGCACGGCGTACACCGCGCAGAGTGCCTTGTCGGTGCTGGTCAGACGGTTCACGTCGCCTCCTAGGCCGGTTGCTCGACCGGCACCGGCACGGTGTAGGCCCAGGTCGAGGGTGGCGCGGTGGGGCTGAAGAGCAGCTTCATCCCCGCCTCGGCCGGGGTGCGGTTGGCCTTGCGGTGGTTGCAGCGCAGACAGGCGGCGACAGCGTTTTCCCAGGTGAGCCCGCCGCCACGGCTGCGCGGCACGACATGGTCGACCGTCTCCGCGGTGCCGCCGCAGTAGGCGCACATCCGGTCGCGGGCCTTGACCGCCGACTTCGTGCACAGGTGGCCACGACGATGCCGCCACTTCGCGACGACGTAACGCACGAGGCGCAGCACCTTGGGCACCGGGAACGGGCCGAAGCTCCCGCCGGCCTCCTCCTCGACGACCGCCACCTCGCGCACGAGCATCTTGATGGCGTGGCGCAGCGAGACGCGTTGCAGGGGCTCGTAGCTCGCGTTGAGCACGAGGACGTATCCATTCGCCATCGCTCGCACCTTTCTGGCGAAAGCGTAGCCTCCCGAGCCCCTTCCACCGCCCGAGACGCCCCGGAACAGCGGGTCAGACCACCCAGATGAATGCGGCCACGGTGGGGACGAAGGCCAGCACGATCCACGCCGGGGACCACAGCTTCGCCCCGAGGATGGTCCTCATGACGACGTAGACGATGAGCGCGATGACGCCCGACATCACGGTGAGCCCCACCGCGTCGCCGTGACGGTCCTGCCCCTCGAGGACGTAGGCGGCACCGATCACCCCGAAGACGCCGTGCACCGCGAACGCGAAGAAGGCGATGGCCGCGACGCGTCGCTGCACGCGGTTCAGGGACGCGGCCTCCGTGGCGCGACGTTTGGCGGTGAGGCCGTTAGCGGGTTCGGGGGCGGAGGCCATGCTCCTAGTGTCCGCCTAGGGTGGGCGTGTGGGTGACGCGCATCTCTTCGAGGGTTACGGACCGGTGTCCGGCTTCGACGAGATGATCTCGCGTCACGATCGGGAGCCCGCGGTTCGCGGGAACTATGCTCACGTCCACGCCTCCTTCGTGGACATGGGCGACGACGAGGTGCGGCAGCGCGCCGACGCGCTCGCCTCCTCCTACCTCGACCAGGGGATCACGTTCGGCGTCGAGGGCGAGGAGCGGCCGTTCCCGCTCGACATCGTGCCGCGTCTCATCGAGGCGGAGCAGTGGAGCGAGGTCGACCGCGGGGTCCGCCAGCGAGTCCGCGCGCTCGAGGCATTCCTCGCCGACGTCTACGGCTCCGGCGACCTCTTCTCCGACGGGGTCGTTCCGCGCTCGGTCGTCATGTCGTCACAGCACTTCCATCGCGTCGTCGCGGGTCTCGATCCGCCGAACGGGGTGCGCATCCACGTGGCCGGCGTCGATCTCATCCGCGACGGCGAGGGCGACTTCCGGGTGCTGGAGGACAACGTCCGCGTCCCGTCCGGCGTCTCCTACGTGATGACGAACCGGCGAGCGCTGTCGGCCGCGCTGCCGGAGGTGTTCGCCGACCACCGCATCCGTCCGGTCTCGCAGTACTCGCAGGCTCTGCTCGCCGCGCTCCGCAAGGCCGCGCCGTCCGGCGTCAGCGACCCGACCGTCGTGGTGCTCACTCCGGGCGTCTACAACTCCGCCTACTTCGAGCACACCCTGCTGGCGCGCACGATGGGCGTCGAGCTCGTCGAGGGCCGCGACCTCGTGTGTCGCTCGGGGCGCGTCATGATGCGCACCACACGCGGACTCGAGCCGGTGGACGTCATCTACCGCCGCATCGACGACGAGTTCCTCGACCCGGTCCAGTTCCGTTCCGACTCCGCGCTCGGGGTGCCGGGCATCGTCAACGCCGCACGCGCCGGCCACGTCACCATCGCCAACGCGGTGGGCAACGGGGTGGCCGACGACAAGCTGCTCTACACCTATGTGCCCGACCTCGTCCGCTACTACCTGTCGGAGGAGCCCATCCTGCGCAACGTCGACACCTGGCGGATGGGTGACACCGACCACCGCGAGGAGGTGCTCGACCGACTTGGTGAACTGGTCCTGAAGCCTGTTGATGGCTCAGGAGGCAAAGGAATCGTCATAGGTCCGGCCGCGAGCGCGGCCGAGCTCGACGACCTGCGCGTCAAGGTCCTCGCCGATCCGCGTGCCTGGATCGCCCAGCCGGTCGTCTCGCTCTCGACGGTGCCCACCCTGGTCGAGAACGGGATCCGGCCGCGGCACGTCGACCTGCGCCCGTTCGCCGTGCACGACGGCGACGACGTGTGGGTGCTGCCCGGCGGGCTCACCCGCGTCGCCCTGCCGGAGGGCGAGCTGATCGTCAACTCCAGCCGCGGCGGCGGCTCCAAGGACACCTGGGTGATGGCCGGCATCGCCGACGAGGCGTCCGAGCCGGACCACGCACCGCGCGCGACCCCGGTGGCGGGTCAGTCGCACCAGCAGGCGCCCGACCTGGACTTCCGGCCGGGTCGCGGCATGGAGCAGAAGCAGCAGCAGCAGCAGGCTCGGGGTGATCTCTGATGCTGAGCCGGATCGCGGAGTCTTTGTTCTGGATCGGTCGCTACCTCGAGCGGGCCGACGACACCGCGCGCATCCTCGACGTCCAGATGCAGGTGCTGGTCGAGGACCCCGGCATGGACGAGCGGACGTCCTGCGAGCAGCTGCTCAGCGTCATGGGTGTCGAGGAGTACAAAGGAACGCCGAACCGCTGGATGATCCTCGACCTGCTGGCCCACAACCCCGATGCCGACACGTCGATCGCCGCGGCCATCGGCGCCTCCCGCGAGAGCGCCCGCCGGGCCCGCGAGACGTTGTCGACCGACATCTGGGCCGCCATCAACACGACGTGGCGGGGGCTGAGCACCGCCCGCTCGATGCGACCGCCGGTCATGTTCGCGTGGGTGCGCGACCGGATGGCGATGATCTCCGGCATCGCCGCCGAGACCATGTCGCGCGACGAGGGCTGGCAGTTCTACATGCTCGGCCGCAGCATCGAGCGCACCGACATGACCGCGCGGCTGCTGTCGACGGCTGCCCTGGCCCCGGGTCCGCAGGTCGCCTGGCCCACGACGCTGCGCGCGTGCGGCGCGTACGAGTCGTTCATCCGTGCGTATCGGGGCATCGAGGCCGACCGTCAGGCCGCGGAGTTCCTGTTGCTCGACCGCTGGTTCCCACGCTCGATCGTCTCGTCGCTCGTCGAGGCGGAGAAGGCGCTCGGCAGGCTCGCCAACGTCGGCCCACGGTCGGGGTTCAGCGACGAGGCCCAGCGCCTGCTCGGCCGCGCTCGTACTGAGCTGGAGTACCGGCCGCTCGAGGAGCTCGTCTTCGACCTCCCGGTCGAGATGGAGCGGCTCCAGCGCGTCTGCGCGGCGGCGAGCGAGGCCGTCAATCACCGCTACTTCGCCGACCGCGACATCTACGCCTGGACCGGAGGTGTCGTGCTGTGAGCATGCAATTGCGCATCAAGCACGTCACCGGCTACCGCTACGAGAAGGGCGCGGTCGCCTCGTTCAACGAGGCCCGCATGACGCCGCTCACCACCACCGACCAGATGGTGCTGCGCTCACGGCTCGAGATCACGCCGAGCCCGTGGGCGTCGGAGTACCGCGACTACTGGGGCTCCACGGTCACCGCGTTCGAGGTCAACGAGCCGCACGCCGAGCTGACCGTCGTCGCCACCTCGATAGTCCAGACCAGCTCGGTCGAGACCGTCCCCGAGCGATTGCCCTGGGAGGCGCTCGACGCGGTTCAGGACGAGTGGTGTGAATATCTGGAGATCTCTCCCTGGGTCGCTCCTTCTCCTGCGTTGCTGGCACAGCTGGAACCCATCCGCGCGGGTGCCGCGACGCCGACGGACCACGCGGAGGCCGTGTGCGCGTTCATGTTCGAGAACATCCGCTACGTCGAGGGCGCTACGGAGGTCACCACCGTCGCGGCCGACGCCTGGGAGGCCCGCACGGGTGTCTGCCAGGACTTCGCCCACCTCACGCTCGGGGCGTTGCGTCAGGCCCGCATCCCGGCGCGCTACGTGTCCGGCTACCTGCACCCGTCCACCGACCCGGTCGTCGGTGAGGAGGTCGTGGGGGAGTCGCACGCCTGGATCGAGTGGTGGGACGGCGCCTGGGTCGGCTGGGACCCCACCAACGCTCGACCCGTCGGTGAGCAGCACGTCCTGGTCGCCCGCGGCCGCGACTACGAGGACGTCCCACCCCTACGTGGCATCTACTCGACCCGCGGCGACTCCGAGCTCTTCGTCGACGTGGAGATCACCCGACTGCGCTGACCGGTTCTCGGCTGAATCGCGCGGGCGGGCGGTGGTCGCTAGCGTGGACGGGTGAGTGACGACGCCTACTACGCCCAGTCCGTGGCCGAGACCCACCGCCCGTACGTCGCGGCCGAGGACCGGTACCAGCACCTCGAGTACCGCCGCGTGGGCGACTCCGGCCTGCTGCTCCCGCCGCTGTCACTCGGGCTCTGGTACAACTTCGGCGACAACAAGCCGTTCGACACCCAGCGCGAGGTCCTGAGGCACGCGTTCGACCGGGGCATCACGCACTTCGACCTCGCCAACAACTACGGACCCCCGTACGGCTCGGCCGAGGAGAACTTCGGTCGCATGATGCGCACCGACTTCGCGCCGTACCGCGACGAGATGATCATCTCCACGAAGGCCGGCTGGGACATGTGGCCCGGCCCGTACGGCAACGCCGGCTCTCGCAAGTACGTGCTGTCCAGCCTCGACGCCTCGCTCGGTCGCCTGAGCCTCGACCACGTCGACCTGTTCTACTCGCACCGCTTCGACCCCGACACCCCGGTCGCCGAGACGATCGCGGCCCTCGACACCGCCGTCCGGATGGGCAAGGCCACGTACGTCGGCATCTCGTCCTACTCGCCCGAGCGGACGGCCGAGGCCGTCTCCATCGCCCGCGAGCTCGGCACGCCACTCGTCATCCACCAGCCCGCGTACTCGATGCTCAACCGCTGGGTCGAGCGTGGCCTGCTCACCGTGCTCGACGATCACCAGCTCGGCTCGATCGCCTTCTCGGTGCTCGCGCAGGGTCTGCTGTCCGACCGGTATCTCGGCGACGAGCCCACGCGCACGTCCGACCGTCCGACGTTCGACCAGAGTCTGGTCAACGACGACAACCGCAAGCGGCTGCGCGGGCTCAACTCGGTCGCGGAGGCTCGCGGGCAGACCCTCGCGCAGATGGCGTTGTCGTGGGTTCTGCGGCCGGGCGGCGTCACGTCCGCGCTTGTCGGTGTCTCGTCGGTCGAGCAGCTCGACGAGAACCTGAAGGCCGCCGACAACACCGAGTTCTCCGCCGACGAGCTCGCCGAGATCGACCGACTGGCCGGTGAGCCGGAGGGCGTGAACCTCTGGTCCGTCTCTTCGGAAGCCTAGGGCGCCCCTCACGCCCTAGGAGACCGCTTCACGCTGGCGGCGTGAGAGCTCCTCAGGTGCCAGCGGCACGATGTCGACGACGGTGGCCGGGCCGACTCTCAGCACGCCGTCGTCGAGCGGTTCGGTGCGGATGCCGGCGTGCCCGCGCATCGCCTGGTGGGCGCCGTCGGCGAACGCCCCGTTCATGAAGGCGCACGGGTTCGCGCGGGTCAGGGCACGGAACGACATCGGCCCGCTGCCGCAGTCGATCGTGAATGTCGTGTGCAACAGCGCCTCGACGTCGAGCCCACGGGTGACGACGTTGCGGCGGGCGAGCTCGGGATCGAACGGGCCCGTTCCGAGCTCACCCTCGAGGCGATCGATCGACTCGGCGGCCAGGAAGGTGACCGCGGCGAACCGGTGCCGGGTGCCGAAGTAGCGGTCGCCGACCAGTCCGCGGTGCGCACGCACCTGAACCTCGTCGACGGTCTCCGGTTCGTCGTACGGCCGCGGCCCTTCGCTCGGACGCCCGTCGTAGCGGCGCACCGGCGAGACCACCAGCGTCACGATCTCGATGTCCACCCCGCGAGCGTAGCCCCGACCCCGTGCCCGCGAGTGGCTGACGACGGGACGGCTGATTTGGCCTGCGGAACAGGGGCCCGATAGACTCGCACGGTTGCCCTGTCCTGATTCTCGGGGGGCGACACTCTCCTGCTGCGGATGGTCCGCAGCCGCCAAGACCGAAGGAGGGCGCACGTTGTCGTTGCGTCAGTACGAAGTGATGGTCATCCTCGACGGGGACCTCGAAGAGCGCACGATCGCTCCGAGCCTCGACACCTACCTCAACGTGGTCCGCAAGGACGGCGGGAGTGTCGACAACGTCGACATCTGGGGCAAGCGCCGCTTCGCCTACGAGATCAACACGAAGACTGAGGGCATCTACGCCGTCATCGATCTCCACGCCGAGCCGGCCACGGTCAAGGAGCTCGACCGCCAGCTCACGCTCAACGAGTCGGTCGTCCGCACCAAGGTGACGCGACCCGACGTCAAGTAGGAACCGCGTGTGGACGAGCCCTCGCGCTTGCCCTGACCGTGCGGTTCACTGAATCCAGACCACCCCAGACCCTTCGAAAGGCAGAGCCATGGCAGGCGAGACCAACATCACCGTCATCGGCAACCTCACCGACGACCCGGAGCTCAAGTTCACGCCCTCCGGTGCCGCGGTGGCCAACTTCACCGTTGCCTCGACGCCTCGAACCTTCGACAAGCAGACGAACGAGTGGAAGGACGGCGACGCGCTCTTCCTGCGATGCGCCGCCTGGCGGCAGATGGCCGAGAACGTCGCGGAGTCCCTGCAGAAGGGCCAGCGCGTGATCGTCACCGGCGCGCTGAAGATCCGCAACTTCGAGCGCCAGGACGGCTCGAAGGGCACCAGTGTCGAGATCAACGTCGAGGAGGTCGGTCCCTCGCTGAAGTGGGCTACCGCCAAGGTCACCAAGGCCTCCCGTTCCGGCGGCGGCGATTTCGGCGGCGGCCAGGGCTCGCAAGGTGGCGGCAACGCCAACCCGTGGGGCCAGCAGCCGGCTGCCCAGGGTGGCGGTTCCGCGCCCCAGCAGGGCGGCGACGCCTGGGCCGGCGGTGGCGGGTCCACCGACGAGCCCCCTTTCTGAGACCACATACATCTTTCAAGGAGAACCATGCCCAAGCCCCCCATCCGGACGCCGAAGAAGAAGAGCAACCCGCTCAAGGCCGCCGGTGTCACTGCGATCGACTACAAGGACACCGCGCTGCTGCGCAAGTTCATC
>NZ_JBOHDT010000071.1:0-16009 GCF_050700635.1 Aeromicrobium sp.
TCCTCGAGGAGACCGGTGGCGGCGTCGACGATGCGGTACTGCTGAACGGGGCGTCCCATCGGCGGCGACTCCATCATGATGACGCGGAGCTGCCCAGGAGCGAAGTCGCAGCGCTCCTGCACGGCGGCCAGGAGTGCCTCGTGGTGCAGGTGGCCGTCACCGAAGTTCCATCCGATCGCCGAACCGGCGACCATCTCGCCGTCGACGGCCATCCGTGACTCGTGGTCGTCGGCCGCGTGCGGGTAGAGGCCGAGCATCGCGCGCCCGTGGGTGTGCAGTCCTCGCCAGGCACCGAGCTTGCCCATCATCATGTCGACGGTGTCCGGCGGGTAGAGCCGGGCAAGCTGGCGATGGGGCAGCTGCGCCGCCTTCGTCACGCGCTCCGCGTACTTCTGCTCGGCGCCCTCGCCGAACAGCCACACCGACGTGGCCCAGGTGCCGGCGTAGTAGCGCATCGACGGCAGGAACGACCACTGGTCGGGACGGACGTTGCCCCACGCGACCGAGGCGACGATGAGCGCCACCAGCCCGTACACGAGTGCGGGCTGAGTGACGTCCGTCAGTCCGAGGCCGGCGTGGTGGCCGAACAGGAACACAGCGCCGAACATCATCAGCACGTTCCACTCCAGCGGTACGCCCATCGGGATCGAGCTGAGGATGTTCAGGTGAAAAAGAACTATGGTCACCAAGGCAACTTGCGTCACCCATCCTCCACTCGACAGCAGCAGCACGAGCGGGATGCCGAACTCCACGACCGTGCCGCCGTGCGCCAACGCCCGGGAGAGCCAGGACGGCGTGATGTCGTCCACCGGATCGCGCCAGAGATGCCTCTTCGCGAACCGCGGGACCAGCGGCGCGTTGGCCATCATCGTGGAGACGACGTAGGGGAAGTGCCGGTTGAGCTTGGACGTCGCCGCGCCCCACCAGATGGCCACCATGATCAGCTTGGCGGCCACGATCATGTCGACGAACGGGAGCAGGAACACCAGCGCGGTCACCCAGTAGTGCTCCGAACGGGCCGCCAGGAAGATCGTCTTGTCGCGGAGACCGAGCAGGGGCAGCACGACGAGCAGTGGGATCAGGCGCGCCGTCCCGATCAGGGGATCGGCAGGCGCGAGCAGCACCCACAGAGCGGACGCGATGACGCCGAGGTAGAGCGCGACGTCCAGGAGCGTGCGGCGCGAGCCGCGCGTGCCTGGGACGCGGTCCGGCCACGGAGGCAGGCGGATGGTGTCGGGCCGCAGCCAGTACAGGAAGGTGCCGATCGGCGGCAGGAACCGCAGCGTCAGCGGGCCGAAACCGCAGCCGAAGCCGAGCACCTCGAACAGCAGGGTCCAGACGATGACCTTCTGGAAGACCACCGGCTCGGTCCACCAGTCGGCGATGTCACCGAGCCCGCCGATACCGGGCGTGGATGCGGCGAAGAGCAGGCCGCCGAGGACGTAGAGCCCGATCTTGACGACGTAGAGGAGGTAGACCGCATAGGGCGTGCCGAAGCCATGGAGGGCCCAGTGCTGCTGGAGCACCTTCGTGCGCTCGGCGCGCGGCAACGCCCGCCACTGGTCGACATCGAGGTCGGGCAGTGACGGTGAGACGAATCCCATGCGTGCTCCTCACGTCCCTCTCGACGTGAGACTAGTACCTCAGCGAGTGGTGCCTACTTCGGGAATGCGTTCTCGAGCATCGTGTCTTCGCCGAACGACTGGAACCGTACGAGCTTGCCGTCCTCGTACTTCAGCACGTCGGCGGACTCGGCCTCGTCGGCTCCCAGTCGCTGTGTCACCAGGGCGACGACAATGTCGCCCTCGGCGATGAACTCGTGCGGCGCGACCGTGAAACCCTTCTCCACGAGCCTTCCCCAGAAGCCGCCGACCTCTTCCTTGCCGTGGTAGGTGCCGCTCACCGCACTGTCGCCGCTGACCACCCACTCGATGGAGTCGGCGATGTCGGCCATCGCACCTTTGGCGTCGCCCTTGATGAACGCGTCGTAGCCGTCTCTTGCAGCCTGCTTGTTGTCTTCGCTGGACATCCCTCAACTACCTCTCCCAATTTCCCCGAACTCTCGCGACGTTACGACTGTTGCGGCAGTGCGAAAATGGTCCTTCGGTACTAGTCAGGTCGGTGTCGGCACGACTTCCTAGACTGGCGACCATGACCATCACCATCGGGGCACACGTCGACCAGACCGACCCGATCGCCGAGGCGAAGGCGCGCGGCACCAGGGTCGTGCAATTCTTTCTCGGCAACCCGCAGGGCTACAAGGGACCGGAGTTCAGGTACTCGGGCGGCGCAGACGGCCTCAAGGCCGACGCGGAGAAGGATGGCATCGACCTCTACGTCCACGCGCCGTACCTCATCAACGTCGCGACGACCAACAACCGGATCCGCATCCCTTCGCGGCAACTGCTCCAGAAGCACGTCGACGGAGCGGCGGCGATCGGGGCCAAGGGACTGATCGTGCATGGCGGCCACCTCGGCGACAACGAGGACCCGGCGATCGGCTTCGACAACTGGCGCAAGGCGATCGAGGCCACCGACATCAAGCTGCCGATCCTCGTCGAGAACACCGCGGGGGGCGACAACGCCATGACCCGGTATCTCGACCGGATCGCCGGTGTCTTCGACGCCATCTCGGCGGCGTCCGGTTCGGAGATGGTCGGGTTCTGTCTCGACACCTGCCACGCCCACGCCGGAGGCAACGCCCTGGAGACCGTCATCGACGACGTCACGGCAATCACCGGCCGGATCGACCTCGTGCACTGCAACGACAGCCGCGACGACTTCGACTCCGGCGCCGACCGGCACACCAGCCTGGGTCAGGGGAAGATCGACCCCGACCTGCTGGCTGCTGTCGTGCGCAATGCGGGCGCACCGGTGATCTGCGAGACCCCGGGCGATGCAGCCGATCACGTCGCGGACTTCGACTGGCTGCGCGAGCGACTCTGAACCGACCCCGACTGGCCGGATCCACCTATTGCACGACCGGGCGCTGCTCTGGAGAGAGCGAGGCAGACGTCGTCGGTGCCGCCACTTTGGGCGGTAGCGTCGGTGGCATCGTCGTCCCGGCAGGCGCGGGACCGCGCCAGGCCTTCCGGTCGAAGACGACCAACCCGACAGCCACGGCCAACCACACGCCCATGATCAACCAGCCGAGCTCGTACTGGATGCTCCTTTCGACGGAGTGCGCCGCCACGACCAGGAGAATGCTTCCGCCGGTGTGGTTGAAGAGCCACGCGTACCAGTACGTCACCGCCATCGTCGTCACGAAGCCGGCCACCAGGACGGACGGTCGAAGGCCGCCCTCTTCCAGGAAGAATGTGGGTAGATGCCAGCCGGCCACCAGCAGCGCCAGGACCGTGGTGGCGACCAGCGGCGAATGGCTTGCTTGCATGCCCGGCAGGGCGACACCGTTCCAGCCCGGATGCTCACCCAACGGCCCGTCCGCGGGGTTGACCAGACGCACCGCGAACACCGCGAGGAAGGTGGTCAGCGAGGTGAAGGTCAGCGACGGGACGTCCGTCCCGCCGTGGACCGCGAGCGGGAGCCCGAGAGCCAGCGCGTACCAGTACCACCTCACGCGCCAGCGGATCATCCGGGAGCCGAGAAGACGTCCTCAGTGTCGCGCGGCGTCGTTCCCGGTGAACAGGGACTACGTTCCGGATCATTCGGGAGTTGATTCCCGGTCCGGGAACGACGCCCCTACGTCATCCGGCGCCGACGGCCGTCCAGACGACCATCATGGCGATCATCGCGCCGCCGAGGAAGACTCCGGCGAATGCGGCTGCTCGACCCGTCGCGCCGTCGCGGACGGCCTTGACGCCGACGACGACCGCGGCGATCGCCAGCGGCAGGCCCCAGACGAAGCCGCCGCCGGGCAGCGTGTCCCAGGCGAGCAGGGATCCGGGGAGGGAGAGTACGCCCAGGACGAGCGCAGCGATCGACGTGCGGCTGGTGGACTCGCGCTGGACGTTGACGGAATGGTTGGTGTTCGACATGAGAACCTCCGGTGAGTGGTTGGTGCTCTCATCGTCGGTTCGCGGCCACTCCGCTCACATCGGCGCCAGCACCACTCTTCGATGCGGTACTACCACTGAGGCGCAGCCAGGAACGACAGCACCGCGAGCACGCGCCGGTGCCCGTCCTCGTCCCCGTGCAGGCCGAGCTTCATGAAGACGCTGCGGGCGTGGCTCTCCACGGTCCGCTCGGTGAGCACGAGACGCGTGGCGATTCCGGCGTTCGTCAGTCCCTCGGCCATCAGGCTCAGCACCTCGCGCTCTCGCGACGTCAGTCGTCCGACGCCCATGACGTCCTGCTCCACCAGCGTCGCGACGATGGCCGGGTCGAGCGCCGAACCTCCGTCGGCGACGCGCGAAGCGGCCTCCAGGAACTCCGCGACGTCGAGCACTCGGTCCTTGAGCAGGTAGCCGAATCCACGTTGCGACACCAGGTCGACGACACCGGCGGCATGGACGTGCTGCGACAGCACCAGCACGCCGACCCCCGGATGGTTGTCGCGGATCCAGTGCGAGGCCTGGATGCCCTCGTCGGTGAACGTCGGCGGCATCCTGATGTCGACGACGACGAGGTCGGGTTGCTGCTCGGCCACCACCTCTCGAACGCTCGCGCCGTCGGTGGCCAGGCCGACGACATCGTGACCGGCGTCCCGGAACAGCCGAGCCAGGCCCTCCCGCAGCAGGGCCTGGTCCTCGGCGACGACTACCCGCACGGCAGCTCCACCCGGACGCGGGTTCCGCCGCTCGGCGGGCTGTCGATGCTGAGGTCACCGTCGAGCGCCGCGACCCGGTCCCCGATCCCGGCGAGCCCGCTGCCGGGCTGCACGACTGCGCCGCCGGGGCCGTCGTCGGTCACTGTGACCACGAGACGACCGTCGAACCGCCCGGCGTGCACCTCGATCTGCCCGGGCGCTCCGTGCTTGAGCGCGTTGGCCACGGCTTCGCTGACGACGAAGTAGGCGGCCGCCTCGGTCTCGGCCGCGAACCGCTCGCTGGTGACGTCCAACGTCGTCTGCACCGGGGTTCGGGCGACCAGCTCCGACAGCGCGGGGGCAAGTCCGGCGTCGAGGGAGGACGGTCGCACGCCGTGGGCGAGCGAGCGAAGCTCCCGGATGGCGTCACCGAGCCGGCGCACCGAGTCGTCCAGCTGGTCCTGGACCGGCGAACACGTGCCGAGCTCATTCTGCAGGTGGCGCAGGTCGAGTCCGATGGAGACGAGCTGCTGTTGGGCGCCGTCGTGCAGGTCCCGCTCCAGACGCCGGCGTTCGTCCATCGCGGCGGTCACGATGCGGGTGCGCGACCGCGCGACCTCGGCGAGCTGGCGGCGGACCTCGACGCGCAGACGCGCGATCTCCACCGCGAGGCCGGCCCGGACGAGGATCGGGTCCAGCTCGCTTCGCACGGCTGGGTCGTCCTGATGGATCACGGTCCCGAGGCGCAGGTCGCCCCGTCGCACCAGCGTCTGGCCGGGCGGGTCCGACGGGAGCTCGGGCACCGGGTTGCCGTCGGCGTCTGCGTGCGCGTCGCGGTCTGGCAGCCAGAAGAACAGGCGCAGCGAGTCGTCCGGGACGGCCTCGGCGATCGCCGCGCCGATCGTCTCCGGCTCGACCCTCCCTGCGCGCAGGTCGGCGAGAAACGTGTCGATCCGATGCAGTCCTCGATAGCGAGTCGGGTTGAACGTCCGTTCGACGCGCGCTTGCACGACCGATCGGACCGGGCGGAAGGCGACGGCCACGGCCAGCGTCGCCGCAGCCGTGATGAGCGGACTGCCCCGGCCGAGCAGGACGCCGCCGAAGACGATGATCGCCACGAAGGCGCCCGCCAGCAGCGCGGTGATCAGGGCATAGGCGACCGCTGCGGAGACCACCCGGTCGATGTCGAACAGCCGGTACCGCGTGACAGCGACGCCGATCGCCGCCGGGATCGCCACCATGGCGAGGGTGAAGCTCAGGCTGGTGACCCACCCCGATCCTTCGACGTAGAACCCCTCTATGGAGGACGCGATGATCGCCACGGGGAGCAACGTGCCGGCGAGCGCGATCCACTTCAGCTGCTGGCGTTCCTCCAGGCCCGCACGGCGGAACCGCACGGCCAAGGACGTCGCGGCGAGGACCAACGTGGCGATCATGCCCAAAAGGCCCCCGAGCTGCATTCCCTGGGAGACCGGTTCGGGTAGCAAGGCCAGCGGTGCCACGTCCTGGAACGGTCGGTCGAGTGTCTCGTGACTCGCCATCCCGCCGATGAGGGTCGTCGCGAACGACACGACCCCGAGCACGGCGGCAGCTCGCCACCGTGGTGACGGCAGCCGACCGTCCGGAAGGACGAAGGCGATCGCCACCATCGGTGCGAACAGGAGCGGCCAGCCGTGGGTCGACCAGCTGGCGGCGACGCGAGCGCCCGGTGTTCCGACGTCAGGGACGGATGCCAAGTACGTGTCGATCAGTCCGGTCTGGACGAGGATGAACCCGTTGGCCAACAGGAGCCAACCAATGAAGTTCTCGGGGCGTCGGTGCGCGAGCATCCAGCCGACCAGCACGGACGCCATGACCGTCAGGACGAAGGCGACGTCCTCGACGAGCGAGGTCGCTTTCAGGTCACTCGCCAGTTCGAGCGCCCAGATCGCCGGCATGCTGGCCACGATCACGAGCGCGAACGCTCCCGCGAGCACCTGGCGCGGCGTCATGACAGTCATGATCCTCCGGCTCTCGCCGGGGCGGCAACCGTGGCAGTACTGAATCGCCGGTGGTCAGACCGGCGTGTACTCCGCGGGACGCTCGGTCCCGGCGGGCCCATCGGAACTAGTACGGCGACGATCCAATGTGATCTGCGCCACATCGTCGCAGGTCAGAGACCTGTTTCGCATCGTGGACGGGGTTCGGACGGCTGGGGGCGCGCCCCTAGATTCGAGGCATGAGCAGGCAGTTGCGCGTCGCCGTCGTGGGCGCCGGACCGGCGGGGATCTACGCCGCCGACATCCTCACGAAGGCCGACCTCCCGTCCCCCTTCGATGCGGTCACGATCGACCTCATCGAGCGCGACCCGACCCCGTTCGGCCTCATCCGCTACGGCGTCGCGCCGGATCACCCGCGCATCAAGGAGATCGTCAAGGCGCTCAAACGCGTCCTGTCGAACCCGGACATCCGCTTCTTCGGCAACGTCCACTACGGCGACGACCTCAAGCTCGACGACCTTCAGCGGTTCTACGACGCCGTCATCTTCGCCACCGGCGCCCGCAACGACCGCGACCTCGACATCGAGGGCATCGACCTCAAGGGCTCGTTCGGCGCCGCCGACTTCGTCGCCTGGTACGACGGCCACCCCGACGTCGACCGCGACTGGGCCTTCGAGCCGGACGCGAAGCAGGTGGCCGTGCTCGGCGTCGGCAACGTCGGCCTCGACATCGCCCGCATCCTGGCCAAGACGTCCGACGAGCTGCTCGACACCGAGATCCCCGACAACGTGGCCGACGGCCTTCGCCGCAATGCCACCACCGACGTGCACGTGTTCGCGCGACGCGGCCCGGCGCAGGTCAAGTTCACCCCGATGGAGCTGCGCGAGCTGAACCACTCCCCCAACATCGACGTCGTCGTGCACCCCGAGGGCTTCGAGCTGGACGAGGGCTCGATGGATGCCATCCGCGCGTCCAAGAGCGTCAAGCTCGTCGTCGACGTGCTGCAGAACTACCTCGCCAAGGAGCCGACGGGCGCCGCGCACCGGATTCACATCCACTTCTGCCAGAACCCGGTCGAGGTGCTCGGCGACGACGGACGCGTCGTCGGCCTGCGCACCGAAGTCACCGAGCTCGACGGCACCGGTAACGCGCGTGGCACCAGCGAGCTCGTCGACTGGCCGGTGCAGGCCGTCTACCGGGCCGTCGGCTACTACTCCGACAACCTCGCCGGCCTGCCGTTCGACCTCGCCGGCGGCGTCGTGCCGAATGACGGCGGTCGAGTCATCGACATCGACGGCAGCGCGCTGCCCGGTGCCTACGTCACCGGCTGGATCAAGCGCGGACCGGTCGGCCTCATCGGTCACACCAAGTCCGACGCCGCCCAGACCGTCGAGATGCTCCTCGAGGACCTGGACCCTTCGTCAGGCTCAGGGAACAAGGCGCCCGAGCAGCCCGAGCGTGATGCCGTCGACGCCTACTTCGAGGGCCGCGGCCTCGAGATCACCACGTGGGAGGGCTGGGAGAGGCTGGACGCGCACGAGCTCGAGCTCGGCGAGTCCCACGACCATGCCCGCGAGCGCGTCAAGGTCGTCCCCCGCGACGAAATGGTCCGCATCGCCCGCTCCTGATCTCGAGTACGGGAGGATCAGGGCATGACCGTTGACCTGACCTTCCGCGGGCGTCGGGTCGTGCGCGACCGCGCCCTGGTCATGGCCATCGTCAACCGCACGCCCGACTCGTTCTACGACAAGGGCGCCACGTTCACGCCGAGCGTCGCGCTGGACGCGGTACGTCGCGCCGTCGACGACGGGGCCGACATCATCGACATCGGTGGCGTGAAGGCCGGGCCCGGCGATCTCGTCGACTCCGACGAGGAGGTCCGCCGCACGGTGCCGTTCATCGAGCGGGTGCGTGCGGAGCTGCCCGACGTCGTCATCAGCATCGACACCTGGCGGGCCGACGTCGCGCGCCGGTGCCTCGAGGTCGGCGCCGACATCGTCAACGACACCTGGGCGGCGCACGATCCCGACCTCGTCGACGTGGCGGCCGAGCTCGGTGCCGGGTTCGTGTGCTCGCACACCGGCGGGGCCGAGCCGCGCACCCGTCCGCACCGTGTCGCCTACGACGACGTGGTCGCCGACGTCGTGGCCGAGACGACCCGCGGGGCCGCCGCTGCCGTCGCCCACGGGGTCCCGCGCGAGGGCGTCGTCATCGACCCGACCCACGACTTCGGCAAGAACACCTGGCACGGGCTCGAGCTGCTGCGCCGCGTCCACGAGCTGGTGGCCACCGGGTGGCCGGTGCTGATGGCGCTTTCGCGCAAGGACTTCATCGGCGAGACCCTGAACCTCCCGCCCGACGAACGGCTCGAGGGCACGCTCGCCGCGACCGCCCTGGCCGCCTCAGCAGGCGCTTCGATCTTCCGCGCCCACGACGTCGTGCCCACCCGGCGAGTGCTCGAGATGACGGCCAGCGTCGCAGGTGACCGGGCCCCGAGCCGGACGGTGCGGGGCCTTGTTTGACGAGGCCGCGGCGTGGTTCCGCCGACGCACGCTCCCGACCACGGCCGACCCCGACGAGGTCGCGAGATTGCTCGACGGCCGTCGCGTCAGCGTCGTGCTGCCGGCCCGCAACGAGGAAGCGACGATCGGCCCGATCGTGAAGTCGATCCGCAAGGAGCTGGTCGAGGGAGCAGGGCTGGTGCACGAGGTGATCGTGGTCGACTCGCGCTCGACGGACGCCACGGCACAACGAGCAGCATCAGCTCGAGCGACGGTCTACCGGATCGGACCGCGCGGCCGCGACGGCGGCAAGGGTGGCGCGATGCAGACCGGCCTTGCCAGGATGTCCGGCGACCTGGGCGTCTTCCTCGACGCCGACGTCGTGGACTTCGACCCGGCCTTCGTCGTCCGGTTGCTGCATCCCCTGCTGCGCGACCCCTCACTCGTCCTGGTCAAGGGCTTCTACGACCGACCGTTGATGACCGAGGACTCCGGCGGCGGCAGGGTGACCGAGCTCGTGGCCCGACCGCTGTTGCGGCGCTACGAACCGCGGCTGCTCGGATTCACCCAGCCCCTCGCCGGCGAGTGCGCGTTCGTCCGCGAGCCACTGCTGCGGATGCCGTTCGTCTCCGGCTACGGCGTCGAGATCGGCATGCTGCTCCAGCTGCTGCACACGCATGGTCTCGATGCGCTCGCCCAGGTGGACCTCGGTGTGCGGCGGCACTCGCACCAGGATCTCGACGCGCTCGCCCGCATGACCGTGCAGCTGGAGTCCGCGGTGACCCTGTGCCTCGAAGGCGAGAAGCACCTCGCCGGAACCCGTGTCGCCTTCTTCCGGGGAGCGAGCGCCGCCGTGGAGATGCGTCGTGAACGCATCCACACGTGGATGCTTCCGCCCCTCGTCAGCTGATCATCGAAGCCAGGCGCTTGGCGATGATCTCCTCGGCGTCGGCGATGATCTGGTCGACCAGGTCACGCACCGAAAGCACGTCGTGGATGAGGCCCTGAACCTGGCCGGCCCACCACATACCGTCTTCCATGTCGCCCTGGGCGAGAACGTTCTCGCGACCCCGCTTGCCGGAGGCGAGCTCGGCGACGTCGGCGAACGTGGCTCCCGGCCTCGCCCCGATCTCCGCCACCTGCTCGCTGATGGAGTTGCGCACCACCCGCGCGGAGTTGTGGAACTGGCGGAACACCATGACGGTGTCGCGCTCGTTGTTGGCGACGATCTGCTGCTTGACGTTCTCGTGGATCGGCGCCTCGTCGGTGGCCATGAACCGGGTGCCCATGTTGGCTGCGCACGCCCCCAGCGAGAGGGCCGCCACGAGGCCGCTGCCGGTGGCGAGCCCGCCGCTGGCGATCACCGGGATCGTCAGCACCCGGGTGGCGGCGGGGATGAGCACGAGTCCGGGCACGTCGTCCTCGCCGGGATGCCCAGCGCACTCGAACCCGTCGATGCTGATCGCGTCGACACCCTTGCGCTCCGCCGAGAGCGCGTGCCGCACCGACGTCGTCTTGTGGATGACCTTGATGCCCGCCTCGTGGAAGTCCGGCAGGTGCGGCGCGGGATTCGAGCCTGCCGTCTCCACCACGGTGATGCCGGCCTCGACGATGGCGGCGCGGTACTCGTCGTAAGGCACCGGTTCGATCGTGGGCAGGATCGTCAGGTTGACGCCGAACGGCCGGTCGGTGAGCTCGCGCGTGCGAGCGATCTCCTTCGACAGCGCCTCCGGCGACGGCTGGGTGAGGGCGGTGAGGAAGCCGAGTGCGCCGGCCTCCGCGACCGGGGCGATCAGCTCTGCCGTGCCGAGGCCGGTCATGCCACCGCAGACGATGGGGTGCTGGACGCCGAACTGCTCGGTGAACTCGGTGCGGATCATAGGGTGGAGGCTACCCAGCCACCAGGAGGTCCACATGCCGGCCGAGCGGCTCATGCCGACCGAGGAGTCCCAAGACCTCATCGACCTCACCCGCACGATCGTCGACAAGGAGCTGCGTCCGAACGTCGACGAGGCCGAGGCCACGGCCACCTTCCCTCGCGGCGTCTTCCACACCCTCGGACGCTCCGGACTGCTGAGCCTGCCGTACCCCGACGAGTTCGGCGGGGGCGGACAGACGTACGAGGTCTACCTCCAGGTGCTCGAGGAGATCGCGTCGGCATGGGCCAGCGTGGGCGTGGGCGTGGGCGTGCACGCCTTGTCGTGCTTCGGTCTGTTCACGGCCGGAACTGACGAGCAGAAGAAGAAGTGGCTGCCCGAGATGCTCTCCGGAGATCTGCTCGGCGCCTACTGCCTGTCCGAGTCCCACGCCGGGTCCGACCCGGCCGCCATGCGCACCAAGGCGGTGCGTGACGGCAACGACTACGTCATCCGCGGCCAGAAAGCCTGGACCACCCACGGCGGCCAGGCCGACTTCTACAAGGTGATGGCCCAGACACCGGGCGGAATCTCGTGCTTCCTCGTTCCCGCGGACACGCCGGGCCTGAGTGCCGACACACCCGAGCAGAAAATGGGCCTGATGGGCTCGACCACGGCGACGATGGTGTTCGAGGACGTCCGCGTGCCGGCCGAACGTCGGCTCGGCGAGGAGGGCCAGGGGCTCAAGATCGCTCTTGCCGGCCTCGATGCGGGACGCCTGGGCATCTCGGCGGTCGCCACCGGGTTGGCCCAGGGCGCGCTCGATGTCGCCGTCGCCTACGCCAAGGACCGCGAGACGTTCGGCAAGCCCGTCATCGAGCACCAGGGTCTGGCGTTCCTCCTCGCGGACATGGCCGCCGCCGTGGAGTCGGCCCGCGCCACCTACCTGGCCGCAGCTCGCCGCAAGGACGCCGGCCGCCCGTACGGCCGCGAGGCGTCGATCGCCAAGCTCGTCTCCACCGACAACGCCATGAGGGTCACGACGGACGCCGTACAGGTCCTCGGCGGCGCCGGATACACGCGCGACTTCCCCGCCGAGCGCTACATGCGCGAGGCGAAGGTCATGCAGATCTTCGAAGGCACCAACCAGATCCAGCGGCTCGTCATCAGCCGGGCGTTGTCACGCTGAGTCACAGCTCAGGCTAGGTACTCGTCGAACCAGGACGTGACCTTCGCGTACGCCTTCTCGGCCTGAGCCTTGTCGTAGTTGTCGCCCGTCGCGTTGAAGAACGCGTGGTCCACACCGGGGTACGTGACGATCTCGTGCTCGAGCCCGGCATCCTGGAGTGCGGCCTCGGCGCCGTCGCGCGTCGCGTTCACGCGGTCGTCGAGCTCGGCGTAGACGCCGAGTACCGCGGCGTTCGAGTCCGCGAAGTCGGGCCCTTCCTCCGGTGTCGTCCCGTAGAACGGCGAGGCGGCCGCGAGACGCTCCTCGCCGGACTGGACCAGCTGCCAGACCATGCCCCCGCCGAAGCAGAATCCGATCGCGCCGATCTTCGCATCCGGAACGCGCCGCTCGAGCTCGTCGATCGCCGCGGTCATGTCGGCGACGAGATCGTCCGGCTGGGCCTCACTGAGCTGCTGCATGATCTCGGCCTCGTCGTCGAACTCCTTGGTGCCGCCTCCGGCCGACAGCAGGTCGACGGCCAGCGCGGAGTAGCCACTCGTCGCGAAGCGACCGGCGACCGACTTGATGTGATCGGTCAGTCCGCGGTTCTCGTGGATGACGAGTACAGCACCTTTGGGGTCCGATGCTTCGGCGAACGTTCCGAACGTGTCCCGATCTCCCGGGCCGGAGAAGGTGATGTCCTCGGTGGGGGCCGGCTCCGGACCGGCCGGCGACTCGCCGGGGGTCCTGGACGGGGTGGCCGAGTCGTCGTCGCGAGCGCAAGCGGCGAGCAGCGCCGCTGCGGCAGGGGCGGCGAGACCGAGATACGCGAGGCGGCGCAAAGCCTCTCGGCGACTCAGGTAGCCGTCGGCGTGATCGATCGCGACTTCTTCTCGGAGGTACCTCTCCAGCGCCACGCCGTCAGTCTCGACCTGCAACCGTGCGAAATCAACCCAGCGCGAGCACCTGGACGTGGCAGGGGCCGTCGGGCGAGCGTGCCTCGATCTTGTCGAGCTCGAATCCCACCGAGCCGTTCGGCTGCACCGCGCTGATGCGCTTGGTGTGGGCAGCGGCGCCTTGGCCGTCGGCCGGGCCGACGTGCACCGTCACCTGAAAGGTCGTCGGCTTCTTCGTCGTGTTGGACACCGCGCCGGACGCCGTCCACTTCTCCTCGACGCGCTCACACGTGAATTCGGTGAGCGCTCCTGGCACCGGAACGCCGTCGGGAACCTGCGGGAGCGCTCCGTCCATCGCCTTCTCCGCGGCGGCAGACGCGGTCGGCTTCGGCCGGGGATCGGCGTCCCCTCCACAAGCCACGAGCGCGAGCACCATGGCGACGGGGACGGCCATGCGAATCCGCATGTGCTCATCCCACCACGCACGACGACCCGGATCGCGGCGACACACGCGGCTGAGGCTAGGGTCGAAAGATGGCGACAATCGAGCGACTCGGTGTGATCGGTGGCGGACTGATGGGTTCGGGGATCTCGGAGGTCGGCGCCCGCGCCGGGCTCGACGTGATCACCGTGGAGGTCAGCGACGACGCTGCCAAGGCCGCCCGCGACCGCGTCACAGCCTCGCTCCACCACGCGGAGGAACGCGGCAAGATCGACGCAGCCGGCATCGAGGAGACCCTCGGCCGCATCACGTTCACGTCCGACCTCGATTCGCTCGCCGACCGGCAGCTCGTGGTCGAGGCCGCCACCGAGGACGAGCCCACCAAGCTCGAGCTGTTCGGCCGGATCGGACGCATCCTCGACGAGGACGACGCGATCCTGGCCTCGAACACGTCGTCCATCCCGATCGTCAAGCTCGGCGCCGTGTCCGGCCGGGCCGACCACGTGATGGGGGTGCACTTCTTCAACCCGGCGCCGGTGATGAAGCTCGTCGAGCTCATCCCGTCGCTGACCACGGCGCAGCAGACCATCGAGCGGATGAAGGCGTTCGTGTCCGACGACCTCGGCAAGGAGCCGATCGAGGCCACCGACCGCGCCGGGTTCGTTGTCAACAGCCTGCTGGTGCCCTACCTGATGTCGGCGATCCGCATGTACGAAGCCGGCTACGCCTCGGCCGCCGACATCGACCGCGGCATGGTGCTCGGCTGCGGCCACCCGATGGGACCGCTCGCGCTGTCCGACCTCATCGGCCTCGACACCATCCGGGCCATCGGCATCTCGATGTACGACGAGTTCAAGGAGCCGCTCTACTCACCGCCACCGCTGCTCGACCGCATGGTCGACGCCGGACTGCTCGGCAAGAAGACCGGGCACGGGTTCTACCCCTACGGCTGACGCCCGGGGTGCAAAGTCCTTGCGGCCCGGTGCAGGATAGACGTGTTGTGACCTGCGTCATGCTTCGGGAGGCACCATGTTCTACCCCTTGACCATCCGTGACTTCATCGACCGTGCCGAGACGGTCTATCCCGACCGCGTCGCCGTGGTCGACGAGCCCGACCAACCTGCCGAGTCGTGGGGTGAGGTCACTTATGCCGAGATGGCGCGCCGCGCTCGTTCGCAGGCAGCCACCCTCGACGAGATGGGTGTCCCCGTAGGCGGACGCGTCGCGATCGTCTCCCACAACGCCGCCCGCTTCCTGACCTCCTTCTACGGCGTCAGCGGGTGGGGCCGGGTGCTCGTGCCCATCAACTTCCGCTTGTCGGTGCCCGAGGTCCGCTACATCGTCGAGCACTCCGGCGCCGAGGTACTCATGATCGACCCGGCGCTCAAGCACCTCGCGGACGAGATCGAGTGCAAGCGCACGTTCATCCTCGGCGAGGACGACGACAAGATCTGGGCCTCATCGGCCGAACCCGAGCCGTGGGAGGGCGACGAGTCCGCCACCGCCACCATCAACTACACGTCCGGCACCACCGCCAGGCCCAAGGGCGTGCAGCTGACCCACCGCAACAACTGGCTCAACGCCGTCACCTTCGGCTGGCACGCATCGGTCGACGACCGCGACGTCTACCTGCACACGCTGCCGATGTTCCACGCCTACGGCTGGGGCCACGTGTTCACCGCCACGGGCGTCGGTGCGAAGCACATCGTCATCCGCCAGATCGACGGCGCCGAGATCCTGCGCCGGATCGAGCAGCACGGCGTCACCTACATGTGCGCGGCTCCCGCGGTGGTGGCGGCCGCTCTCGACGCGGCCAGGGACTGGGACGGTGACATCCCCGGTCGTGACCGCGTCCGCATCATCGTCGCGGGTGCTCCGCCACCGACTCGCACGATCGAGCGGGTCCGCGAGGAGCTGGGCTGGGAGTTCATCCAGATCTACGGGCTCACCGAGACGACACCACTGGTCACCATGAGCCGCATGCGCGAGGAGTGGGACGACCTCGACGCCCACGAGCAGGCCAAGCTGCTCGGCCGCGCCGGCGCGCCCGCGTTGGGGGTCCGCGTCAAGATCGACGAGTCGGGCGAGGTGCTCACCGCGTCCAACCACAACCTCGAGGCGTACTGGCAGAACCCGGAGGCCACTGCCGAGGCACAGGCCGACGACTGGTTCCACACCGGTGACGGCGGCACGTTCGAGGACGGCTACGTCGCGATCTCCGACCGCAAGAAGGACGTCATCATCACCGGCGGCGAGGGCTTCCAGTTCGTGGAGAGGCACAACTGGATCCCCAGCATCGGCGTGCAGTACCTCTTCGGAGTGGACGGGATCAGCACCCTGCTCATCCTGCTCACCACCGTGCTCGGCTTCATCGCGATCCTGTCCTCGTGGACGGCGATCACGGATCGGGTCCGCCAGTACTACGTGTTCCTGCTCCTGCTGCAGGCGGGGATGCTGGGTGT
>NZ_JBOHDT010000072.1:0-5531 GCF_050700635.1 Aeromicrobium sp.
AGGCGAACAACACCCCGTACGGACTCTCGGCGGGTGTCTGGACCGAGAAGGGCTCGCGCATCCTCTCCATGGCACAGCAGCTGCGTGCCGGTGTCGTGTGGGCCAACACCTTCAACAAGTTCGACCCCGCCAGCCCGTTCGGCGGCTACCAGGAGTCCGGCTACGGCCGCGAGGGCGGCAAGCACGGACTCGCCGCGTACCTGAAGGGACAGTCCGCATGAGCCGGGTCGAGGTGCGCAAGACGCACAAGCTGTACATCGGCGGCGCGTTCCCCCGCTCCGAGTCGGGCCGCACGTTCGAGGCGCTCGACTCCAAGGGCCGGTTCCTGGCCAACATGGCCAAGGCGTCGCGCAAGGACGCCCGCGATGCCGTGCGCGCGGCCCGCTCGGCCTTCAGTGGCTGGTCGGCACGGACGCCCTACAACCGCGGGCAGGTCATCTACCGCGTCGCCGAGGTGATGGAGGGACGTCGCGACCAGCTCGTGTTCCAGCTGCGTGAAGCCGAAGGCAGCACGGCCAAGAAGGCCGACGCACACGTCGACGCGGCCATCGACCGGGTGGTCTGGTACGCAGGCTGGGCCGACAAGTACGCGCAGGTGCTCGGCAACGCCAACCCGGTGTCCGGCCCGTTCTTCAACCTGTCCTCCCCCGAGCCCACCGGTGTGGTCGCCGTCGTGGCTCCGCATGACCCGCTGCTCGGGCTGGTCAGCACCGTGCTGCCGGCGATCACCACCGGCAACACTGTCGTCGTCGTGGCGAGCGAGCAGTACCCCATCCCCGCCATCACCCTGGCCGAGATCATGGCCACGTCAGATCTCCCCGGCGGGGTCGTCAATCTGCTCACCGGCAGCCCCGCCGAGATCGCCCCCTGGCTCGCCACCCACCTCGACGTCGACGCCCTCGACCTCACCGGCATCGACGATGCAGAGCTGGCCCGCTCCCTGGAGTCCGACGCCGCCGAGGACCTCAAGCGCGTCCGGCGTCCCGGCGAGGAGGACTGGGTCACCGAGCCCACGCTCGATCGTTTGCAGTCGTGGGTCGAGATCAAGACCGTCTGGCACCCGATCGGCATCTGAGCGAACTTTTCTGCCAAGGTGCGTCGTATCGGGGGCCTCTTCTTCGTGGACAGGGTGAGAGGCACCCAACCGGGAGCCCACAACAAGGAGAAGACGACATGACGCAGTACCTTCTTTCCCTGCCGCACAACACCGCGGAGTCGCCGACCATGGAGTCCATGGACCCCGAGGAGCTCCAGAAGGCCCAGGAGGCGGTCGGTGGATTCATGGAGCGGCTCCAGTCCGAAGGCGCCTGGGTGTTCGCCGGCGGCCTCCACCCGCCAGCGACGGCGACCACGGTCGACAACCGGGGCGACGAGCCGATCCTCACCGACGGCCCGTTCGTCGAGGCCAAGGAGTACCTCGGCGGCTTCTGGGTCATCGAGGCTCCCGACCTCGACGCCGCGCTGGAGTGGGCCAAGGACGTCTCCAAGGCGCTCGGTGACCGGATCGAGGTCCGCGCGTTCCAGGAACCGCCGGCCGAGTAGCGGCCCCACTTCATCAAGCCCGCTCGCGCCTAGCCCTTCAGTGCCGCGTAGGTGGGCTTGATGACGTCGTTGATGAGCGTGAGTCGCTCGTCGAAGGGCAGGAACGCGCTCTTCATGGCGTTGACGGTGAACCAACGCAGGTCGTCGAGGCCGTAGCCGAACGCGTCGACGAGGAGGGTCATCTCGCGGCCCATCGAGGTGTTGCTCATGAGGCGGTTGTCGCAGTTGACGGTGACCCGGAAGCCGAGGTTCTTGAGCATGCCGATCGGGTGGTCGGCGATGGACGTCATGCCGGGCACCGCGTGGGTCTGCAGGTTGGAGGACGGGCACATCTCGAGCGGGATGCGGCAGTCGCGGACGTATGCGGCCAGCCGCCCGAGCACTGGGTGCGACGGGTCGGACAGATCGATGTCGTCGACGATGCGGACGCCGTGTCCGAGCCGGTCGGCGCCGCAGCGCTGGATGGCCTGCCAGATGGACGGCAGTCCGAAGGCTTCGCCGGCGTGAATGGTGAAGTGGGAGTTCTCGCGACGGAGGTACTCGAAGGCCTCGAGGTGCAGGATTGGCGGGAAGCCGTCCTCGGCGCCGGCGATGTCGAAACCGAACACGCCACGGTCACGGTACTCGACGACCATCTCGGCGATCTCCATGCCGCGCTTCGCGTGTCGCATGGCCGTGAGCAGCTGGCCGACGACGATCGGGTGACCCTGCTCGGCCGCGAGCTCACAGCCCTCGTCGATGCCGGCCTGCACGGCCTCGACGGTGTCGCGCAGCGTCAGTCCGGCCGACAGGTGCTGCTCGGGGGCCCACCGCAGCTCGGCGTAGACGCAGCCGTCGGTGGCGAGGTCGAGCACCGACTCCCGCGCGACGCGGGCGAGGTCCTGGGGGCGCTGCATGACGGCGACCGTGTGCACGAACGTCTCCAGGTAGCGCTCGAGTGAGCCGGACGATGACGCGTCGGTGAACCACGCGCCCAGGGTGTCGGCATGGTTGACCGGCAGCTCGTGCCCGATCTCGTCCGCGATCTCGGCCACCGTGGCCGCGCGCACCCCGCCGTCGAGGTGCTCGTGCAGCGCGACCTTGGGCGCCCGGGCGACCTGCTCAGGAGTGGCGCTCATCCGGCGTCCATGAGCAGCGTGACCGTCTCGGCCACGCATGCCGGCTTGTCGGCCCCCTTGATCTCGATGGTGTGCTGCAGGGTGATCTGCTGGCCCTTTTCGAGGTCCTTGACGTCGATCATCTCGACGCGGTTGCGCACCTTGGAGCCGACGACGACCGGAGAGACGAAGCGCACCTTGTTGAGCCCGTAGTTGATGCGGGCGACGTCGCCGGCGAAGGCGTACACCTGGGCTCCGAGGAACGGCAGCATGGACAACGTGAGATAGCCGTGGGCGACGGTCGCGCCGAACGGTCCTTCTGCCGCACGTTCAGGATCGACGTGAATCCATTGCCGGTCGCCGGTGGCGTCGGCGAACAGGTCGATGCGCTCCTGCGTCACCTGAACCCATTCACTGACCCCCAGCTCCTTGCCGGCGGCGGAGGCGATCTCTTTTCGGTTGTTCAGCACGCGCATGTGCTCCAACCTAGCCAATGCGGTCCAGCACGATGGAGCCCGCCACATGGTCCCCGCCTGGCCCCCCGGGCTCGACGTCGAACGCCCCGTCCAGCGCCTCCATGGCCCGCTCGAATCGGGCCGGCTCGTCGGTGTGAAGGGTCATCAGCGGCGCACCCGCGGCCACCGCGTCGCCGGGTTTGGCGTGCAGCACCACACCGGCGCCGGCCTGCACGTCCTCGCCGGGTCGTGCGCGTCCCGCGCCGAGACGCCATGCAGCGACGCCGACACCGAAGGCGTCCAGCCTGGTCAGCGTTCCGCCGCTCGAAGCGGTGACCACGTGGGACTCCCGCCCCTCCGGCAGGGCCGCGTCGGGGTCGCCGCCCTGGGCCGCGATCATCCGGCGCCAGACGTCCATGGCGCGTCCGTCGGCGAGCGCATCGGCCGGATCGACGTCGGGCTTGCCAGCGGCCGCCAGCATCTCCCGGGCCAGCGCGAGGGTGAGCTCGACGACGTCGCTGGGCCCTCCCCCGGCCAGCACCTCGACGGACTCCGCGACCTCGATCGCGTTGCCGGCCGTGCGGCCGAGCGGCGTGGACATGTCGGTGAGCAGCGCGACGGTGTTGACCCCGGCGTCGGTACCGAGCACGACCATCGTCTCGGCGAGCTCGCGGGCGTCCGTCTCCGATTTCATGAAGGCGCCCGAGCCGACCTTGACGTCGAGCACGAGGGCGTCGGTTCCCTCGGCGATCTTCTTGCTCATGATCGAGCTGGCGATCAACGGAATGGCCTCCACGGTGCCGGTGACGTCGCGCAGCGCGTAGAGCTTCTTGTCGGCGGGGGCGAGGCCACTGCCGGCGGCGCAGATGACCGCCCCGACGTCGTCCAGCTGCGCCATCATCGCATCAATCGAGAGCGACGCGTTCCACCCTGGGATCGACTCGAGCTTGTCGAGCGTGCCGCCGGTGTGGCCCAGTCCGCGGCCGGACAGCTGCGGCACCGCCACGCCACAGGCGGCGACTAGCGGCGCGAGTGGCAGGGTGATCTTGTCGCCGACGCCACCGGTGGAGTGCTTGTCGGCCGTCGGCCGAGACAGCCCGGAGAAGTCCATCCGCTCGCCGCTCGCGATCATCGCGTGCGTCCAGCGGGCGATCTCGTCGTGGTCCATGCCGTTGAGCAGGATGGCCATCGCCAGCGCCGACATCTGCTCGGGCGCCACGACATGGCGGGTATAGGCGTCGATCACCCAGTCGATCTGCTCGTCGCTCAGTCGCTTGCGGTCGCGCTTGGTGGCGATGACGTGAGGAGCATCAAAGGGTTCGTTCACGTGAGGGTCACCTCGATCTTCTCGAATCCTCGCAGTACCCAGGTCGGCCGCCGTGGTGCGGGCGAGGCGAGGGTGATCTTCGGCCAGCGTTCGAGCAGTCGGCGGAACGCGATCTCGAGCTCGAGCCTCGCCAACGGCGCGCCAAGGCAGAAGTGAAGCCCCATCCCGAAGCCGACGTGCGGGTTCGGGTCGCGTCCGACGTCGAGCGCATCGGCACGCGCGAAGACCGTCTCGTCCCGGTTGGCCGACCCCATCAGGCATGCGACGGTCTGACCGGCGCGAACGGTGATGCCGCCGACGTCCACATCGGACGTGGCGCCGCGCTCGAACAGCTGCAGCGGCGCGTCGTAGCGGATCAGCTCCTCGAGCGCCGTGCCCATCGGAACCCGGCCCGCGGTGATGCGTTCGAGCTGTTCGGGATGGGTGAGCAGCGCGTGCAGGCCGTTGCCGAACGCGTTGACCGACGCCTCGTGACCGGCGTTGAGCAACAGCACGACGGATGCGACGAGCTCGTCGTCGCTCAGCCGCGCACTCCCGTCGCGCTCGGTGAGGAGGTCGCTGATGAGGTCGTCGTCGGGATGGGCGCGCCGGTCCTCGACCACGCCGCGCACGTATTCGGAGAACGCCACGCTCGCGTCGACCGCCTCGCGTCGCACGTCGTCGCCGACGTCCTGCTCGTACATGTGCACGATCGCCTGCGACCACGCCCGCAGCTGAACATGGTCGGCGCCCGGCACACCGAGAAGGTCGGCGATGACGTAGACCGGCAGCGGCTCGGCGTACTGGCTCAGCAGATCGACGGGCCGGGACGGGTCGAGGTCGTCCAGCATCTGTTTGACGAGGGCGTCGATGCGTGGACGCATGCGCTCGACGTGGCCGCGGCCGAATGCCGAGGAGACCAGCTTCCTGAGCCTGGCGTGAGTCTGATCTTCGCTCTCCATCATCTGGTGGCGGTGCAGCGCGTTGAACGGAGCCATCTCGTCGGCGGGTTCCCAGTCGCTCCAGAGCCGGCCGAAGGCGCGATCGCGGAGCACACGCGTGACGGCGTCGTGGGTGGTGGCGAGCCAGCGGTCGCTCTGCTCGTGCCACAGCATCGGGCCGGCCTTCCGG
>NZ_JBOHDT010000073.1:0-22722 GCF_050700635.1 Aeromicrobium sp.
CCTATTTCGAGCCGGTGACGGTGGATGCGGAGCAGGAGGTGTTCGCGCGCGCCCCCGAAGGTGAGGTGACGGACCTGCTGACGCTGACGCCGACGGTGATCAATCCGGACGACTACACGGTCGGCGGCACCCTCGCTTCGAACCCGTCAATGGTCAGCGAGGGAGACACGACCTACTTCCTGGCGAACTTCCCGTCGGGCGTGTTCGACGTGACGCTGTAAGAGGAGTCGCCTACGGGGGAGTGGTCAACGGTCGGTGTCGACAGGACCAACACTTCTGGCAACGCGTACTTCCACGACTACGAGGTCGAGGGCACGAAGAAGCTGTTCGCGGTCACCGAGAGCGGCAAGCGCACCGAAATCCACGAGGTCAAGCCAGTCGTCATCGACCCGGCGGGCTACACGGAGAACGGCACCCTCACCACGAGCCCGACGAAGATCTACGACGGCCGCGCAGCCACCATCACCGCGAACTTCCCCAGCGGTTCCTTCGGCGTCACGCTGTTCAAGGAGAAGGAGGGCGGTGGTTGGTCCGCCATCGGGCAGGACGCCAGCGACAGCCTCGGCAACGCGGTCTTCAACATCGCCCGGTTCGACGGCACGCAGACGCTCTTCGCCCTGAACGACGAGGGTGATCGCACCGACGTGCGCACCATCGTGCCCGCGGCCCCCAACGATGTGACTGGTGGGCCCAATGAGAAGGGCCGGAACGTCATCTACGTGACCACCAACTCCGGCAAGACGCCGGTCACCAAGGGCGTCGACTACAAGGGCAAGGCGGTGCTCACCTCGAACGAGGTGGCGACCGAGACCTTCGACCTGGAGACGATCGCGGTGCGCGGCAACTCCTCTGCCGACAAGCCGAAGAAGCCGTACAAGCTCAAGTTCGACAGCAAGCAGAAGCCGTTCGGCATGAAGAGCGACAAGACCTGGATCCTGCTGGCCAACTACGTCGACTGGACCCTCGTCCGCAGCATGGTCGCCTGGGACCTCGGCAGGAAGCTCCTCGGGCTCAAGTGGACGCCGAACAGCACGTTCGCCGAGCTGTACATCAACGGCAAGTACCTCGGCAGCTACCAGATGGTGGAGTCGATCAAGATCGACTCCAACCGGGTGAACGTCAGCAAGACGACCGGTCAGGTCATCGAGTTCGACCCGCACTACAAGGAGGACGGCGTTCCGGGCATGGTCGGCAAGACCGGTGTGAAGTATGCCTGGAAGGACCCAGATGAGTTCAAGACGCTCGACGACGGCAACGAGGACCCCGAGGGCCTGACCAACGCGAAGATCTCCGCGATGAAGTCGAAGATCCGCAAGTTCGAGGACGTCCTCTACGGCCCCACGGGCAGCCGGAACTGGGCCACATACCAGCCGTCCACGCCGGCGAGCGACTGGACGACCCATCTCGACATGAGCTCCGCGGTCGACTACTACCTCGCCCGTGAGTTCACGAAGGACCAGGACGCGGACATGTACCGCAGCAACTTCTTCTACACGAACAACGTCGACCCGGCGTCGGTTGACAAGTTCTTCATGGGGCCGATCTGGGACTTCGACCGCAGCGCCGGCGCCAAGCATCCCAGTGACACGACCGTGGATCAGCCGACCGGTTGGTGGATGCGCGGCGGCGACTCGTCGTTCCACAACACCACCAACATCCACTGGTACACCCGCATCACCGACGACCCGCGTTTCCTCGAAGCCCTTCGCGTGCGCTGGGCAGAGACGAAGCAGCACTTTGCGGCAGTCGGCCCGGATGGTGTCAGCGCTGCCGTGAGAAAGCTGGGCGGAGACCAGGCAGGCCTGAACGAACCTGACGTCCCTGACGACCCCGATCTCGCGCTCGGCAAACAGGTCGCGGCCAACGACCGCGCCCGGTGGGAGGGCTACGGCAGCCGGTATGACCCGAGGTCCTCGACCTACACAGGAGAGCTCAACTGGGTCAGGGACTGGTACGAGAAGCGCTACGCGTGGATGGATGCACGGCTGAGCTGATCAAGAACCGGCATGTCCCATGAGCTGAGGTCCGGCGTCACGAGGACGGGGTCGTCGCATCGAGCGGCGGCCCCGTTCTCGTGTTCCGGAACCGTGACAGCGTCGATGTCATACTCCGGGTATCCTGACCGTCATGTCCGCCCCCGCCACATCGCCGCGCACGGCTGCCGATGCCGTGTCGACGGCCCGCATCGCCGAGCTCATCGGCCTGATCCGCAGCACCACGGGTGAGAGCCGAACCACCGTCTCCCCGCTGACCGGCGATCCGGTCGCCGAGATCCCGGTCTCCAGCATCGACGACGTCGAGGCCTCCTTCGACGCGGCTCGCGCAGCCCAGCTCACCTGGTCGCAGACGTCGCTCCGTGAGCGCAGCCGCGCACTCCTGCGCCTGCACGACCTCGTGCTCGAACGCACCGATGAGCTCATCGACCTCATCCAGCTCGAGTCCGGCAAGGCTCGGGCCCACGCCTTCGACGAGGTCGTCCACGTCGCGCTCACCGCTCGCTTCTACGCCCGTCGGTTGCGCCGTCAGATGAAGTCCGACCGACGTTCGGGAGCGCTCCCGGGTCTGACCACGGTTCACGTCAACCACGTGCCCAAGGGCGTGGTCGGCATCATCAGTCCCTGGAACTATCCGCTCACGATGGCGCTCTCCGACGGCCTTCCGGCCATCGCGGCCGGCAACACGGTGGTGCACAAGCCGGACAGCCAGAGCCCGCTCATCGCGCTGGCCGGCATCGAGCTGTTGCGCGACGCCGGCTTCCCGGCGGACGTGTGGCAGGTGGTCAGCGGGGCCGGCTCCGTCGTGGGCACCGAGATCATCGAGCGCGCCGACTACATCTGCTTCACCGGCTCCACCGCCACCGGTTCGCTGATCGCGCGACAGGCGGCCGACCGGCTGGTCAGCTGCTCGCTGGAGCTCGGCGGCAAGAACCCGATGATCGTGCTTCCCGGCGCGGACGTCGAGAAGACCGCGGCCGGTGCCGTGAACGCGTGCTTCTCGTCGGCCGGCCAGCTGTGCGTCTCCATCGAGCGGCTCTACGTGCCGGACAGCCTGTACGAGGAGTTCCGGGACGCCTTCGTGCGCCGGGTGAACGCGCTGTCCCTTGGTGCCGGCCTCGACTGGGACGTCGACATGGGCTCGTTGGTCTCGCCGGCGCAGCTCGAGACCGTCACCAAGCACGTCGACGACGCCGTGGTGAACGGCGCCACGGTGCTCACCGGCGGCCGGGCCCGCCCCGACCTCGGCCCGTGCTTCTACGAGCCCACGGTGCTCGAGGACGTCACCGACGCGGCCCAGTGCTTCGCCGGCGAGACATTCGGCCCGCTCGTCTCGCTCTACCGGTACGGCACGGTCAACGAGGCGGTCGAGCTCGCCAACGGCGGCGATTACGGGCTAAACGCCAGCGTGTGGGGCCCGGTGCGCCAGGCCCGCGCCGTCGCGGTCAGGATCAAGGCCGGAACGGTCAACATCAACGAGGGATTCGCGGCCACCTTCGGCAGCATCGACGCGCCCATGGGCGGCATGCGGCACTCCGGGCTCGGTCGCCGCCAGGGCGCCGAGGGCATCCACCGCTACACCGAACCCCAATCGGTGGCGGTACAACGGGCGCTGCCGATGTCCGGTCCGGACTTCCTCTCGTCGCAGACCTACGCGAAGATGCTCACCATCGGTCTCAAGGTGTTGCGCCGCACTCCCAGGGCCTGAGAGCTCCACCCAACGATCTAGGGGTTCCATGAGCGAGTTCGACCACGACGTCATCGTCATCGGGTCTGGCTTCGGCGGCAGCGTCTCGGCCCTGCGGCTGACCGAGAAGGGCTACCGCGTGGCCGTCCTCGAGGCCGGCAAGCGCTACCGCGACGAGGACTTCGCCAAGACGTCGTGGCGCCTGCGCAAGTTCCTGTGGATGCCGCAGCTCGGCTGTTACGGCATCCAGCGGATCGACAAGCTCAAGGACGTGCTCATCCTGTCCGGGGCCGGTGTCGGCGGTGGCTCCCTGAACTACGCCAACACGTTGTACGAGCCGCTCGACCCGTTCTACCGGGATCCCGCCTGGGGGCACATCACCGACTGGAAGTGCGAGCTGGCGCCCTACTACGACCAGGCGAAGCGCATGCTCGGCGTCACCACGTACCCGCTCGAGACTGCGGCCGACCGCGTCATCAAGCAGGTGGCCGCCGACATGGGCGTCGAGGGCACGTTCCATCACACGCCGGTGGGCGTCGTGTTCGGCGACGAGCCGGGCGCCGACGTCGGCGACCCGTACTTCGGCGGCGTCGGCCCGACCCGCAACGCGTGCCTGCAGTGCGGCGAATGCATGACCGGGTGTCGTCACAACGCCAAGAACACGCTGGTCAAGAACTACCTGCATCTCGCGGAGAGCAACGGCGCGGAGATCCATCCGCTCACGACGGTGGTGGCTGTCTGTCCGTTGCCCGGCGGCGGCTACGAGCTCGAGACGCGTCGCACCAACAGGCGGTTCCGCGCGCACCGCAAGATCACCGCCCAGCACGTGGTGTTCGCGGCCAGCACGATGGGCACGCAGAAGCTGCTGCACCGGATGCGAGACCGGGACATCCTCCCACGCGTCTCGGATCGCCTGGGGTTGCTGACTCGCACGAACTCAGAGGCGCTGCTCGGCTCGATCGCGGACGAGCGCGACATCGACTACAGCCACGGCATCGCCATCACGTCGTCGTTCCACCCCGACGAGCACACGCACGTCGAGCCCGTGCGCTACGGCAAGGGCTCCAACGCGATGTCGCTGTTGCAGACCGTGCTCACCGACGGCAGCACTGGCACCCCACGCTGGCGGGTCTGGCTCAAGGAGATGTGGAGGCAGAAGGGCAACCTGTTCAAGCTCTACGACCTGCGCCACTGGTCGGAGCGCACCATCATCGCCCTGGTCATGCAGACGCACGACAACTCCATCACCACGTTCACCAAGCGCGGCATCACCGGACGCCGCAGGCTCTCCTCCCGGCAGGGGCACGGCGCCCCGAACCCGACGTTCATACCGCCCGCGCACGAGGCAGTGCAGCGTATGGCCCATCACATGAAGGGCACGGCCGGCGGCACCATCGGTGAGCCCTTCAACGTGCCCATGACGGCGCACTTCATGGGTGGCTGCGCGATCGGCGACAGCCCCGAGACGGGCGTCATCGACCCGTACCACCGTCTGTACGGCCACGAAGGACTGCACGTGGTCGACGGTTCGGCGATCAGCGCCAACCTGGGCGTCAACCCGTCGCTCACCATCACCGCCCAGGCGGAGCGGGCCATGGCGATGTGGCCCAATCGCGGCGAGACCGACACCCGTCCGACCCTGGGCGATGCGTACCGCACGGTGGAGCCCGTGCAGCCGAAGAGCCCGATCGTCCCGGACGACGCCCCCGCCGCCCTGCGACTGCCCATCGTCGGAGTCTCGTAATGAGAAACAGAGCCCGGCCTGGAGGGAGCTCACGGGCCGGGCTCTGCTGTTTGTGCCACGAGGAGCGGGCACCTGATCTAACGGGAGGGAGTGTAGTTAGATCCACCTCGTTCAACGAGGATTATCCCGAGAGGTTACTACCATTTCGAGAAAATCTCACCCAGATACGATCAAGCCGTGAACCCCGATCATGAGACCGTTCTCGTCGTCGATTTCGGGGCTCAATACGCGCAGCTCATCGCTCGCCGTGTGCGCGAGGCCAATGTTTACTCCGAGATCGTCCCGCACAGCATGCCGGCAGCGGAGATGCTCGCCCGGAAGCCGGCCGCGATCATCCTCTCCGGAGGTCCGTCCAGCGTGTACGAGGCGGGCGCTCCGCGGCTCGATCCGACCGTCGTCGACGGCACCGTGCCGGTCTTCGGCATCTGCTACGGATTCATGGCCATGGCCCAGGCGCTCGGGGGCGACGTCGCCCGCACCGGTCAGCGCGAGTACGGCCGCACGGCAGTCTCCGTCCTCGAGCCAGGCACGCTCCTCACCGGACTTCCTGACGTCCTGACGTCCTGGATGTCGCACGGCGACGAGGTCGTCTCCGCCCCGGACGGATTCACCGTCAACGCGCGATCTCCACGCGCCACCGTGGCCGCGTTCGAGCACGTCGAGCGGCGGCTGGCCGGGGTGCAGTGGCACCCGGAGGTCTTGCACAGCGAGCACGGGCAGGCGGTGCTCGAGCACTTCCTCGTCGAGATCGCCGGCTGCGCCCAGACGTGGACGAGCGCCAACATCGTCGAGGAGCAGATCGACCTCATCCGTGAGCAGGTCGGTGACAAGCGTGTCATCTGCGGACTCTCCGGAGGGGTCGACTCCGCGGTCGCCGCCGCACTCGTGCAGCGGGCGGTCGGCGACCAGCTGACCTGCGTGTTCGTCGACCACGGTCTGCTGCGACAGGGCGAGGCCGAGCAGGTCGAGCGCGACTTCGTCGAGGCCACCGGGGTCGACCTCAAGGTGGTCGACGCGCAGAACCGCTTCCTCGGCTTCCTCGAGGGCGTCGCCGACCCCGAGCTCAAGCGCAAGATCATCGGCCGCGAGTTCATCCGGGTCTTCGAGGCGGCCGAGCGGGAGATCGTCGCGGAAGCCGAAGGCACCCCGGTCGAGTTCCTCGTGCAGGGCACGCTCTATCCCGACGTCGTCGAGTCCGGGGGCGGCGAGGGCGCGGCCAACATCAAGAGCCACCACAACGTCGGCGGGCTGCCCGACGACCTGCAGTTCCGCCTCATCGAGCCGCTCCGCACGCTGTTCAAGGACGAGGTCCGTCACGTCGGCGAGCAGCTCGGGCTGCCGCCGGCGATGGTCTGGCGGCACCCCTTTCCCGGGCCGGGACTCGCGATCCGCATCATCGGCGCCGTCGACGCGGAGCGTCTCGACATCCTGCGGGAGGCCGATGCCATCGCCCGCGAGGAGGTCACGGCCGCCGGACTGGACCGCGAGATCTGGCAGTTCCCCGTGGTGCTGCTCGCCGAGGTTCGCTCGGTCGGGGTGCAGGGCGACGCGCGAACGTACGGCCATCCGATCGTGTTGCGGCCCGTCACCAGCGAGGACGCGATGACCGCCGACTGGGGTCGGCTGCCCTACGACGTCCTGGAGCGGATCTCGACCCGCATCACCAACGAGGTCGAAGAGGTCAACCGCGTGGTCGTCGACATCACCAGCAAGCCGCCCGGCACCATCGAGTGGGAGTGAGGACGCGACCTCAGGCGAGCACGAAATAGCGCAGCCAGACGTACGGCGCGGCGATCGCAATGGTGACCGCGGTGACGACGATGCCTTTCTTGGTGAACTCCCAGAACGAGATCGGCGTGCCGTTGCGCGCGGCGATCCCGAGGACCACGACGTTCGCGCTGGCGCCGATGGCCGTGAGGTTCCCGCCGAAGTCCGCGCCCATGGTCAACGACCACCACAGCGCCTGAGCCTGACCGGGATCGGCGATTCCTTGGACGAGGTCCTGGACCAGCGGACTCATCGTCGCGACATAGGGGATGTTGTCGATGATGCCCGAGAGCACGGCCGAGACGCCGAGGATCAGCATGCTGGCCACGAGCGCGTCGCCCCCGGTGGCCTCGGTGGCCTGTTCCGCCAGCTTGCCGATGACGCCGGTGTGGATCATGGCGCCGACCATGATGAACAGGCCGGCGAAGAAGAGCAGTGTCTCCCACTCCACACTGGCCAGGTACTGCTGCGGCGTGCTCCTGGAGATCAGTACGAGTACGCCGGCCCCCAGGAGCGCGACCACTGACGGCTCGATGTGGAACACCGGATGGCCGACAAACGCCGTGAAGACACCCACGAGCACGACGCCGCACTTGATGAGCAGCGCCGGGTTCTCGATGGCCTCGCGCTCGTTGAGCGCCATGACGGCTTGAGCCCGGTCCGGGTCGGTGGTGTACGGCCCGCGGAACAACAGCGGCAGGATGGCAACGAAGACCACCATCTCGACCACCACGATCGGCGCCATGTGGACCAGGAAGTCGTTGAAGGTCAGGCCGGACCGGCTAGCGATGATGATGTTCGGCGGGTCGCCGATCAAGGTGGCCGCACCGCCGATGTTCGAGGCGAAGACCTCGGCGATCAGGAACGGGACCGGGTCGATCCGCAGACGATCGCACACCAGGAGGGTGACCGGTGCGATGAGAAGGACGGTGGTGACGTTGTCGAGGAACGCCGAAGCCACCGCCGTGATCAGCACCAGCAGCACCATCACCCGACGTGGCGATGCCTTTGCGCGCTTGGCCGCCCAGATCGCGGTGAACTCGAACACACCGGTCCGGCGCAGCACAGAGACGATGATCATCATGCCCAGGAGCAGGAGGATGACGTCCCAGTCGACACCTGTGTCGCGCGAGTAGAACGCGTCCTCGGTGTCGACGACACCCAGGCCCAGCACGAGGCCCGCGCCGACCAGTGCGACCACTGTCTTGTGCACCCGGTCGGTGGCGATGAAGACGTAGCCGGCCACGAACACCGCGACCGCGATCCACGCGCTCATGCCGGATGTCCTGCCAAGATCTCGGCGACTAGTCGGCGGCCAACGCGAGTTGCAGCAGCCGCGACGCCGTGACGACGCCAATGAGCTGGTCGTCGCGCATCACGGCAGCAAGCGGGCACCGGAGCCTGGCCATGATGGCGGCCACCTCGATGATGGTGTCGTCGGCGTTCACCACCGCGAGTTCGGGCTCTCCATGCCCGATGAGGTCTCCCACTGTCTTGCCGCCGAGCGAGTCGGCGACATGGTCGGCCATCGACTCGTCGAGGACCCGCGCCAGCGCCGGATCCTCCTGGACGTAGCCGGGAACCAGGAATCGGACCACCTGCGACGCGGGAAGGATCGCGCGTGGACGACCCTGGTCGATCACCACGAGCCCCGGCAACCGATGCTCCGCGAGGAGCTTGGCCGCATCCAGCGCGTCGGACTCCATCGTCAGCGCCGGGTACTCCTCGGCCATCTGCTCGGCGTGCACACTGGCAGCGTACGACGCATCGCACGTGCGTGACGGGTGGTGTCACCGGGAGCTCCTGTCGATCGACAGTGAAGCCCAACCCGACTGGAGAAGGGCTGTGCCGACCAGACTTCCCGGCTCACCGCCTCCACGATGGCGGAAAGCCGCTCAGGGTTCAACCTCGCCGAACACGTCCGGGACACCGTCGTGGTCGCTGTCGATGCGTTCGGCTGCCTCGATGCGGCGGTAGACGCGGTTCCGGGCCCGCAGCACCACCGCCGCGGCCGACGCGGCGACCACCGAACCCAGCAGGACGCCGACCTTGACGCGTTCGTCCGTCTCGCTGCCCAGTCCGAACGCGAGCTCGCCGATGAGCAGCGCGACCGTGAATCCGACGCCGCCGAGCATCGACAGGCCGAGCACGTCCCACCATGACAGGTCGTCGTCGAGCTGGGCGTGAGTGAAGGTCGACATCAGCCAGGTGGCACCGAGGACGCCGAGTGTCTTCCCGACGACCAACCCGAGCACGATGCCGATCGTGACCGGGTGACGCACAGCGTCGGTGAGTCCGTCCAAGCCGTCGATGGCGACGCCGGCCGAGAAGAAGGCGAACGTCGGCACGGCCACGGCGGCGGAGAGCGGCCGCACGACGTGCTCGAGGTGCTCGGCGAGGCCGCGCCCGTCCAGACCGTCACGGCGCAGCACGGGCACCGTGAAGCCCAGCAGCACGCCGGCGACCGTCGCATGCACACCCGACGCATGCACCAGCGCCCAGGCGACCGCGGCCAGGGGCATCAGCAGCCACCCTGACCAGATCCGCTTCTGCACGAGCGTCGCGAACGCGGCGATGGGGATGAGAGAAGCGATGAGCCAGATGACTTTGAGGTCGTCGGTGAAGAAGAAGGCGATGATCGTGATGGCCAGCAGGTCGTCGACGATCGCGAGCGTCAACAGGAACGTGCGTAGAGCCGACGGCAGATGCGTGCTGATGATGGCGAGGACCGCCAGAGCGAAGGCGATGTCGGTGGCAGTCGGGATGGCCCAGCCTTGCGTCTCGCCCCCATCCACTGTGACGTTCACGAACATGTAGATGGCGGCGGGCAGGACCACGCCACCGACGGCGGCGACGATCGGCACCGCCGCACGCCGAGGATCGCGCAGGTCGCCCGCCACGAACTCGCGTTTGAGCTCGAGGCCGACCACGAAGAAGAAGATCGCCAGCAGCCCGTCTGCCGCCCAGGTACCCAGCGAGAGGTCGAGGTGGAGTGCGGACGGCCCGACGACGGTGTCGCGGACCGTCTCGTAGGTGTCGCCGACGTTTGCCGCGACCAGGGCGAGAGCCGCCGCCCCGATGAGCAGGATGCCGCCGATCGTCTCATGCCGCAGCAGCTCAGCGATGCGAGCCGTCTCGGGCCAGCTGCCCCGAGAGAACAACCGCCGATCGCTCATCCCGCCACGCTACCGGCCGAACTGCGGAAGATCAGCGCTGGTACAGCTCCACGAAACGCCGCACGATCGTCGGCGGATGGACGACGTTGCTGCTGGCCGCAGCGTCCTTCAGCCCTTGGGCCTCGGTGGGGGCGAAGTAGCCGTAGTCCTTGTAGATGTCGATCCTGGCCTGGATGCCGGGGACGTCGAGCTCGGGATGGAACTGGGTCGCGTAGACGTTCGTCCGCACCCGGAAGGCTTGCACCGGGCACGCGGCCGATGACGCGAGGTGGACCGCGTGGTCGGGCAGCTTCGCGATCGCCTCCTTGTGCCCGAGGAACGCCTCGAAGACGTCCGGCAGGACGCCGAAGAGTGGGTCGGCCCGCCCGTCATCGGTCAGTCGGAGCATCGCCGGACCGACTGGCTCCGGATACGTGCGGTCGACGACGGCTCCCTGGTGCCGACCGATGAGCCCGATGCCGTAGCACGCTCCGAGGAACGGGTAGTCGCGATCGATGACCTCGTCCAGCAGTGTGAGGAGCTCGGACTCGGCGCGAATCTGGGCGGATGACTTTGCGTGCTCCGGCTCGCTGATCGTGTAGGGGCTCCCACCGAGGATCAAGCCGGAGTACCGGTCCAGGTCGACCTCACCCAGCGGGTCGCGCTCGACTCGCCTGCGCTCGAGATCCGACGCGTCGAGCCCGCCGCAGCGGAGGAACTCGGCGTACTCGTCGTCGGCGGCCAGGTCCTCGGCGCGGGTGGCGAGCAGGAGGAACGGCTTCACGGGGGAAACCTACCCGTCGAGGTCGACGGCTGACGAGACGACCGCCTCGGCCATGATGAGCAGGTGACCGTATTCGCCCACCCCCTCGTCATCGCCCACCGCGGATGCCCCGGCCTCCGCCTCGAGCACACGCGCCCGTCGTACGACCTCGCGATCAACGACGGTGCCGACTACATCGAGCCCGACGTCGTGGCATCGCGCGACGGCTACCTGGTGGTGCGGCACGAGAACGAGATCGGGTCCACCACCGACGTCGCCGACCATCCGGAGTTCGCCGACCGTCGCGCCACGAAGATCGTCGACAGCGTGGAGAAGGATGGGTGGTTCACCGAGGACTTCACCCTCGCTGAGCTCAAGACGCTGCGGGCCACGGAGCGCATCCCCGAGATCCGTCCGGACAACGTGGCGCTCGCGGGCTCTGAGCAGATCCTCACGTTCGACGATGTGGTCGCGATCGCCGAGGAGGGCACCGCTCGGCGCGGCACGCCGGTCGGCGTCTATGTCGAGACGAAGCACCCCACCTACTTCCAGGGCCTTGGTCTCGACCTCAACGACCTCCTGGTGGATGCGCTCGAGCGGCTCGGCCTGAACCACGAGGACGCTCCGGTGATCATCCAGTCGTTCGAGTCGTGCAACCTCCAGGATCTCCGACGCCGATCGCCGCTTTTCCTCGTCCAGCTCGCCTCACCGAAGGGCAGCCCGGCCGACTTCGTCGCCACCGGCGACCCGCGCACCTACGCGGACCTGATGTCGGCCGAGGGCCTGGAGTTCGTCGCCGGCTACGCCCACGCGATCGGCCCATTCAAGAACCTGGTGATCCCGCTCGACGACTCCGGCAACCTCGGCGAGCCGAGCGGACTCGTCGAGCGGGCTCACGCGGCCGGCCTCGACGTCCACATCTGGACGATGCGCGACGAGAACGCGTTCCTCCCGGCGAACCTGCGACTCGGTACCGGGAAGGCCGACTACGGCGACATGCTCCCGGAGTACCTCGCCTTCCTCGAAGCCGGCATCGACGGGATGTTCTCCGACTTCACTCGGACGGCGGTGCGGGCGCGGGAGGCGTGGGGGGCGTCGGTGGCTGATTCATCGGAGGAATCGGACGCGAGTCCTCCTTCGGAATGATCACCCAGGCCGCGACGTAGGCCAGGATCAACGAGCCGAACCCGAGGATCGTCCCGACGGCGACGAGCAGCCGGATCAGCCCGGCGTCGACACCGGTGTATTCGGAGAGGCCGCCGCACACACCCCCGATCCAGCGGTCGTCGTCACTGCGGTGGAGTCGCTTGGGGTTCGTCATGCTGGGTTCCCTCCATGGTTGATGGGTCGTTGGTCGGTTCGGGTGTGAACGGTGCGGTGCGGTGACCGGACCTGGCGCTCACGACGGTGGCGACGATGCCGACCAGCCCGAGCAGGATCAGCGCGCCGGCGGCGATGTAGCCCAGGTCGTCGGGTGAGAGCATGTCCTGCTCCCACACGGCCCACTGGCCGAGGATGGCCAGGAAGAACAGCCCGAAGGCTACGGCGTCCCAGCGGAAGGCGTGGCGCTTCATTTCTCGATCACGTCCACTCCGCCGAGTGAGTGCCGGATGAGCAGGGTCAACGCGGGAGCGCCGGGATCATCCGGTGCGTGGTCCAGCTCGGCGTAGGTGCCGTTCGACTGGCGTCCGAAGGCGTGAATGTCACCGGCTTGAACCTCAGCGTCCAGGCCGACGTTGAGATCGTCGGGAACGATCACCGTGGTCTGACCCCAGCCGGTTTCGACCCGCAAGGTGCTTCCGAGCAGCTGGTCGGCGTCCTCGACCTCGCTGAGGTCGATCACGAGCTCGCCCATCCCGTGCTCGTACACCTCGTCGACGGCTGCGGCCGTGGTCGGGGTGACCGTTCGCTGGCCGCTGGCGCCGCTCGGAAGCATCCATCCGACCAGCAGGGCCACGGTGAGCGCCACCCCGATGAGCACCAGCGGTCCGGGATGTCCGAAGAACGTCCCGACCAGGACACCGAGCGCGACGACACCGAGAGCGACCGCGACGTAGGTGGTCCACCGGACACCGCCGTTCGCCTCGGCGACGAGCAGCGTGACCGCCATCGCGATCGCCGTGACGGACACCGTGAGACCTGTCAACGCCCATGACCGCTTGCCGCGGGTCTTCCTGGGCTCGGGGAGCGGGTCGCCTGCGGAGTCCAGGACCAGCGTGTCGGTGCCGACGGGATCGGCTGGACTCGTGGGCTCGTGCTCGCGGCGCGAGCGCACCATGAAGAACCAGTAGAGAGCAGCGAGTGGCACGAGGACGAGGACCCACGGGATGCCCCACCAGGCCCACTGGCTGTCGCCGACGATCGCGAGCACTGCGAGCACCGCGGCGACCACCAGGCCACCGACGCGTACCGTCTCCTCGTTCTTGTCGAGGTTGAACCAGTCGGCGACGATGCTCTGTGCTTCGCCCTCCTCCGGAAGCAGCAGCCACGCGGCGACGTAGAGGATGAGGCCGGCGAGACCGACGAACGTCAGCACGGCGATGATGACGCGGATGACGACGGGGTCGACGTTCAGGTACTTCGCGGCGCCGGCGCAGACGCCGGCGAGCACACGGTCGTCCTTCGAGCGTCGCACGTCGGCGATGGTGCGCAGTCGTCGTGGGTTGAACCCATCGTCTGTCTCGGACGGTTGCCGGGTCTCGGTCATGACTCCATCGTGGACGCACGCAGGCCGGCAGACCATCGGGTTTGACCCTGATTCTGCGGGTCAGCGACTCAGGGTGAGGCAAGGGCCGCGCTCAGTGGCGCGTGTGGATGCGCGCGTGTGACGATCAACGGGTGAGCGAGCACACCACGTATCGCCGGGCCGTTCGCCCTGCCGACCATCGGCTGCTGGGCGGAGTCGCCGCCGGGCTTGCGGACCACTTCGGTGCGCCGGTGCTCGCCGTGCGGGTGGGGTTCGTGGTGGCGACGTGGTTCAACGGCGCCGGCGTCTTCGCTTACCTCATCCTGTGGCGTCTGATGCCCCTCGCGGAGCCGGCCATGACGCCCGGACTGGAGTCGGCGTCGCGTCGCGGCCTGCGCACCGGACGCGCACGAATCGGCCCGGTCGAGGTGCTGCAGACGGTGGCCATCTGTGCGATCGGGGCAGGGGTGCTGATTCTCCTTCAGGTCACCGGACGAGGCGTCGACGGGTCGCTGCTGCTGCCGCTGCTCGTCGGTCTGCTCGGCGTCGCGGTCGTCTGGCGTCAGCTCGACGATGTGGCCTGGCAGCGCTGGATGCAGCGGACGTCGGGCTGGGCGTTCGCGGCCCGCATCGCCGCGGGTGTCGTGATGGTGGCACTCGCCGCCGCCTACGTCCTCACCCAGGAACGCGGGCTGGGAGGAGTCGTCGACGTCGCGTCCGCCACGGGCATCGCTCTGCTCGGCATCGCACTGATTCTCGGCCCCTGGATCTCCAAGCTGCTTGCTGAGCTGACCGCCGAACGTCGTGAGCGGGTCCGTTCGCAGGAACGGGCCGACGTCGCTGCCCATCTCCACGACTCGGTGCTGCAGACGCTGGCTCTGCTGCAGAAGAACGCCGACGATCCTGCGGCGGTCGCCACGCTCGCGCGCCGCCAGGAGCGCGACCTGCGGGCCTGGCTCTACGGCGACGAGGGCGATCACGGCGACTCGCTGCTCGCGGCCCTCCGCACCGCCGCCGCCGAGGTCGAGGAGGCGCACCAGGTCGAGGTCGAGGTCGTGGGTGTCGGTGACGCCACGCTCGACTCCGATGTTGCCGCGCTCGCCCGGGCTGCCCGCGAGGCCATGGTCAACGCCGCCAAGCACGCCGGCGTCGGACGCGTCGACGTCTACGCCGAGTGCGACGATCGCGCGGCCGAGGTGTTCGTCCGCGACCGTGGCATCGGCTTCGACCCCGAGCAGGTGGCCGACGATCGGCTCGGTCTTCGTGGTTCCATCGTGGGACGGGTCGAGCGGCACGGGGGTACCGTCACCATCCGCAGCGCACCCGGGGAAGGAACCGAGGTCACCATGCGTCTACCCCTTCGGACCAGTCAGGAGACTTCCGCATGAGCACCTTGCGCGTCGTGCTGGTCGACGACCATGCCATGTTCCGAACCGGGGTTCGGGCAGAACTCGAGCGCGGAGAGGGTGTCGATGTCGTCGGCGAGGCGGAGGACGTCGACAGCGCCGTCGCGGTCATCACCGAGACCCGTCCCGACGTCGTGCTTCTCGACGTCCACATGCCCGGCGGTGGCGGCATGGAAGTGCTGCGCCGGCTCCAACAGCTCGGTCCGGACTCATTGGGCAAAGCCACCACGTTCCTCGCCCTGTCGGTCAGCGATGCCGCCGAGGACGTCATCGGCATCATCAGGGCCGGCGCACGCGGCTACGTCACCAAGAACATCTCCGGACCGGAGCTGATCGACGCGCTCGGCCGTGTCGCGGGCGGCGATGCGGTCTTCTCGCCCCGCCTCGCCGGGTTCGTGCTCGACTCGTTCGCCGGCACCATCGAGATCGCCCAGGTCGACGAGGATCTCGACCGGCTCACGGAGCGCGAGCGCGAGGTCATGCGGCTGATCGCCCGTGGCTACGCCTACAAGGAGGTCGCGAAGGAGCTGTTCATCTCGATCAAGACGGTCGAGACGCACGTGTCGAGCGTGCTCCGCAAGCTGCAGCTGTCCAGTCGTCATGAGCTGACCCGCTGGGCCAACGACCGCCGCCTGATTTGAGGCTCAGGCCGCCCAGACGGACGCGATATCACGCTTGTAACGGCGGCCGAAGAGGCCGGTGAGGATCGCGAGGACCGGCCCGGGGAGGGAGCCGCGCAAAGTCTCTCGCTCGGCGTCGGAAGCCCCGTCGAGCAGCCAGGCGAAGAACGTTCCGGCCTGCTTCGGGCTGGCGTCGCGGCCGAACTGCTTCCCCATCTCCTTCATCTCGGGCGTGGCCGCCTTGGCCAGGTAGACCGGTTCGATCTCGGCCTCCTCGTGGTCGAGGTGCTGAACCGTCACCGTCCGCAGGTTCGTGAACGCGTTCAGGGCGGTGGCGGCATCCTCGGCGCTCGCGGTGCGCTTGAAGGAGGCGATCGCGGTGCGTGTCTCGCCCATCGCGGCGGCCATCGCCTCGTGCTCGCGGTCGAGGGTGGTCAGCAGCTCACGGCTGACGCCGACGGACTCCAGCGCCGGCCACGCGATGCGGTGCTCGCCCTCGTGGTGGTAGGTGAGCTGGAAGTCGTAGTTGTCCCACGCGGTGGCCAGCTCGTCCGCGCGCTTCTGGTCGCCCGCGGGGAACCCGGACAACGCGCCCACGAACCGGTCGAGGTCGCGACGGACGGCGCCGTGGATCACCTTGTTCATGCTCATCTGCGTCATGGCCCACACCCTAATGGCCGTCGAGGGCTAGCCTGACGGAGTGGATGATCCACACCTGATCGTGCTCTTCGGCGCCACGGGCGACCTCGCCCGCCGCAAGCTCCTGCCCGGCGTGATGCATCTGTTGCAGTCGGGGCTGGTGCCCGACTCCAAGCTCATCGGTGTCTCTCTCGACGAGCACGACGACGCTTCGTTCCGAGCGTTCGCCGAGCAGGCCTGCCGGGAGTTCGGCTCCCGGTCGGTCAGTACCGACCAGTGGGAGAACTTCGCCGCGAAGCTTCACTTCGTCAACGTCAAGGATGGTGCGGAGGCGCTGGCCGCGAAGGCCGAGACGTTGGAAGGTGAGCTCGGCGGTGAGCCGAGGCGACTGCACTACCTCAGCGTTCCGCCGAATGCCGCGCTCGACGTCGTGCGCACCCTCGACGACGCCCACCTGGTCGAACGTGCACGGATCATCATGGAGAAGCCGTTCGGCACCGACCTGGTGAGCGCGAAGGCCCTGAATGCGTCGATCCACCAGGTGTTCGATGAGCAGCAGATCTTCCGCATCGACCATTTCCTCGGCAAGGAGGCGGCGCTCAACATTCTCGCTTTCCGGTTCGCCAACGGCCTCTTCGAGCCGATCTGGAACCGCAACTTCATCGACCATGTTCAGATCGACGTCCCGGAGATGCTCTCGCTGGAGGGACGATCGGGGTTCTACGAGGGCACCGGCGCCTTCAAGGACATGGTCGTCACGCACTTGTTCCAGGTGCTGGCGTTCATGGCGATGGAGCCGCCCACGTCGCTCGACTCCGAGTCGATCAGCGAGGAGAAGAACAAGGTCTTCCGGTCGATGCGTCCGCTCGACCCGGCCCAGGTCGTGCGCGGTCAGTACCAGGGCTACCTCGACGAGTCCGGCGTGGCGCCGGAGTCGGAGACCGAGACCTTCGTGTCGCTACGGGCCGAGATCGACAACTGGCGATGGGCAGGCGTGCCGTTCTTCCTCCGAACTGGCAAGCAGATGGCCGAGGGTGCACGCATCATCTCGATCGCGTTCCGGGAGCCGCCGAAGAGCATGTTCCCCAGCGGGTCGGGCGTCAGCCTGTCCGGGCCCGACCACCTCACGTTCGACCTCGCCGACTCCTCCAAGATGTCGCTGTCTTTCTACGGCAAGCGCCCGGGAACGGGGATGCGGCTCGACAAGCTGAGCATGCAGTTCGCCATGCAGGAGACCGACCGCGCCGGCGACGTGCTGGAGGCGTACGAGCGGCTCCTCCACGACGCGATGCGCGGCGAACGCACACTGTTCACCACGGCCGAGGGCATCGAGCGACTGTGGGAGGTGTCCCAGCCGCTGATCGACGACCCGCCGCCGGTGCGCCCGTACGCGCCCGGCACCTGGGGACCCAACTCGGTGCACCAGCTCATCGCCCCGCGCGCGTGGCGGCTGCCGTTCGAACGCACTTGGCGTAAGCCCAACCCGACGGGGGAGTAGCGGCTACACCTCGGGGAGGTAGCCGGCGACCAGGTGGACGAGCTCGGACGCGAACACGTCGCGATCGATGGGCGGGCACTCGAGGACGTAGCGCACGGTCAGATGCTCGATCGAGCGCACCAGCACCCAGGCGGCCGTCGACGGCTGGACGTCGCGGATCTCCTGGCGGCGTGCAGCGATGTAGGCGCCGACCAGGCCGACGATGCGTTGCTCGAGCGCCTCCGCCCGGCTGCTGTTCTCGGCCCGGGGGAGCTCGTCGCTGACCACGCGCAGGAACTCGGCGTTCTCCTCGAGCGCGTCGAGCAGGGCCTCGAGGGTGGCTCTTACCATCGTCGGGCCGGACTCGTCGAAGCGGTCGGCGAGAGAGGCCGTGATGCGTTCGCCGAGGTGGTCGGAGTAGTGCTCAACTACAGCCGTGATCACCGCGTCCTTGTTCGGGAAGTACTGGTAGAGGGAGCCCGGACTGATGCCGGCCTCCGCGGCCACGCGGTTGGTGGAGGCGGCGTCGTACCCGTCGCGCAGGAGCACCGTGCGCCCGGCCTCGACGATGCGCTCGACCATGAGTCGCGAGCGTTCCTGCTGGGGGATCTTGCGGGCGCCGGCCGGAGGGGGACGTGTCATGATGCGAATTGTATGCGAGTGATCGCTCGTGTCATGCTCCGGGTATGACCTCAACCGCCGTCGTCACCAGTCGCGATCCGCTGCCGACCGTCCCAGCCCGCTACCGCGCGGCCGAGGAGCGAAGCGCGCGGCTCGGCCGCATCCTGCGCCGGGTCGCCGGCGTTCGGGAGGTCGACGAGGAACTGATGGAGCGCATCTCGCGGGGATTCATGGAGCGCGACGCGCTGGGCGCCGTTCTTGCCAGGGCGATGCGGCTCCCGGCTGACAACCCCGATCGGGTGACGACGGACCAGCTCCGTCGTGCGATCGCCGAGGGCGTCGACGCGGTGGAGGACGCTCCGTCCGCACTGCGGTCGTTCTTCGAGCACGTCGAGACGGTGCCGTCGTGGGTCGACTGGGACCTGGTGGAGGAAGGTGCGCGTGTGAACCGGCGGCTCGGGCAGAACGCCGCCGACGTGCTGCTCCAGCTGTCGCTCCTCGGCGGCTACCGCTTCGGTGGCCCGACCGATCTGCTCGTCGACACCGGTGGCCTCACCGGCGACATGACGATGCGCCGGCTCGGCGAGACGCAGAAGTGGGCGGTGGCCGTTGGGCGGCCGAACGGCATGCGCCGCGACCACGAGGGCTATCAGCTGACCGTGCACGTGCGTGTCATGCATGCCCTCGTCAACGAGACCTTCACCTCGCAGTGGGATGTCGCCCGCTGGGGCCTGCCGATCAACCAGACCGACCAGGCGGCCACGCTGGGCCTGTTCAACGGGGTTCTGTTGCTCGGCTCGCGTGCGTTGAACGCGCGGATCACGCCTGAGGAGTCACGCGCCGTCATGCACCTGTGGAAGTACATCGGCTGGCTCGTGGGCGTCGACGGCCAGTGGCTCGTGGAGACCGAGAAAGAGCAGCACCGGCTGAACTACCACATCCTGCTGGCCCAGGCCGACATCAGCGAGGCCGGTCCGCAGCTCGCCCAGGCGATCGTGGCTGCGCAGAAGGGTCTCCACTTCGAGCGATTCCCACGCATCGGCCGCTGGCTCTCGCGGGAGCGGCTGCTGAGCATGCTCACGACGCTGCTCGGCCCGCAGAGCATGCGCGAGTTCGGGCTGCCGCTGCGACCGCCGTGGGCAGTGGCGTACGTCGTGGTGCTCAACCTGGTGCGATTCCGCATCATCGGCCGGACGGCCTGGGGCGAACGCCAGCTTCAGCGGTGGGGCGACCGGGTCCGGGACCGGGTGATGTTCCGCCATTTCGGGCCGGATCGTCCCGAGATCGGCGCACTCGACGTCTGACCTTGGTCCCTGAGCCCTGGGGCACCGCCCGCGGGTCTGCCCGTGGGGGACGAAGGGTCAGCGGATCCAGGTGGTCTCGACGAGTCGTCGCGCCTCTTCGAGCGACAGCCCGCGGCTTCGGGCCGTGCGAACGTACGCCGCCGCGGCGTCGCCGGCGTCGGCGTCACCGATGCGACGCGTGGCGACCAAGGTGCCACCACGACCATGGGTCTCGACGACACCGTCGGCCTCCAGCTCTTTGTAGGCGCGGGCCACGGTGTTGGCGGCGAGGCCGAGATCGGCGGCCAGCTGGCGGACGGTCGGGAGCCGATGGCCGGGTGCGAGCAGTCCGGCGGCGGCGGCCTCGGCGATCTGACGCCGTAGCTGCTCGTAGGGAGGCTCGTCGCTCGTCAGGTCGATACGCAGCAGTTCCACTCCTTTTTCTAACACGGCACGGGGCCGACTGCGCGTTGAGGCCATCCCGCTCATGTCCTCGTCGGAACGTAGGCTGGTACGACGATGACGTTGCCGTTCCCCGTGCCCGAGAGGGCCACCCCGCCGCATGGCCGCGAGCCGCCGGCCCGTGGGACCAGGCGACCCCGGTCAGAGACGGTGCTCGACGAACTCAACGACGCCCAGCGCGAGGCCGTCGGGCACTCGGTGGGTCAGCTGCTGGTGGTGGCCGGTGCCGGGTCCGGCAAGACCCGCGTGCTCACCCGGCGCATCGCGTGGCTCATCGCGGCCAGAGGCGCCCACCCGGGCTCCATCCTGGCGATCACGTTCACCAACAAGGCAGCGGCGGAGATGCGATCCCGAGTTGCTGCATCGGTGGGTGGGGCATCACGTGCGATGTGGGTGTCGACGTTCCATTCCGCCTGCGTCCGCATCCTGCGCCGCGAGGCCACCCGCTTCGGATACAGCTCGTCGTTCTCGGTCTACGACGCGGCCGACTCACGTCGGCTCATGACGCTCGTGTGCCGCGACATGGACCTCGATCCCAAGCGGGTCAACCCGCGGGCCGTGCTGCACTGGGTCTCGAACCTCAAGAACGAGCTCGTCGACCACGAGGCCGCCGGCAGCCGAGCCGAGAACCCGACCGAGGAGCTGTACGCCGAGGCGTACGGGCAGTACCAGCGCCGGCTCAAGGCGGCCAACGCCATGGACTTCGACGACCTCATCATGATGACCGTCCATCTGTTCCAGGCGTTCCCTGACGTCCGCGAAACGTACCGCCGACGGTTCAGGCACGTCCTCGTCGACGAGTACCAGGACACCAACCATGCGCAGTACGCCCTCATCCGCGAGCTCTGCGACGACGAGACCGACCTCATGGTGGTGGGCGACTCCGACCAGTCCATCTACGCCTTCCGGGGCGCCAGCATCCGCAACATCCTCGAGTTCGAGGACGACTTCCCGAAGGCGTCGACCATCCTGCTCGAACAGAACTATCGCTCCACGCAGACCATCCTCTCGGCGGCCAACGCGGTCATCAGCCGCAACCAGGGCCGCAAGGAAAAGAACCTGTGGTCGGCCCAGGGCGACGGCGAGAAGATCGTCGGCTACGTCGGTGACGACGAGCGCGACGAGGCACAGTTCGTGGCCGACGAGGTCGACCGTCTCACCGACACAGGCGATGCGAAAGCCTCCGATGTCGCGGTGTTCTACCGGACCAACGCGCAGAGCCGTGTGTTCGAGGAAGTGTTCATCCGGGTCGGTCTGCCATACCGCGTCGTCGGCGGGGTGCGGTTCTACGAGCGGAAGGAGGTCAAGGACGCGCTGGCTTACGTGCGCGTGCTGGTCAACCCACTCGACGCCGTGTCGATGCGGCGCATCGTCAACGAGCCCAAGCGGGGCATCGGCGACCGCGCGCAGGCGTCCGTCGAGCGGCTGGCCGCGCGCGAGGGCATCTCGTTCTGGGAAGCCATGCAGCGGGCCGAGGAGTCCGGCGAGCTCGCCACGCGTTCGCTGTCGGCGGTGCAGTCCTTCGTCGAGATCATGAGCGGACTGACGGCGTTGGCCGCGGCCGGTGAGCCCGCCGACGCCGTCCTCGAGGCCGCCCTCACCCGCAGCGGCTACCTCGCCACCCTCGAGCAGAGCAAGGATCCCCAGGACGAGACACGGGTCGAGAACCTCGCCGAGCTCGTCGCCGTGGCGCGCGAGTTCGTAGTGCAGGCGGGCACCGTGCCAGATGATGCCGCCTCCGCGACGGGGGCCGACGACGCCGAGGTCGCTGCGGAGGACGCGGGGCTCGACCTCACCCCCGGCTCGCTGGCGGCCTTCCTCGAGCAGGTGTCTCTGGTCGCCGACGCCGATGCTGTTCCCGACGAGGGCGACGGTGTCGTCACTCTCATGACGCTGCACACGGCCAAGGGTCTCGAGTTCCCGGTGGTGTTCCTCACCGGACTCGAGGACGGCGTCTTCCCGCACATGCGATCGCTCGGTGACTCCGCCGAGCTGGAGGAGGAGCGCCGGCTCGCCTACGTCGGTATCACCCGCGCGCGCACGCGGCTCTACGTCACTCGGGCCACCAGCCGGTCGGCGTGGGGTGCGCCGTCCTACAACCCCGCGTCTCGCTTCCTCGAGGAGCTGCCCGATCCCTTGATCGACTGGCGTCGCGAGGCCCAGGCCCCCACGCAGTGGACGCCCCGTCGTCCGGCTGCCTCGGCACGATTCCGATCGTCCACCGTCGCGGCGCGCTCGTCCCGCTCGCGCGAGGTGCCGTCGCTCGACCCCGGCGACCGCGTCAGCCACGACAGCTTCGGCCTTGGCACGGTCATCGCGCTCGAGGGTCAGGGCGACAACGCCGTGGCTTCGGTCGACTTCGGTTCGCAGGGCGTCAAGCGTCTGCTCCTGCGCTACGCCCCGGTCGACAAGCTCTAG
>NZ_JBOHDT010000074.1:0-4345 GCF_050700635.1 Aeromicrobium sp.
CGGCTGTGCTCGTGCGGGAGGCCGGGGCCGCCCACGCTGTGCCAGGTGGCAGCGCTGAACTGCAGGCCGCCGTAGTAGCCGTTGCCGGTGTTGATGCTCCAGTTGCCGCCGGACTCGCACTCGGCGATCTTGTCCCAGACGCTGCCGGAGGCGACGGACGGGGACTCGGCGGTGCCACGGGCGATGACCCGGGTCTCAGGCTTCTCAAGCTTCTTGGAGGTCAGCACGAGGCGGTTCTGCTGCTCGCCGTCGGCCTTGGTGATGAGGACGTGCTCACGGGCCTTGCCAGCCTTGCCGGGCTCGAGCACCTTGGTGGCGCCCTTCTCCATGTCGCCGTCGTCCTTGTACTCGACCGGCGGCTCGAGGTCGACCGTCTCGGTCTTGTCGATCATCTCGATGCGGGTGACCTTGAGCTTGTCGCCCTCGCCCACGAGCGCGGCACGACCCGGGTCGACCCGGTCGTCATTGTCGAGACGGACGTCAGCGTCCTTCAGGGCGGACTCGACGGTGGGCGCCGAGGAGGTGAACTTCTCGGTGTCGCCGTCGGCCTTGACGGTGATCTTCTTCGGGTTGCTGACGACGATGTCGAGACCGGCGCGCGGGATGCGGGCGGAACGGCTGACGTTCATGTATGCGTCGTCGGACGGGTCGACCTCGTAGCGGTCGAGGACGTCGCCGACAGTGTCGTCGTGCACGGTGGCCTCACGGGACTTGCCGTCAACGGCGACGCTGACCGATTTGGCGTAGTCGACCTTGATCGTGTCGCCGTCGGCCAAAGGAGCCTTCTCGTCGACGTTGATCTTGTCGTCCGCCCGCAGCTCGACGTCCTTGGAGGCGAGCACGCCGGTGACGGAGTCACTGAAGGTGCGAACCGTGTCGGAGCGCCCGTCGAGGTCCACGGTGACGGTCTTGCTCAGGGCTCCGTAAGCGGCGGTGCCGCCGGCGATGACCAGCAGCACAGCGATGTTGAGCGCAATGAGCGCGCGTTTCTTGCGGATGCGATGAGGGTGATGCACAGGGTCAACCTTGTGTCTCGGGGTCGGGGCAACTTTTCCACCGTACGAGCGTCGAATCACAGGTCAAACTCGCTCTGCCCACGGTCCGCCGAACGCGTGTTCGGTATTCGTGTTGATGTCACGGCAGAGTTCAGCATCAGAAAATCCTACTATTCCAGCCATAAACCGCACGGTGAGAGGCACGAGAAACGATGCGTTGGGTCGACCGCGGTACGGCGTTGGTGTGAGGAAGGGCGCATCAGTCTCCACGAGGATACGGTCACGAGGGGTCACTCTTAATGCATCTCTCAACGACTCGGCGTTCTTGAAAGTCACGGTTCCGGCGAACGACAAATATGTGCCACGGTCGACACAGGCCCGGGCGAAATCGGCGTCACCGGAGAAGCAGTGCATGACGGTCCGGGGCGGCACGCCTTCCTCGTCGAGCAGACGCAGCACGTCGTCGTGGGCGTCGCGGTCGTGGATCACCAGCGTGCGGTCGTGCCGGTGAGCCATCCGGATGTGCTCGCGAAAGGAGTGGTGCTGTGCCGCCCGGCCATCCTCTCCCGTGCGGAAGTAGTCGAGCCCAGTTTCACCCACTGCTCGAACCACGTGGTGCCGCGCCAGTTCGTCGATCTCCCGAAGCGCGTCGTCGAGGGTCCCCTGTTCGGCGAGCAGCGGCGCCTCGTTCGGGTGCAACGCGACGGTGGCCACGATCGACGGCTGGGCCCGCGCCGTCTCCACCGCCCAGTGTGAGCTCTCGATGTCGCAGCCGACCTGCACGATCCGAGTGACGCCGACGGCCGCCGCCCGGTCGAGCGCGTCGTCGACGTCGATGAGCAGCCCGCCCTTGATGCGATGGTCGAGGTGGCAGTGGTTGTCGACGACTGGTGACGGCAGCGGCTCGGGTGCGTCCGGCCACGGCCAGTCGTCGTGCGTTTGCGTCACTGGGCCTCGATGCGCGGGAACAGGCTCGGCACCTTGGTGATGGTGGATCCCGCCGGCAGGGTGTCCCACGCGGCCGCGTCGGCGATGCGCTGGTCGGCCAGCGGGCCGAGCGCTGGTTCTGCACCGAGCGACGACCACAACGAGGCCGATGCCTTGGGCATCACCGGGTTGAGGAGCACGGCGAGCGCACGCAGCCCCTCCGCCGCCGTGAGGAGGATCGTGGCCAAGCGGCCGCCATCAGCGGCACCGTCGGGATCGGCCTTGGCCAGCTTCCACGGTGCCTGCTCGGTGAGGTAGCCGTTGAGCTCCTCGACGATGCGCCAGATGGCGGCGAGCGCATCCTGCGGTGCGACCGCGTCGATGGCGGCGTCCGCGTCGGCGACCGCGGACTCGACCGTGAGCACGATCTTGTCCTCCGCGTCGGTGCGCTCACCCGAGCTGGGCAGCGTGCCGCCGAAGTACGAGGTGATCATCGCGGCCACGCGCGACGCAAGGTTGCCGAAGCCGTTGGCGAGCTCGGCGTGGTACCTGGCGTGGATGTCCTCCCAGGAGATCGAGCCGTCGCTTCCGAACGTCAGTGCACGGGCGAAGTAGTAGCGGTAGGCATCGGAGCCGAAGACGTCGACGAGCTCGTCGGGGCGGATGCCGTTGGCCTTGCTCTTGCTCATCTTCTGGCCACCGACGAGCAGCCATCCGTGCGCGAAGACCTGGTGCGGCACCGGCTGGCCGGCCGCCATCAGCATCGCCGGCCAGATGACCGCGTGGAAGCGGGCGATGTCCTTGCCGACGATGTGCACGTCAGCCGGCCAGATGCGATCGAATCGCTCTCGGTCCGTTCCGTACCCGATGGCCGTCACGTAGTTCAGGAGCGCCTCGATCCAGACGTACATGACGTGGTTCTCGTCCCACGGCACCTTGATGCCCCAGTCGAAGGTCGACCGCGACATCGAGAGATCCTTGAGCCCGCGACTGACGAACGAGACGATCTCGTTGCGGGCCGAGGCCGGCTTGATGAAGTCGGGATTCGCCGCGTAGTGGTCGAGCAGCGGCTGCTGGTACTCCGAGAGCTTGAAGTAGTAGTTCTCCTCGGTCATGAACTCGACCCGGCTGCCGTCGAGCGAGGAGACCTTGAATCCTTCGTCGTCGCCCTCGCCGGCGACGACGTCGTCGTCGCCGACGAACTCCTCACTCCCGACGCTGTAGTAGCCGGAGTACTCACCCTGGTAGACCGCGCCGCGGTCGTAGAGGTCCTGCCAGAAGGCGCGCGCGCCGTCGAGGTGGCGCTGCTCGGTGGTGCGGATGAAGTCGTCGTTGGCGACGTCGATCGTCTCCAGGAGCGGCATCCACTCCTTCTTGATGAGCGGGTCGGCCCATTCCTTGGGCGTGACGCCGTTCTCCTGCGCCTTGCGCAGCACCTTGAGCCCGTGCTCGTCGGTGCCGGTGAGGTACCAGACGTCTTCGCCCCGCTGGCGGTGCCACCGCGTGATGATGTCGCCCATCACGGTCGTGTACGCGTGGCCGATGTGGGGCGCGTCGTTGACGTAGTAGATGGGCGTCGTGACGTAAAAGGTCGAGTCGGCGGGTGAAGGCACGCGCTCAATCCTAGTGAGGGGCGTGCGCGGCGGTGTAGACGTCCTGTCGGCGGACACCGGTCTCGGCGGACACGCGGGCGATCGCGTCCTTGCGGCTCAGCCCGTCGCCCTCGGCCTCGGCGACCAGCTCGCGCAGATCGTCGGCCGTGTGGTCGCGCTCCTGCTCGGTGGCACCGGCGACCACGAGCGTGACCTCACCGCGCACCCCGTGTTCCTGCCCCTCGGCCCATGCGACGAGCTCGGCGAGCGTCCCGCGGGCGACCTCCTCGTAGGTCTTCGTGAGCTCGCGGCACACCGCGGCTGGACGGTCTGCGCCGAAAGCCTCCGACATCGCGGCCAGCGTGGCCCCGGTGCGGTGCGGCGACTCGAAGAAGACCATGGTTCGTGGCTCGCGGCGCAGCGCCCCGAGCGCACGGCGACGCTCCCCCGCCTTGCGAGGCGCGAAACCCTCGAAGCAGAAGCGGTCGACCGGCAGGCCCGACACCGCCAGCGCCGTGAGCACGGCCGACGGGCCGGGCACTGCAGTGACGTCGAGGCCGGCGTCGACGCACGCGGCAACAAGGCGGTAGCCGGGGTCGGAGACACTCGGCATCCCCGCATCGGTGACCAGTAGGACGGTGGAGCCGTCGGCAACAGCCTTCACGAGCTCAGGCGTCCGCTCGCGCTCGTTGCCCTCGAAGTACGACACCACCCGGCCGCCCACCTCCACGCCGAGGTCCGACGCGAGACGACGCAGCCGGCGGGTGTCCTCGGCGGCCACGACGTCGGCCGAGGCCAGCAGCTCGGCCAGTCGCGGCGAGGCGTCAGCGG
>NZ_JBOHDT010000075.1:0-50999 GCF_050700635.1 Aeromicrobium sp.
GGAGTGGGTCGGCGCCGAGTCGAAGCTATTTCTTGCCGTACCGCTTCTCGAACCGGGCCACGCGGCCGCCGGTGTCGAGGATCTTCTGCTTGCCCGTGTAGAACGGGTGGCAGGCCGAGCACACCTCGGAGCGGATGGTGCCCTCGGTGGCGGTGCTACGGGTGGTGAACGAGTTGCCACAGGTGCAGGTGACCTGGGTCTCGACGTACTCAGGATGGATGTCGCGCTTCATGGAGTCCTCTCGTGGCCGCTGGGTCGTTCCGCGTCGCAGACCGTGAACCAGAACCAAGGATTGATTGTGCCTGAAAGGCACACGTATAAGGAAATCGAGCCCTGGAGTATTCCGCTGCCCGCGCCTCAAGCGTCAAAGCCTGCGAAACCCAGTGCCGAGCTCGTGAGCGACTTCAGCACCATCGATGAGCCCGACGACGAGCCGCGGGAGTATCTCGAGGAATCCTTGTCGATGGTGCGGAGTCTCTCGCGAGCGGACGCAACCCGTCACCGACGGATGAAGTCTCTCGCGACCGGGCACTTTCTCTCTCGCGACCGGGCACTTTCTCTCTCGCGAACGTGGCTATGCGGGGAGGAGCGCCTCGATGTCGTCGGCGATCTGGTCGGGCGTGGTCGTGGTGCCGTAGCGCTTGACGACGTTGCCCTCGGGGTCGATCAGGAACTTGGTGAAGTTCCAGCGGATCTTGTTGCCGACGATGCCGCCCTTCTCCGAGCGCAGCCACTGGTACAGGGGGTGCGCCCCGCTTCCGTTGACGTCGACCTTGGCGAAGAGCGGGAAGGTGACCCCGAAGTTGCGCTCGCAGAACGTGGCGATCTCTTCTTCGTCGCCGGGCTCCTGGTTGCCGAACTGGTCGCAAGGGAAGCCGAGCACGACGAGGCCCCGGTCCGCGTACGTGCGGTACAGCTCCTCGAGGCCCTTGTACTGGCCCGTGTAGCCACACTGGGAGGCAGTGTTGACGACGAGGATCACCTGACCCTTGTATTCGGCGAGATGTTGCTCGTCGCCGTCGATCGAGGTGGCCGAGAAGTCGAACGCAGTAGTCATGTCGATGAGCCTACGGGCGCGTCCCAGAGATCGCAGACCAAGCTGCGTTCTCCGGCACGTGCTCCGATCAGTCCTCGCCGTTCGACGTGCCCTGCGGCATCGTCTTGTTGATCGACATGAGGAACTCGACGTTGCTGGACGCCTTCTTGAGCCGGTCGAGCATGAGCTCGAGGCCCTGCTGTCCCTCGAGGCCGGACAGCACGCGACGCAGCTTCCAGACGACGGCGAGCTCGTCCTTGGCCATCAGCAGCTCCTCGCGACGGGTGCTCGACGCGTCGACGTCGATGGCCGGGAAGATGCGCTTGTCGGCGAAGTCGCGGCGCAGCCGCAGCTCCATGTTGCCGGTGCCCTTGAACTCCTCGAAGATCACCTCGTCCATGCGGGAGCCGGTCTCGACCAGCGCGGTGGCGATGATCGTCAGCGAGCCGCCGTCCTCGATGTTGCGCGCCGCACCGAAGAACTTCTTGGGTGGGTAGAGCGCCGAGGAATCGACACCGCCGGACATGATCCGTCCGCTGGCCGGTGCCGCGAGGTTGTAGGCACGACCGAGGCGGGTGATCGAGTCGAGCAGCACCACAACGTCGTGACCCAGCTCGACGAGCCGCTTGGCTCGCTCGATGGACAGCTCGGCGATCGTGGTGTGGTCGGAGGCCGGGCGGTCGAACGTCGAGGCGATGACCTCGCCCTTGACCGTCCGCTGCATGTCGGTGACCTCTTCGGGACGCTCGTCGACGAGGACGACCATCAGGTGGCACTCGGGGTTGTTCTCGGCGATCGCGTTGGCGATGGCCTGCATGATCATCGTCTTTCCGGCCTTGGGCGGGGACACGATGAGTCCGCGCTGTCCCTTGCCGATCGGGGACATGATGTCCATGATCCGCGTGGTCATGATGTGTGGCTCGGTCTCGAGACGCAGCCGCTCGGTGGGGAACAGCGGCGTGAGCTTGGAGAAGTCGACGCGCTTCTGCGCCTCGTCGATCGTCATGCCGTTGACCGAGTCGACCCGCACCATCGGGTTGAATTTCTCCTTGCGCTCGCCCTCGCGGGGCTGACGCACCTGGCCGACCACTGCATCGCCCTTGCGAAGGCCCCACTTGCGGACCATCGAGAGCGAGAGGTACACGTCGTTCTCGCTCGGCAGGTAACCGGTGGTGCGAACGAACGCGTAGTTCTCGAGGATGTCGAGGATGCCGGCGGCCGGCACGAGGACGTCGTCGTCGGTGTAGGTGGGCTCGCCTTCCGGACCGCGGTTGCCGCGGTTGCGACCACGACGGTTGCGCCGGCGACCGCCTCCCGCGCCGAAGTCGTCGTCGTTGCGGTTGCCGCCATCCTGGCCGCCGCCACCTTGGTTGCGGTTGTCGCCACCCTTGTTGCGGTTGTCGCCCTGGTTGCGGTTGTCGCCGCGCTGGCTGCGATTTCCGCCGCCCTGGTTGCGGTTGCCGGAGTCATTCCGCTGGTCGTTCTTCTGACCGTCGCCGGACTTCGGCTTCTGGTCGTCGGGCTTCTCATCGGTGTCCGGAGCGTTGAACTCCTGGTCCGTGTCACCCTGTGGAGCCTCGTCACCGCTCTGGGACTTTGCGCCGCCGCGTGGCTCTCTGGCCTTGCCGGCCCCGCCCTGGACGGGCTTGTCGGTCTCGGCCTGGGCCGTCTTGTCGGCCCCGCCTTGCGCGGCCTTGATGGCGTCGATCAGCTCGCCTTTGCGCATCTTGGACGCGCCGGAGATGTTGAGCCCTCCGGCGATCTCCTGGAGCTCGGCGAGCACCTTGCCGCCCAGTCCACCACCGCTGCGGCGGGGTTTGGACTGCTGGGCCGTCTCTGGCTGCTCAGCAGCGGGAGGGACGGGCTGGGTCGTGGTGTCTGTCACGTGGGTTTCCTTGCTGAGGCCACACATCTTCCGGGGGTTCCCGGATCTCAGGGATGGTGCCTCGTCAACAGGCTGGGCCCGCAGAACGGGCTGAGTGAATGATTCTTGTCGGGGAGATGTTCTCGACTCCGACGTCAACAACTGTAACACCTCGAGTCGGGTGAGGATTCCCCTATTCGACTATGCCGTCAGCCGCCGTTGGACCAGCGCCCACGCCGGTGTCGACGTGTGCCCCGCGCGGCTCGACGTCGAGCTCGTGCGCGGCCCATCCGGTCGGCACGACCCCTTCGAGGCCGCGTCCGAACGCAAGCACGGTCGGCCCGGCACCGGAGATGACAGCCGGGACGCCGGCGGAGCGCAGGCCCTGCACCAGCTCGTGCGACGCCGGCATTGCCTCGGCCCGATACGACTGGTGCAGGAAGTCCTCGGTGGCGGCGAGCAAGTGCGTGGGGTCGCTGGTGAGTGCAGCGACGAGGAGCGCCGCTCGAGCGCCGTTGGCGGCCGCGTCACCGTGTGGAACCTGACTCGGCAGAAGATTGCGAGCGGTCATGGTCGAGACCGGCTCGGGTGGCACCAGAACCGTGACGCGGGCGGCGACGTCGAGCCGTTGCACCGATGCCACCGTTCCGTCTAGCCAGGCGATCGTGAAGCCGCCGAACATCGCGGCCGCCACGTTGTCCGGATGGCCCTCCAGGTCGGAGGCCAGCTGGTACGCGCCGGCGTCGTTCAAGCGTTCGTCGCCCCCCTCCACGAGGGCCCGGGCGAGCACGATGCCGCCGACGATCGCCGCGGACGACGACCCGAGTCCACGAGCGTGGGGAATCACGTTGTCGCATGTCAGGCGCAAACCGGGGGGACGCTCACCGAGGAGATCGAATGCGGCGTCCATCGCGCGGACCACGAGGTGGTCGCGGTCGCGTGGCACGTCGTCGGCGCCCTCTCCCGTCACGTCGACCTCGAGCCCGTCAGCGAGGACCTCGGCCTCGAGCCGGTCGTGCATTGCGAGCGCCAGGCCCAGGGCGTCGTAGCCCGGCCCGAGGTTGGCAGCCGACGCAGGCGTGCGGACTGCGACCGGCCCCTTCACCAGAGTCATGCCAGGCCGGCGATCACGGCGGCTTCGCGGACGTCGACGTCGATGACCGAGTCGACGATGGAGTCGACGCCCGCCATCGCCGTCTCGATGTCCTTCAAGCCGTGCCCGGTGACGGTGACCGTGATCGTGAGGCCGGGCTCGACGTCACCGGCTTCGGTGGCCGCGATCAGGCCTGCGACCCCGGCTGCAGACGCGGGCTCGACGAAGACACCCTCCTTTGAGCCCAGCTCGCGTTGCGCGGCCAGAATCTGCTCGTCGGACACCGCGTCGATCCGGCCGCCGGAGTCGTCGCGCGCCGACTCCGCGAGCAGCCAAGACGCCGGGTTGCCGATGCGGATGGCCGAGGCGACCGTCTCCGGGTTCGCGACCGGCTCGCCGAGCACGAGCGGGGCGGCGCCCTCGGCCTGGAATCCCCACAGGTGCGGAGTCCGGTCCGCGAGACCGGCCTTCTCGTACTGCTTGAAACCGATCCAGTACGCGGAGATGTTTCCTGCGTTGCCCACCGGCAGGACATGCATGTCTGGAGCGTGACCCAGCGCGTCGATGATCTCGAAGGCAGCCGTCTTCTGGCCTTGCAGTCGCAACGGATTGACCGAGTTGACGAGCTCGACCGGATACTGCTCGGCCAGCTCGCGGGAGATCTGGAGGCACTCGTCGAACCCGCCGCGCACCTGGATGACCTCGGCTCCGTGCATGACCGTCTGCGCCATCTTGCCCGCGGCGATGCGACCGTGGGGCACGAGCACGATCGGGGTGAGCCCGGCGCGGGCCGCGTAGGCGGTCATCGATGCCGACGTGTTGCCGGTGGAGGCGCAGACGACCGCCTTGGCACCCTTACCGGCGGCGACCGAGATGGCCGCGGTCATGCCGCGGTCCTTAAACGAGCCGGTCGGGTTGTCGCCCTCGACCTTGAGCCAGACGTCGCCGCTGACCAGCCCGGACAGCCATGAGGAGTGCACGAGTGGTGTACCGCCCTCACCGAGCGTGACGACCGGAGTGTGCTCGTCGACGGGCAGCCACTCGCGGTACTCCTCGATGACTCCGCGCCAGAGGCGTGCCATCAGGAGACCCCCTCGACCCGCATGACCGACGAGATGTCGCGCACCATGTCGAGTCCCCGCAGTGCCGCCACCGTGGACGACAGCGCAGCGTCGTCGGCCTCGTGGGTGACGATGACGAGCTGGGCGTCCGAACCATGACCCTCCTGCCGCACGGTCTTGATGGAGACGCCGTACTCGGCGAACGCATGGGCGACAGTGGCGAGCACCCCGGCGCGGTCGTCGACGTCGATGGCGATGTGGTATCTCGTGCGGGCCTGACCCATGCCGAGGACCTCGAGCTCGGCGTGGGTCGACTCGCCGGGTCCGACGACACCACGGACGCGGTTGCGCGCCACCGAGACGACGTCGCCCAGCACGGCGCTCGCCGTTGGCGCACCGCCGGCGCCGGGGCCGTAGAACATCAGCTGGCCGGCGGACTCACTCTCGACGAACACGGCGTTGTAGGCGCCGCGGACGCTCGCCAGAGGATGGGTGTCGGGGATCATCGCGGGGTGTACGCGCGCCGAGATGGCAGGGCCGTCCGGAGTGTCGAGCTTCTCGCAGATGGCCAGCAGCTTGACGACGCAACCCATCTCGCTGGCCGATGCGACGTCGGCAGCGGTGACCTCGGTGATGCCCTCGCGATGGACATCGCCGATCGATACGCGCGTGTGGAAGGCGAGCCCGGCCAGGATGGCCGCCTTCGAGGCGGCGTCGAAGCCTTCGATGTCGGCGGTGGGGTCGGCTTCGGCGTAACCGAGGCGCTGGGCCTCGTCGAGCGCCTCGGAGTAACCCGAGCCTGTCGTGGTCATGGCGTCGAGGACGAAGTTGGTGGTGCCGTTGACGATGCCGAGCACGCGCGTGACGGCGTCACCGGCCAGCGACTCGCGCAGCGGGCGGACGATCGGGATGGCTCCGGCGACGGCTGCCTCGAACGCGAGGTCACGCTCGGCCTTCTCCGCGGCCTCGTAGAGCGTCGCGGCGTCCTCGGCGAGCAGCGCCTTGTTGGCGGTGACGACCGAGGCGCCATGGTCGAGGGCACTCAGGATCAGCTCGCGGGCCGGCTCGATGCCGCCGATGACCTCCACGACAACGTCGATGTCACCGCGGGCGACGAGGCCGGCGGCATCGGTGGTGAAGAGATCCGTGGGCAGGTCAACAGCACGTTCGCGGTCGATCCTGCGGACCGCGATGCCGCCGAGCTCGATCGGCGACCCGACCCGTTGGGCGAGTTCCGCCGCGTCGCGGGTGAGCAGCCGGGCCACCTCGGTGCCCACCACTCCGCAGCCCAGCAGGGCGACCCTGATGGGTCGGTCGATGCTGTGCCGCTCAGGAACGGGCAGGCTGCTGGGGGGCGAAATGCTCACCTGTCAAGGGTATCGGCGCAGCACCCTGTCCATAGCCCGGCACTGCCACGGACGAACCCCGAACAGTCGTGGTCTGGACAGGCTGAGCCTTACTCGCCAGACCTCAGGTAAACTTGAGGTCCGGAGGACACCATGTCGAACGTCACGATCCGCCAACGCGAGCTCACCCCCGGTGAGGTGGCCGAACGCGCCGGAGTGACCGTGTCCGCGTTGCACTTCTACGAGCGCGAGGGCCTCATCTCGAGCCGCCGGACCAGCGGCAACCAGCGTCGCTACCACCGTGACGTGCTCCGCCGCGTCGCGTTCATCCGGTTCTCCCAGCGACTTGGCATCTCGCTGCACGACGTCGGCGTGGCGCTGGACACCTTGCCCGCCGGGCACACCCCGACCTCGGCGGACTGGTCGCGGCTGTCCGAACGCTGGCGCACGGACCTCGACGGCCGCATTGCGCGGCTGCAGAACCTGCGCGACAACCTCGACGGCTGCATCGGCTGCGGCTGCCTGTCACTGGAGACCTGCGCGATCTACAACTACGAGGACGCGCTCGCGACCCTCGGCCCGGGGCCGCGCCGAGGGCTGGAGCCTGCCTAGCCCTGGTCGAGTGACAAGAGGTCCTGTTCTGTCTCGCGGCGCAGCAACAGCCGGGCCTCGCCGTCGCGGACCGCGACCACGGCGGCGCGCGGCACGTGGTTGTAGTTGCTGGCCAGCGAGCGGCAGTAGGCACCGGTGCCAGGGACGGCGAGCAGGTCACCGGCCCGCACGTCGTTGGGGAGGTACTCGTCCTTGACGACGATGTCGCCGGACTCACAGTGCTTGCCGACCACCCGGCTCAGCACCGGCGGGGCGTGTGAGGACCGGGAAGCCAGCGTGCACGAGTAGTCGGCGCTGTAGAGCGCCGGACGGATGTTGTCGCTCATCCCCCCATCGACCGAGATGTAGCGGCGGGATGCGCCGCCATCGAGGGCGACCTCCTTGGTGGTGCCGACCTCGTAGAGCGTAAACGTGGACGGACCGGCGATGGCGCGGCCCGGCTCGACCGAGAGGCGCGGTACCGCGACACCCATCGCGGCGCACTCGTCGTCGACGATCTTGCGCATTCCTCGGGCGAGGTCGTCAGGCGACGACGGGTCATCCTGGGTGGTGTAGGCGATGCCGAAGCCGCCGCCGAGGTCGAGCTCGGGAAGCTCGACGCCGAGCGTCCTCGCGATGTCGGCGTGCAGGAGCAGGACCCGCCTCGCCGCCACCTCGAAGCCATCGGTGACGAAGATCTGCGATCCGATGTGCGAGTGCAGCCCCAGCAGTCTCAGCCCGGGCTGGGCCAGGATGCGGCGGACCGCGTCGAGAGCGTCGCCGCCGGTGATGGAGAAGCCGAACTTCTGGTCCTCGTGCGAGGTGGAGATGTACTCGTGCGTGTGGGCCTCGACCCCGGCGGTGACGCGGACCATGACCGGCGCCTCAATACCCAGCTCGGACGTGAGGGCCGCCAATCGCTCGATCTCCTCGACCGAGTCGACGATGATCCGCCCGACGCCGGCCTCGAGCGCGCTGCGCAGCTCGTCGGTCGACTTGTTGTTGCCGTGCACACCGATGCGGTCCGGCGGGAACTCCGCGCGCAGCGCGACGGCGAGCTCGCCCCCGGTGCACACGTCGAGACTCAGCCCCTCCTCGGCGATCCATCGCGCTGTCGCCACGCACAGGAAGGCCTTGCCGGCGTAGTAGACGTCGGCACCCTCGAACGCGTCACCGAACGCTCGCGCCCGGGACCGGAAGTCGTCCTCGTCGACGACGTACAGGGGTGTGCCGAACTCGGACGCGAGATCGGGAGCCGACTCCCCCGCGACGGTGAGCACTCCGTCGACCTTGGAGACGCCGGAGGCCCACAGATGGGGAACGAGCTCGTCAGCGTCCTCGGGCACCCGCAGCCAGGCCGGACCGCGATCGCCGGCCTGTCCGTGGAGAGCACCTGCCTCGTGCGAACGCATGCCGTCACATCCGATCCGGGGCGTCGACGCCGAGCAGCGCGAGTCCGTTCGCGAGGACCTGACGGGTGGCGCCGACGAGGACCAGTCGGGCGCGATGCCGGTCGGTGACGTCCTCGTCGCCCTGCGGGAGCACCCGGCAGGTGTCGTAGAACTTGTGGAAGGTCGAGGCGGTGTCCTCGAGATAGCGCGAGACGCGGTGGGGCTCACGCAGCTCGGCCGCCCGCGCCACGATGCGCGGATACTCGGCCAGCGCGCGCAGCAGGTCGCCCTCGCGGTCGGTGGCCAGCTGGCCGGGGTCGAACGCGTCGGGGTCCAGGTGCACACCGAGGTCGGCGGCGTTGCGCATGATGCTGGACAGCCGCGCGTGGGCGTACTGGACGTAGTAGACGGGGTTGTCGTTGTTCTTGGCCGTCATCTCGGCCACGTCCAGCGTCAGCGGCGAGTCGACCGGGTACCGGATCAGGGTGTATCGCAACGGGTCGACCCCGATGAGGTCGATGAGCTCGCGCAGCGTCACGACGGTGCCTGCGCGCTTGGAGAGCTTGAGCTCCTCGCCGTCCTGGATGATCTTGACGAGCTGGCCGATGAGCACCTCGAGCTGCTGGCCCGGGTTGTCGCCGACGCAGGCGGCCATCGCCTGGAGGCGGCCGACGTAGCCGTGGTGGTCCGCTCCGAGCAGGTACATGCAAGGGTCGAACCCACGCTCGCGCTTGTTCACGTAGTACGCGGTGTCGGACGCGAAGTAGGTGAGGGCTCCGTCGGTGCGGACGAGCACGCGATCTTTGTCGTCACCGAAGTCGGTGGTGCGCATCCACGTGGCGCCGTCGGCCTCGAACAGATGCCCTTGCTCCTTCAGCTTCGCGAAGCCGTGCTCGACGGCGTCGGACTCGTGGAGCGAGTGCTCGGAGAACCAGACGTCGAAATGTGTGCGCATCTCGTCCAGCTCGGCCTTCTGCTCGTCGAGCTGGAACTGGAACCCGATGTCGCGGAAGGTGGCGATCTGCTGGTCGTCGTCCTGCTCGAGAACCGCCGGCTCCTGCGCCACGACACGCGCCGCGAGATCGGCGATGTCCTTGCCGTGATAGCCGTCCTCGGGTGGCTCCTGGCCGTGGGCGCGGGCCCTGAGCGAGGCGCCGAACTTGTCCATCTGCCCGCCGCGGTCGTTGATGTAGAACTCACGGGTGACAGCCGCGCCGGTGGCTTCGAGCACCCTGGCGATCGCATCACCGACGGCCGCCCACCGGGTGTGGCCGAGATGGAGTGGCCCGGTGGGGTTGGCACTGATGAACTCGAGATTGATGCGACGGCCCGCATTGACGTCGCTCGTGCCGTAGGCGTCACCAGCGCGCACGATGTCGGCGGCCAACGCTCCTTGGGCGCCCGCGGCGACCCGCACGTTGAGGAATCCGGGACCGGCGACCTCGACCGACGCGACGCCAGGGTGCTCGGTCAACCGCTCGGCCAGCATGGCGGCGAGGTCACGCGAGTCGAGTCCGGCCCGCTTGCCGAGGCGCAGCGCGACGTTGGTGGCGTAGTCGCCGTGCTCCCTGACCTTCGGACGCTCCACCAGCACCTGCGACGGGACGCCATCGGGCAGGGCGACGACACCCTCGGACACGAGGTCCGAGAGGGCGGCGACGAACACGTCGGAGAGTTGCTCAGGGGTCACCGGAACAGGGTATCGGCCACGTCCCGCGCCTCAGTCCCGAGCGCGAACGCGCCCTTTCAATCGCTGCCGCGACGGTGAACCGTTTCGCGCACCGTGGCGACCAGGTCGTCGGGGTCGAACGGCTTCGTCACGTACGCGTCGACTCCTGCGCGCAGGCCGCGCTGGACGTCGGCCGGATGGTTCTGCGTGGTGACCATGACGATGCCGATGTCGGCCGTGCGCGGATCGGACCGGATCGCCGCGGCCGTGGCCACACCGTCCTGTCTGGGCATCATCACGTCGACGGTGACGACGTCCGGAAGGGTCTCGGTCGCGGCGAGATACTCGAGGCAGTCGACGCCGTCGACGGACTCGTCGACGTCGAATCCGGCCAGCTCGAGATTGGTGCGAATGAGGAGTCGCATCGACGGGGCGTCGTCGACGACGAGCACTCTGGGCACGCCTCTCACCGTAGTGCGGGTGGGGTAGGCTCGCACCGCACTTGGCCGTTAGGTAGCCCGTGTGTCGGCCGAGAGGCCCCCGTAGCTCAGGGGATAGAGCACCGCCCTCCGGAGGCGGGAGCGCAGGTTCGAATCCTGCCGGGGGCGCCATCATTATCCGCTGGTTTTCCAGCGGTTTTGCCTTGGCCTTGTAGGCGACCAAGTCGACCACATCGGCGTTGGCAACCTGCAAGGTGATGGCTTCGGCCTCGTTCATCACGGCTACCTCCAGCGTGCTCAATATCGCCCCTCTGGTCGGGGTGCGCCACAGCACGCAGGATCCTGCCTGGGGCCCGCACCGGGAGTCGCCTCGTCTCGCGCCGGACACGTGGACAGCGCACGACCTGAGGTCGCGATAGCGTCGAAGCACAGAGAGTCGACGAAAGGGAATGACATGCCCACACGTACCGCCCGCACCGCCTGGGACGGCGGGTTCACCGACGGCTCCGGTCAGGTCGAGCTCACGAGCTCCGGTCTCGCCACATTCGACGTCTCTTGGCCCAAACGGATCGACGAAGGCAACTCCGACACCACCACCCCGGAGGAGCTGCTCGGAGCTTCGCACGCGTCCTGCTACTCGATGCAGTTCGCGCACGAGCTCGAGGACAAGGGCGGGACTCCCAAGTCGCTCGACGTGACAGCCGACGTCACTTTCGGCCAGCCCCCGTCCGGTGGGTTCGCCATCACCGGCATCGCGCTCACCGTGCGCGGCGAGGTCGAAGGCATCGACGATGCCGCCTTCAAGGAGGCCGCCGAGTCCGCGAAGACCGGCTGTCCCGTCAGCAGGGCGCTCGCCGGCGTCGAGATCACCCTCGACGCTGCGCTCGAGTCGGCCTGACGCCAGGCCGTCAGGCGGCAGCTTCGGCTCCAGGAATCAGAGAGGATGTCCCTCGAGACACGAACCACCTGAGGTCACCGGTCGCTCACGGCAAACCGGCCCGCTGACGAGCGGGGCGCGGCACCTTGGAGAGTGCCTCCCGGGTCGCGCGAACCTGCCTGCTGACGGCTCGCGTGTCGCGCTACCCTGAGAGCGCACATTTCACCACTGCACAGGCATTGAACGGGAGAGGCGATTCACGCCGTGGCCGAGTCCTCACAAGAACCAGCAAACCCTGATTTCGGCACCAATCAGTGGCTCGTCGAGGAGATGTACGACCGGTACCAGGAGGACCCGAAGTCGGTCGACGCTTCCTGGGTGGCGTTCTTCGAGAACGGCAACGTACCTACCGACAACGGCGCCGACAACGCCACGAGCGCCAAGGCCACGACCAAGACGGAGAAGAGCGAGCCGGCCCCCAGCAAGAAGGCCGAAGCCAAGGCGGCCCCGCCGCCCAAGCCGGCCCCGAAGGTCGAGCCGGTCGAGAAGAGCGAGCCGGTCAAGCAGGAGTCGACGAGCACGACCTCGAAGTCCGAACCGCCGCAGCCAGAGAAGAAGGGGTCCGGTCCGGGCGACGTCGAGCAGGTCACCCTGCGCGGTGCAGCCGCCCGCACGGTCCAGAACATGGACACCAGCCTGACCGTGCCCACGGCCACCAGCGTCCGCGCAGTGCCGGTCAAGCTGCTCTTCGACAACCGCACCGTCATCAACAACCACCTGCGACGCGCCCGAGGCGGCAAGGTCTCCTTCACGCACCTCATCGGCTACGCGGTCGTCAAGGCCCTCGGCGCGATGCCGGAGATGAACACCGGCTTCGACGTCGTCGACGGCAAGCCCACCCAGCTCAAGCCCGAGCACGTCAACTTCGGCCTCGCGATCGACCTCCAGAAGCCGAACGGAACCCGTCAGCTCGTGGTCCCGTCGATCAAGGGCGCCGAGAAGATGGGCTTCGCCGAGTTCTGGCAGTCCTACGAGACGATGGTGCGCAAGGCACGCGACAACAAGCTCGAAGTCGCCGATTTCATGGGGACCACGGCCAGTCTCACCAACCCCGGCGGCATCGGCACCAACCACTCGGTGCCGCGCCTGATGTCGGGCCAGGGCGTCATCGTCGGCGTGGGATCGATGGACTACCCGCCGGAGTTCCAGGGCGCATCCGAGTACACCATCGCCCAGATGGCCGTCTCGAAGATGATGACGCTCACCTCCACGTACGACCACCGCGTCATCCAGGGCGCCCAGTCCGGCGAGTTCCTCCGCCGCATCCACGAGCTCCTGCTCGGCGAGGAAGGCTTCTACGACGAGATCTTCCAGGCACTCCGCATCCCTTACGAGCCCATCCGCTGGGCCCAGGACATCGCCGTCAGCCACGACGACGAGGTGCACCGGCAGGCGCGCGTGCTCGAGATGATCCACGCCTTCCGCGTACGCGGTCACCTGATGGCCGACACGAACCCGTTGGAGTACAGGCAACGAAGCCACCCCGACCTCGACACCGCGTCACACGGCCTCACCCTGTGGGACCTCGACCGCGAGTTCGCCACCGGATCGTTCTCCAGTCAGTCGGGCAAGCGGTTCATGAAGCTGCGAGAGATCCTCGGCGTGCTGCGCGACTCCTACTGCCGCACCATCGGCCTGGAGTACATGCACATCCAGGACCCGGTCGAGCGCCAGTGGCTGCAGGACCACATCGAGATCGGCCACACCAAGCCGCCACGGGAGGAGCAGCTGCGAATCCTGCTCAAGCTCAACCAGGCCGAGGCGTTCGAGACGTTCCTGCAGACGAAGTTCGTCGGGCAGAAACGCTTCAGTCTCGAGGGCGGAGAGACGACGGTGCCACTGCTCGACGAGATCTGCGAGGCCGCCGCCGAGGACGGGCTCGACGAGGTCTGCATCGGCATGGCGCACCGCGGTCGTCTCAACGTCCTGGTCAACATCGCCGGCAAGAATCCGGCCCAGGTGTTCCGGGAGTTCGAGGGCAACCTCGACCCGCGCACCGTGCAGGGTTCCGGCGACGTCAAGTACCACCTCGGCGTCGAGGGTGAGTTCACCGCCGACAACGGCGACAGCATCAAGGTGTCGGTCGCGGCCAACCCGTCACACCTCGAAGTGGTCGACCCTGTCCTGGAGGGAATCACCCGCGCCAAGCAGGACAAGCTCAACCGGGGTGCGGACTACCCGGTGCTCCCCGTTCTCGTGCACGGCGACGCGGCGTTCGCCGGGCAGGGAGTCGTGGCCGAGACGCTCAACCTCTCCCAGCTGCGGGGTTACCGCACCGGCGGCACCATCCACGTCATCGTCAACAACCAGGTCGGCTTCACGACGGCGCCGTCGTCGTTGCGCTCGTCGGTCTACTGCTCTGACGTGGCGAAGATGATCCAGGCGCCGATCTTCCACGTCAACGGCGACGACCCGGAGGCCTGCATCCGCATCGCGCGGCTCGCCTACGAGTACCGCAAGGAGTTCAACAAGGACATCGTCATCGACCTCGTCTGTTACCGCCGCCGCGGCCACAACGAGGGCGACGACCCCAGCTTCACCCAGCCACTGATGTACGACACGATCAACGGCAAGAAATCGGTCCGCAAGCTGTACACCGAGGCTCTGGTCGGACGTGGCGACATCAGTCTCGAGGAGGCCGAGGAAGCGCTGGCCGACTACCAGTCGAAGCTCGAGCGTAACTTCAAGGACGTCAAGGACGACTCGGAAGACCCGGCCTACATGCGAACACCGGACTACCCCGAGAAGCCCGAGCACGACGGTGAGAGGCAGACCGCGGTCACGCCCGAGACGTTGAAGGCCGTCGCGGACTCCTATACCAACGTGCCTGACAACTTCACGGTCCACCCGAAGGTCGGGCCGCAGCTGCAGCGGCGCGCCGCGTCCATCACTGCGGGCCCGATCGACTGGGGCACCGGCGAGATCATCGCGCTCGGAGCGCTGCTGCTCGACGGTCGCCCGATCCGGATCTCCGGTCAGGACACCCGCCGTGGCACGTTCTCGTCGCGTTTCGCGACGATCATCGACCGCAACAATGCAGCCGAGTGGACCCCGCTGTCACACATCGACGAAGACCAGGCCACGTTCTACGTCTACGACTCGCTCCTCAGCGAGTACGCCGCGCTGGGCTTCGAGTACGGCTACTCGGTGGCCCGACCCGAAGCCCTGACGATCTGGGAGGCGCAGTTCGGCGACTTCATCAACGGCGCCCAGTCCGTCGTCGACGAGTACATCTCCGCCGGCGAGACCAAGTGGGGTCAGAAGTCGGGCGTTGTGCTGCTGCTCCCGCACGGCTACGAGGGCCAGGGCCCCGATCACTCGTCAGCTCGCATCGAGCGGTTCTTGGCGTTGTGCGCCGAGAACTCCATGAGGGTCGCCCAGCCGTCCACGCCGGCGTCGTACTTCCACCTCCTGCGCAAGCAGAGCCTCGATGCCGAGCACCGTCCGCTCATCGTCTTCACTCCCAAGTCGATGCTGCGCAACAAGGCCGCTGCCTCGCAGCCCGACGACTTCACGTCCGGCTCGTGGCGGCCGATCATCGGAGACGCCACTGTCAAGGCCGATCAGGTCGAGCGCGTGCTGCTCTGCTCGGGCAAGATCACCTGGGAGCTCATGGCCGAGCGCAAGAAGCGCGAAGAGGGGCAGAACCGCACCGCCATCGTTCGCATGGAGCAGCTCTACCCGAGGCCCCTGGAAGAGCTCAACGCCGAGCTGGCACGATTCCCGTCGGCCAAGGAGGTGCGCTGGGTGCAGGACGAACCGGCGAACCAGGGTCCTTGGCCGCACATCGCGCTGCACTACTCCGGCGCACTCGACCGCGGTCTCCCGCTCCTGCGCGTCTCACGGCCGGAGTCGTCCGCCCCGTCGGTCGGTTCGCACCACCGCCACGTCGTGGAGAACGAGACGCTCATCGAGCAGGCGTTCAGCTGAGCCGTGTACTTCACTGACCGCGGCATCGAAGAGCTCACGTCACGTCGAGGCGACGATGACGTCACGTTCGCCTGGCTTGCCGAACGACTCGTCGAGTTCGTCGACCTCAACCCGGAGTTCGAAGTCCCCGTCGAGCGCCTCGCCACGTGGTTGGCGCGGCTGGACGATGACGGAGACGAATGACACGGTCGTGACCGCGTCGATGCCGTTCGCCGATATCGACCCCGTCGTCTTGGCCGTCGTCGCCGCGACACTCGTCGTGGGCGCGGCCGTCCAGGGCCTCGTCGGTCTCGGGTTGGGACTGGTGGCCGCACCGGTCACGATGCTCCTGCAACCGTCTTTGATGCCCGACCTGCTGCTGTGGCTGGCGATGCTCTTCCCACTCGTCACCCTCACGCGTGAGCACGACGACATCGACTGGCGCGGGCTCGCGTGGTCGGTGAGCGCACGGATCCCGGGAACGGCAATGGGGGTCTACCTGCTCACGATCATCTCGAACCGCACGCTCGGCGTCGCCGTGGCACTCATGGTACTGGTGTCCGTCGCTACGACGGCTAGGGCGGTGGTGGTGCCGGTGAATCGGTCTAGCCTGGTCACCGCCGGGTTCACCTCGGGAGTCACGGGCACCGCCACCTCGATCGGCGGTCCGCCACTGGCGATCCTCTATCAGCATCGGTCCCCGGAGCAGATCCGGTCGACCTTGGGCGTCTACTTCGTGATCGGCGCGGCGCTCAGCCTGGCCGGGCTCGCCGTCGGCGGCGGGCTCGAGGCGAGCACGTTCGTCCTGGCCATGGCGTTCGCGCCGTGCCTGCTGGTCGGGTTTGTGATCACCCCCGTCCTCCGCGGCCTCGTGCCTCGGGGGTGGGTCCGAGTGGCCGTTCTCGTCGTGTGTGCGACGTCGGCTGTCGTCCTGCTGGTGCGCAGCATGCTCTGAGGCGCCTACAGGGTCAGCACGATCTTGCCGAACACGTCGCCGTCGGCGACGGCCTGCAGACCCTTCGCGGCCTCGGCCATCGGGAGCTCGCGGTCGATCAGCGGCCGGACGCCGGTGACGTCCATGAACTGGGCGAGCCGGTGCAGCTCGTCGCGGGTGCCCATCGTGGAGCCGTGCACGCGCATCTGCTGGAAGAAGATCCGCGTCAGCTCGGCCGGAGAAGCGTCACCGGAGGTCGCGCCACAGACGACAAGGGTGCCACCCGGACGCATGGACTTGATCGAGTGCGACCAGGTGGCGCCGCCGACGGTCTCCATCACCGCGTCGACCCTCGAGGGCAGGCGCTCGCCGGTCTCCACGACCTCGTGCGCGCCGATCTCGAGTGCACGCTTTCGCTTCTCCTCATCGCGACTGGTGGCGTAGACGCGGAACCCTGCTGCGCGGGCCAAACTGATGAGCGCCGTGGCAACGCCGCCGCCGGCTCCCTGCACGAGCACGGAGTCGCCCGGGTTCAGTCCGGACTGAGTGAAGAGCATGCGGTACGCGGTGAGCCACGCGGTCGGCAGGCACGCTGCTTCGGCGAACGACATTCCCTCCGGCTTCGGGACGACGTTGTGCCGCGGCACGGCGACCTTCTCGGCAAACGTGCCCTGGTGGCGCTCGGACAGCAGCGACCGCTTGGGGTCGAGGGTCTCGTCGCCCTTCCAGCCCGGGGTGCTGATGACGGCGTGCACGAGCACCTCGTTGCCGTCCTCGTCGAGCCCGGCGGCGTCACAACCGAGGATCATCGGCAGCGCCTCCTCGCGCAGGCCGACCCCGCGCAGGCTCCACACGTCATGGTGGTTGATCGCTGAGGCCTTGACCGTCACCGTCGTCCATCCGTCCGGCACCTCAGGCTCGGGACGTTCCCCGAGGCCGAGACCCGCGAGCGGATCATCCGTGCTGAAACCTGTGGCATAGACGGCGAACATGGAGCTCCTGTCGGTCGCGGAACGGTCGAGCGAGTGGATCAGTACGGGCGGCGGGCCAAGCCTTCACGGCGAGCGGTGTCGGTGACCGCGCGGGCTACGGCCGTCGCCACCCGAGGGTCGAACGGCGACGGGATGATGTAGGACTCGTCGAGGTCGTCGTCGTTGATTAAGGCCGCGATCGCCGTTGCGGCAGCCAGCTTCATCCCTTCCGAGATCCCGGTGGCCCGAACGTCAAGGGCGCCGCGGAAGATGCCGGGGAAAACGAGCACGTTGTTGATCTGGTTCGGGAAGTCCGACCGTCCGGTGGCGACGATGCGCGCATGACGGCGGGCGACATCTGGATGGATCTCCGGATTCGGATTCGCGAGGGCGAAAACGACGGAGTCAGGCGCCATCGAGGCGATGGCCTCCTCGGAAATGGTGCCGCCCGACACACCGATGAACACATCGGCGCCGGCCAGCGCGTCGGAGACCGTGCCCGGATCAGCCCAGTCGGACGTCTGCTCGGCCAGCCACTGCTTGACCTCGTTGAGGTCGGTCCGGCCGGGATGGATGACGCCCTGGCGATCGACGATGGTGATCTTGCGGACGCCGGCGGTGCGGAGCATCCGCGTGATCGCGACGCCCGCTGCGCCGGCTCCGGAGATGACCACCTTGAGGCCGTCGAGGTCGCGGTCGGTGATCCGGATGGCGTTGAGGAGCGCGGCAAGCACCACCACCGCAGTGCCGTGCTGGTCGTCATGGAAGACCGGGATGTCGAGCCGCTCGATGAGGCGACGCTCGATCTCGAAGCATCGCGGGCTGGAGATGTCCTCGAGGTTGACGCCGCCGAACGTCGGCGCCAGGCGCACGATCGTCTCGACGATCTCGTCGGTGTCGGTGGTGTCGAGGGCGACCGGGATGGCGTCCACACCGCCGAACTGCTTGAACAGCACGGCCTTGCCTTCCATCACCGGCATCGCGGCGGCCGGGCCGATGTCGCCGAGTCCCAGCACCGCCGTGCCGTCGGTGACGACCGCGACGGTGTTCGAGACCCACGTGTACTGGTGGGCGATCTCGGGATCGGCGGCGATCGCCTCGCACACCCTTGCCACGCCCGGCGTGTACGACAGCGACAGGTCGTGCGCATCGCGTAACGGCACCGTGGCTGCAACCTCCATCTTGCCGCCGCGATGCAGGGCGAAGATCGGGTCGTCCGGGTCCGGGGTGTCAGGTCGTGCGTCGATGTCAGTGGCAACCATCTTGTCGAAGATCCTGGGGCTGGGCAGTGTCAATCTGGACTGTTTCAGGCTGGGCCGGTGTCCGCGAACCGATCAGGTCCGGGGCGGCTCTCTCGGCCTCGTGACGGGCCCGCCGGAGCGGGGCCGAAGGGTGGTTGTGCCCGGCCGCCAGTCTCTCACACGGACTCGTTCGCGCTCAGTGCACGGGTGACCGGAGGCGCGAGCAGACACGCCAGCACGACCAGCGCCGACACGGCCAATCCGGGCGTCACCCACGCAGCTCCGTCGCGGGCGTCGTTCGCGAGCAGCAGCTGGATGAGCTGGGCGACGAGGATCGGTGCCCGTGCCCACCTCCGGCCCCGGCGCAACTGCCAGGTCGCGAAAAGCAGGCCGAAACCGTAGGCGATGAGCAGTGTCCCGACACCGAGCCCGACCCCGATCCGGGCGCCGGAAACGTCGGCGATTCCCAGCAATGCCACCGTGATCACGGCTAGCGCCTCGAGCGCGACCACCACGGTCACGATGCCGAGAAAGGTCCGGGCGGACGGGGTCACGCGCGCCAGATTACGGGTCCCTGTGATCCATCCGACAGCGTGGTTCCAACAGTAACTCTTGTCTAACCGAGGAATTGTTGAAAGCATGATCACGGCACCCCGCGACCCAGGACGGTCGGTTGCCATCCACCAAGGGAAGGAAATGTCGTCATGGATTGGCGCCATCACAGCGCATGCCTCGACGAAGACCCAGAGCTCTTCTTCCCCATCGGAAACACCGGGCCGGCGATTCTCCAGATCGAGGAAGCCAAGGTCGTCTGCCGTCGTTGTGACGTCCGAGACCAGTGCCTGCAGTGGGCGCTCGAGTCCGGACAGGATCATGGCGTCTGGGGAGGCATGAGCGAGGACGAACGTCGCGCGCTCAAGCGCCGCAACGCAAGGGCCCGCATCCGAACCGCCTGAGCCCCGGCCGTCTGGCCCACCTGCCAGAACCCCGTGCCGTTGGGCGCGGGGTTCTTTGCTCGCCTCACACGGTGAGGGTGATGGCCACAGTGGTGCCGCCTCGGGGACGCTGCTCGAAGCTCAGCGTGCCGCCGAGCTCGGACTCCACGAGGGTGCTGACGATCGACAGACCCAAGTTCTGCGTCGTGCCCGGCATCGAGGGGTCGAAGTCAGCCGGCAGACCAGCCCCGTCGTCGCTGATCCGCAGGCGAAGACGGTCGCGGATGCGGTTGACCGCGATCGTCAGGTGCCCACCCCCACGATCCGCACCGTCGCCGAACGCGTGCTGAGTGGCGTTCTGGATCAGCTCGGTCAGCACCATCGCCAAGGGTGTGGCGATGACGCCAGAGATCGACCCGAAGGAGCCGATGCGTTCCCCTTTGACACCTCCACCGGTGACGTCGAGCACGTTGCGCAGCAGCCGGTCGGCGATCTCGTTGAAGTCGACCGTCTCGTCGTAGGACTGGCTCAAGGTCTCGTGCACCAGAGCAATGGATCCGACGCGTCGCACCGCTTCATCCAGCGCCGCCCGCGCCTCAGGCACGTCGAGACGGCGGCCCTGGAGTCGCAGTAGCGCGGCCACTGTCTGCAGGTTGTTCTTGACCCGGTGGTGGATCTCCCGGATGGTCGCCTCTTTCGAGACCAGCTGCCGCTCGCGCAATCGCAGCTCGGTGACGTCGCGGAGCAGGACGATCGAACCGGCGGCCCGACCCTCGTGCAGCAGCGGGATGACGCGCAGCAGCAGGGAGGCAGTGGCGTTCTCGACCTCCGACTCCCCCTGGCCGCCCAGGGCCAGCAGTCCCCTGGCGCCTCGTTCGGTCGGACGATCGTCGACCAGATCCGCGGTGACGGCCGCCAGGTCGGCACCGACGAGGTCGCCGACCAGTCCGAGCCGCCGGAAGGCGGACTGGGCGTTGGGACTGGCGTACGTCACGAGTCCGTCGGCTCCGACACGCACGAAGCCGTCCCCGACCCGCAGGGAGTCGGCGAGGTCGGTCCGAGGTCCCGCCAGCGGGAACTCGCCCCGATGGATCATCTGGACGAGGTTGGCCGCTGACCCCCGATACGTGGCCTCGAGCGCACTGGACAACCGGGTGCCGGCGGCGACGCTGCGGAGGACGACCGCGCCGCACACGGCGCCCTTGCGGCGGACCGGCACGAGCTCCTCGTAGACCTCCGCTCCCTCGTGGTCATCGGCGGCTACCGACTCGCCCAGCTCGCCGATCTCGAGGGCCCGCTGCAGCGCCGGTGCCTTGCTGGCCGGCACGAACGTGCCGACGATGTCCTCCAGCAGCGTGGTCGGACCGGTGGTCGGGCGGATCTGCGCGGCCGCCCACATCCCCTTCGACTCCGTGTCGGGAACCCACAGGACGAGGTCGGAGAACGCAAGGTCGGCGATGATCTGCCAGTCGGTGACGAGCGCGTGCAACCAGGCGACGTCGCCATGCGACAACGTCGTTTGGAACCTGGCGATGTCGTCCAGCGTGGGCACGTTCTCAGGGTAATGCGGAGGTGAGGCGACTCCCGGCGTCTGGCACGATGGATCAGGTGTCCGAGGCTTACTGGCAGGCCGTGATGGCGACCGGCCGCGAGGTGCCGGTGGACCGTTCTCTCGACGAGCTGACGGTCGAGCTGGTGGAGATGCTGGGACACCCCAACCCGCGTCTGCGCGAGGATCTCGCGTACCCGCTCCTGACCACCTGGGTCACGAAGGGTGTGTACGACGACCTGCTCTCCGGGCTCGGCGACGGCATCGTGCCGGGGCTGCGCTACGGGCTCGGCCACGACGGCGACGTCTCGGTCATGCGCCGCAGCTACAGCGCCCTGATGCTGGCCGAGATCATCGGCCGCGACAACAACGCCCATCTGATGCCCGAGTCGTCCGTGCTCGACTGGGGCGACCGTGCCACGAGCTGGTACGTCCGCGAGCAGGACCATCGCGGCTGGCTACCCGAGCAGGGTTGGGCCCACGCCATCGCCCACGGCGCCGACCTCCTCGCGGCGCTCGCACGCTCACGACACTTCGGCCGGCTCGAGCTCACCGTGCTGCTCGACGTCATCGCCGACCGTGTGCTGACGCCCACCGCCTACATCTGGCGCCACGGGGAGGACGACCGACTGGCCTTCGCCGTCATGACCCTCCTGCACCGCAACGCCCTCGACCCGGGCATCGTCGAGCCGTGGCTGGCTCGCCTCGGCGGGGGCATCCAGCCGCCGCGCACACGTGGCCACGCCGAGGCAGAGTGGCCGTCGCCGGCGGCGGGAAACACGTCCTCCTTCCTCCGGGCGCTGCATCTCCAGCTGGCACTCGGGGTGCAGGGTCGTGCCGACCTGCTCAGGGACGCGGAGCTCTTCGCCGAGCAGCCCGCGCACCGTGCCGACCTACTGCTTGCGGTGCTTGACCAGATCCGCGCCGAGAGCCCGTGGCTGTATCGGCCGACCACTCGAGCCAAGCCGATCGAGTAGCCCGTCGATAGGGTGCCGACATGACCGAGCAGACCACGACCGACGACACGGCCACCGAGTCCCCGACCGCACAGAGTCATGATGCGCAGTCCGCGCATGGCGGAGTGCACGCCTTCGACGTCGCCCGTGCGCACGGGGTCTCGACCTTGTTCACGCTCTCCGGCGCGCACGTCTTCCCGATCTACGACGCCGCGGTGAAGGCCGAGCCGCCGATGCCGATCGTCGACGTGCGGCACGAGCCCACCGCCGTGTTCGCGGCCGAGGCCGTCGGCAAGCTGGCGCGCTCCCCAGGCCTCGCGGTACTGACCGCCGGTCCGGGTGTCACGAACGGCGTCAGCCCCGTTGCGCAGGCGAACTTCGCCGGATCGCCCCTCGTCGTCATCGGCGGTCGCGCGCCGGCAGCGCGCTGGGGCAGCGGCACCCTGCAGGAGCTCGACCATCCGCCGATCCTCGAGACGATCACCAAGTCGGCGACCACCGCCAACACGGTCGCGGACATCGCGCCGACCGTTGACGAGGCGCTCAGCCTCGCCGGGTCGTCGCACCGCGGCCCCACGTTCGTCGACATCCCGTTGGACGAGTTCTTCAGCAGCGCTCCGCTCGGCACACCCTCGGCCGGCAACACGACGCCCCGGATCGAGCCCGATCCCGACTCGTTGGCGAAGATCGCCGAGCTCATCCGGCAGTCGGATCGTCCCGTGCTCGTCCTGGGCACCGACGTCTGGGCCGACCACGCCGAGGAGGCCGCGCTGCACTTCGTGGAGGAGACCGGCATCCCGGTGATCTCCAACGGCATGGGTCGCGGCATCGTCCCCGGCGGCCATCCGCAGCTCGTGACCAAGGCGCGCTCGACCTCGTTCAACCAGGCCGACCTCGTGATCGTGGTCGGTACGCCCTTGGACTTCCGCCTCGGCTTCGGCGTCTTCGGCGGCAAGGACGGCGCCACCCCTGCGCGTACCATCCATGTCGCGGACTCCCCCGGCCAGGTCTCGACCCACGCGGAGCTCGCCGCTTCGGCGAGCGGCGACCTGACATCGTTCTTCACCGGCCTCTTCAACTCGCTCACCTCACCGCCTGCGCACGGCCGGCGTCCCGACTGGTCCTCATGGATCGGCACTCTCCAGGCCGAGGTCGCCGCGGCGACGGAACGCGACGCAGAGCTGCTGCACGCCGAGGCCGACCCCATTCACCCCGCGCGCATCTACGGCGAGCTGCTGCCACGCCTGGCCGACGACGCGATCGTCATCGGCGACGGCGGCGACTTCGTGTCGTTCGCCGGCAAGTTCGTCGAGCCGCAGCGGCCCGGAGGATGGCTCGACCCCGGTCCATACGGCTGCCTCGGCGCAGGTATGGGTGCGGCCATCGCCGCCCGCATCACGCGGCCGTCGAGCCAGGTCGTGCTGCTCTACGGCGACGGCGCAGCGGGCATGTCGATCATCGACGTCGACACCCTCGTGCGGCACAACCTGCCGGTGGTGATGATCGTGGGCAACAACTCCGCCTGGGGCCTGGAGAAGGGCCCGATGAACCTCCTCTACGGCTACGACGTCGCCGCCGACCTCGCGCCGAACACCCGCTACGACCAGGTTGCCATCGCACTCGGCGGCGGGGGCGAGATGGTCACCGACCCACGCGAGATCGGGCCGGCTCTCGACCGTGCGTTCGCGTCCGGAGTCCCCTACCTGGTCAACGTCATCACCGACGTCAACGCGATGTACCCGCGTGCCACCACCGGCATCTGACTTCCTTCTGCGTCGGGCACATCCGGACGAGGCCGACGCGGTCGGAGCTCTGACGGTGGCCGGCTACGACGCCGACGGCTATCTCGTGATGCCCGACGGAAGCTATGACCACCACTACGCCGGATGGCTCGCCGACGGAGGCACGCGAGCGCGCGACGGTGTTCTGATGGTCGCGGTCGACGGCGATCACCTGCTCGGCACCGTCACGTGGTGCCCGCCAGGCTCGCCGTTCCGCGAGCTCTCGACCCATGACGACCAGGCCGAGTTCCGCATGCTCAGCGTCGCCCCCGAGGCTCGTGAGCGTGGTGTCGGTTCGGCGCTCGTCGACTGGTGCATCGCGGAAGCGCGTTCCACCGGGATCGCGGAGATCCTGCTCTCCTCGCTGCCGGAGATGCTGCCCGCGCATCGCCTCTATGAGTCACGGGGGTTCATGCGGCGTGCCGATCTCGACTGGTCGCCGTTCCCCGGTGTCGAGCTCTGGGGTTTCTCCCTCGATCTCGTGGGAGAGTGAGCCATGACCTTCCAGCCCTCGACGTACGCAGTGACGCACGTTGTCACCGATGACGACACCGCTGCCGCAGTGGCTAGTGGCGACCTCGCGGTGCTCGCCACGCCGCGCCTGCTCGCATGGCTCGAGGAAGCGTCGTGCGGCGCCGTGGGTCTCGATGCCGCCAACACCAGTGTGAGCGCGCGCGTCGAGCTGGAGCACCTCGCGCCGAGCCCGGTCGGCGCCGAGGTGACCGCGACGGCCACCGTCGTGCACCGGGACGGCCGGTTGATCCGGTTCCAGGTCGTGGCGCACGACGCCCGAGGAACGGTGCTCGCCAAAGGCGAGGCTCAGCGCATCGTGGTCGACCGTGAGCGGTTCCTCTCGCAGGTGCCCGAGCCCGGTGTGGGAGACTGATCGCCGAACCTCGGCGTCACGGGAGGAGAGCATCATGGGCAAGACCGGCCGCAAACGTCGCGCGCGTCGCAAGAAGAACGCGAATCACGGCAAGCGCCCCAACGCGTGAGGAAACCCCCGTCATCGACGGGGGTTTTCTTCTTGTCAGCCGGGCTGCTCGGTGATCTGTACCTGGACTGAGCGAATCGAGTAGAGCACCTTGGCGCGCAGGGGTTCGGGCGCCTTCTCGGCGCAGGAGCGGGAGACGAGCGCCTTGACCACCCGCTCGAGGTCGTAGGCGGTCAGGCACGACGAGCAGTTGTCGATGTGGGCCTGGATCTCGTCGTGGCTGGCGGTGTCGATCTCCTCGTCGAGGAAGACGTAGAGCTTCTCCAGCGCCGTCTCGCAGTTGTCGCAGCTCACGACTGCTCACCCACGCCCGTGACGGCCATGCCGCGCTCGCGCGCGTAGTCGGAGAGGAGGTCGCGCAACATGCGGCGGCCGCGGTGCAGACGAGACATGACCGTGCCGATCGGCGTCTCCATGATCTCGGCGATCTCCTTGTACGGAAATCCCTCGACGTCCGCAAGGTAGACGGCGTACATGAAGTCCACAGGCAGCTGCTGCAGAGCCGCTTTGACGTCGCTGTCGGGCAGGTGCTCGAGCGCCTCCATCTCGGCGGACTTGAGGCCGGACGAGGAGTGCGACTCGGCGGCCGCGATCTGCCAGTCTTCGATCTCGTCGGTGATCTGCTGCGGCTGACGCTGCTTCTTGCGGTATGTGTTGATGTACGTGTTGGTGAGGATGCGGTACAGCCACGCCTTGAGGTTGGTGCCGGGCGTGAACTGGTGGAACGCGCTGAAAGCCTTGGCGTACGTCTCCTGGACGAGGTCCTCGGCGTCCTGGGGGCTGCGGGTCATGCGCAGGCCGGCCGAGTAGAGCTGGTCGAGGAAGGGCAGCGCGTCGGCCTCGAACCGGGCATACCGCTGCTCAGGCGTCTCGGTCTCGAGGTCGACGGGTTCGGGCTCGACGTCCGTGGTTTCCAGGTCGGCGTCGAGACTTGCGGAGGTGTCTGTCATCGCGTCCCAGCCTACTCTGGGCTGCTGACGGGCACTGACGCGGAGCGTCGCGGTGGACACCTCACGGGTGCGTTGAGCACATGCCTGCATGGCACCTCCTTTGGTGGAAGGAACAAGACCGGGAGGTGCGCTATTCCGTCGGCTGGGCTATTCGGTGGGCAGGGGATCGATGAGCTCGGGGCCGTTGTGGCGATGGTTGTTGACCGCTGTCGACACCGGCCAGGCGTCGAGGCGCCCCGGCGCGGCCGGGACCAGCAGCCCGAGGAGCTCATCGGTCGGGTGCGGCGTCGGGTCGAGCCAGGCCTCGTAGGCGTCAGGCTCGAGCATCAGTGGCATGCGATCGTGAAGGTGGCCGAGGTCATCGGCCGCGGTGGTGGTGAGGATCGTGTACGTGATGAGCCACTCCTCGGCGGCGTCGTCACGCCAGAACTCGTAAAGACCTGCCATCGCCAGCACCGACCGGTCCTTGGGCGTGATGTAGAAGGGCTGCTTGGGCGCCTTCTTCTTGCTGCTCGGATCTCCCTCGCCGGCGTACCACTCGTAGTAGCCGTCGGCCGGCACGATCGCCCGTCGCTTGCCGAACGCCCTCTTGAAGGCGGGTTTCTCGGCCACCGTCTCGGTGCGGGCGTTGATCATGCGGTTGCCGATGGACGGGTCCTTGGCCCAGCTGGGCACCAGACCCCACTTGGCGACGAGCAGCTCTCGCGTTGGCGGTCCGTCGTCTGCGGGGCGGGCGATGACCAGCGGCGCGAGCTTGGTGGGGGCCATGTTGAAGTCGGCCTCGAGCTCGACGAAGGAGTCGGCCAGCTCCGCTCCGAAGGCGTCGTTGAGGGAGGCGGACGTTCGGGTGGTGGCATAGCGGCCGCACATGGATCCAGCCTTCCACAGGCCGCAGACAGCGAGGCGCTCGTTTCGACAGTCTTCGCGCGCCGGGACAGAATGAGGACATGACCGTTCTGCGCACCATCGCCCGTCCGATGCTCGCCTCGATGTTCGTGTATGGAGGGGTGAACGCGCTCCGCAACGCTCCGGCGATGGCACCCAAGGCCGAGCCGGTCGCCGACCTGCTGCGCAAGGTGGCACCCGACGTGAAGGTGTCCGACGCCAACCTGGTGCGCATCAACGGCGCCATCCACGTGACCGCAGGAACTGCGTTGGCCACCGGGCACGTGCCACGACTGGCCGCCTTCGTCCTCGCCGGCACCCTGGTGCCCACCACCGCAGTCGGCCACCCGTTCTGGAACCACGGCGACACGGCAGCGCGCCAGAACCAGACCATCCACTTCCTCAAGAACGTGTCGATGATCGGCGGCCTGCTGATGGCAACCCTCGACCCGGACCCGCACAAGAAGTTCATCGGACGTCGCGCGAAGGACAAGGTCCACGAGGGCATCGACCAGCTTCGCGGGTAGGCCCTCCGGTCGCGCTCGCACGACTAGAGTGAGCGCGATGAACGCCGCCCAGACCCGGTCTGCCCGGCCTTGGCCTGCGCCGCAACGGACGACACCCCTCGAGGCGCAGGTACTCGTCCCGGGCTCGAAGTCCCTCACCAACCGGCTGCTCGTGCTCGCGGCCCTCGGTGACGATCCGTCGGCGCTGACCCTTCCACTGGCGTCGCGCGACACCGACCTCATGGTCGACGCGCTGACGTCACTCGGCGCTCGCGTCGAGCGCGACGGTGCGGTCTGGACGGTCATTCCGGCCACGCATGGCGTGATGGGCGACGTCGCCGTCGACTGCGGCCTGGCCGGTACCGTCATGCGTTTCGTGCCTCCGATCGCGGCTTTGAGCCGGGCCTCGGTCACGCTCGACGGCGACGAACGCGCCCGCGTCCGTCCCATGTCGACCACGATCACAGCCCTGCGCGCCCTCGGCGTCGAGGTCGAGGATGGCGGGCACCCGGCGCTGCCGTTCACGGTGCACGGAACCGGCCACGTGAAGGGTGGCGAGCTCCAGATCGACGCGTCGGCGTCCAGCCAGTTCGTGTCTGCCTTGCTCCTCACCGCGCCGCGCTTCGACCTGGGACTCGACCTCCACCACACCGGCCCGCCGATGCCGTCCCATCCGCACGTCGAGATGACCGTCACCGAGCTCCGACGACGAGGGGTCGACGTCGACGACTCCGCTTCCGACCGCTGGGTCGTCCGCCCCGGCCCGATCGCTTCGCTCGACGCAGTCGTGGAGCCCGACCTGTCGAACGCCGGCCCGTTCGTGGCCGCTGCGCTGGTCACCGGCGGGTCGGTACGTGTCCGCAGCTGGCCCGAGTCGACGACACAGGCCGGCGACGCATGGCGGTCCATCGCCGATTCGTTCGGAGGGCACGCTGAGCGCGACGGCGGCGACATGATCTTCAGTGCCGGCGAGACGCTCGCGGGCGTCGAGCTCGATCTTCACGAGATCGGAGAGCTGACGCCGGTCGTCGCTGCCGTTGCGGCCCTGGCCGAGAGCGAGACCCGGTTGAGCGGAGTGGCCCATCTTCGCGGACACGAGACCGACCGACTTGCCGCCATCGCCGCGGAGATCAACCGCCTCGGCGGCGACGTCCAAGAGCGCGAGGACGGCCTGATCATCCGGCCGCGGCCGCTGCACAGCGGCGTGGTCAGCACGTACGACGACCACCGCATGGCCCAGGCCGCCGTGGTCCTCGGCCTGCGGGTGCCGGGGCTGCTCGTCGAGAACGTCGGCACGACGGCGAAGACGTACCCGGACTTCGCCTCCGTGTGGGAGCGGTTCGTCGCGTGAGGGAGGACGACGAGCACGCCGCCTTCGAGCGTCCGCGCCGTCGCACGCGGCCACGCACCAAGGACCGTCCCAACTACGACGACGCCGCGGTCGGCCGCGTCATCACGGTCGACCGGGGTCGCTACACCGTCGTGGTGGGTGACGAGCAACGAGTCGTCACGGCCATGAAGTCACGGCCCCTCGGACGCCAGGGGGTCGTGGTCGGCGACGAGGTTCGGATCGTCGGCGACATCACCGGCGCCGAAGGCTCGCTGGCCCGCATCGTGGAGGTGCTCCCCCGTCGCACCGTGCTGCGCCGCACCGCCGACGACGACGACCCGATCGAGCGGGTCGTGGTGGCCAACGCCGATCAGCTCGTCGTCGTCGCGGCGCTCGCCCATCCGCCGCTGCGCCTGGCGCTCGTCGATCGGTGCCTGGTGGCGGCATTCGACGCCGGCATGGCGCCGGTCGTGTGCCTCACCAAGGCGGACATCGCACCGTCGGAGGAAGTCGTCGAGCTCTTGGAGCCACTGGACGTCCGCGTCATCGTGACCCAGCGCGGCGGAGATCTCGGCGAGATCCGCGATGCACTCCGCGACCACACCAGTGTGCTCGTGGGGCACAGCGGAGTCGGCAAGTCCACGCTGGTCAACGCCCTGGTTCCGGATGCCTACCGCGCCACCAGCCACGTCAATGCGGTCACCGGCCGCGGCCGCCAGACGTCGACGTCGGCCATGGTGCTCGAGCTACCTGCCGGCGGCTGGATCATCGACACGCCGGGATTCCGTTCGTTCGGGCTGGCCCATGTCGAGGTGCAGGACATCATCAAGGCCTTTCCCGACCTCGACGACGTCAGTGTCGACTGTCCTCGAGGCTGCACCCACGCGGTGACCGAGCCGGAGTGCGCCCTCGACGTCGCGGTGGCTGACGCGCGCCTGCGTCTTGATCGGGTCGAGTCGTTCCGCCGCATCCTCGCCAGTCGCGAGACGGCCGGCTGACCACACCTACCCGCCGGAGTAGTCGATGGATCCGTCGGGGTTCCAGACGGCCTTCGAGCCCTGGTGGCCGGTCAGGCCGACCATCACGATGACGACGACCGCGAGCGCGGCCACGATGATCGCGGCGCCGCCGCCGGCGAGCGGGTTGGTCAGCCGCGGGAACACGAAGGCCGCGATGACGGTGACGGCGAGGAACACCAGGAGCCAGATCCATAGTTGATCGGCCAGCTGTTCGTGGCGATCGACGACCTTGCCGGCGGCGTTGTCCTTGAGCTGGTCGCCGAGAGCTTCCTTGAACACCTTGCCGCTCTCGCGGGCGACGTAGACCGTGACCGTGGCGAGGGCCGTGGCCGCAACCAGGGGCCATCGAAGCCGCATGCGCCACGGCGGATACACGATGACGATGCCGAGCAGGGCCGCGAGCGGGACGAGGACGACGGAGCCGTGCACGACCAGCGCGTGGATCGGAAGTCCGAAGAATGAACCGAACACCGGGCGCCTCCGAGAGGGTCAAGACCGTGGTCGCGGTCGATGTCACCGTACCCTAAGCCGCATGGGCCACTCCTGGAACGACGACGTCCGGCTGGCGCACGTGCTCGCCGACAACGCCGACAACCTGTCGATGGATCGCTTCGGGGCGATCGACCTCGAGGTGTCGACGAAGCCGGACCTGACCTACGTCACCGAGTCCGACGAGGCCGTCGAGAAGGCCATCCGCCGTCAGCTTCACCTGGCCCGCACCCGCGACGTCGTCCTCGGCGAGGAGCATGGCGAGGTCGAGGGATCCACCGGGTCGCACGAGCGGCGCTGGATCATCGACCCCATCGACGGCACGGCCAACTTCGTCCGCGGCGTCCCGGTGTGGGCGACGCTGATCGCCCTCGAGGAAGCCGGCGAGATCGTCGCCGGCTGCGTCTCCGCGCCGGCGATCGGCCGGCGCTGGTGGGCCTCCAAGGGCGGTGGAGCGTTCACCGGCAAGTCGGTCATGCACCCGCGCGAGATCCGCGTCTCGCAGGTGTCCGACCTCGATGCCGCCTCGATGTCCTACAGCTCGGCCACCAGCTGGGAGCAGATCGACAAGGCCGAAGGCTTCGCGGCTCTGCTGCGGCGCTGCTGGCGTACTCGCGCCTACGGCGACTTCTGGTCGTACATGATGGTGGCGGAGGGAGCGGTCGACATCGCCGCCGAGCCCGACCTGAAGCTGTGGGACATGGCCGCCCTCGACATCATCGTGCGAGAGGCCGGCGGCTCGTTCACCAGCCTGGCCGGACAGCCGGGACCATGGGGACCGAACGCGCTGGCCACCAACGGTCGCCTGCACGACGCAGCCATGGCCTACCTCGGACACTTCCCCGACGACGGTCCGCCCGATGCGTCGTGGACCGATGAGCCCGAGGACGCGATGGACGACGAATCGGGCAACGGTGACGACAACGTCCGCACGCTCGACTTCTCCCGTTCGTGGGGCGAGCCCGACGTGCCTTGAACCCTCGCCGTGGTTCACGCCCGGGGATAGAGTTGAGATCCAAGAAGAAGGGTGACTTAATGCGCGTGAGTGATGTCCTGTCGTCCAAGGGATCCGGCTCGGTCTACACGATCCGTCCCGAGGCCACCATGGCCGAGCTGCTCGATGCCTTGGCCGAGTACAACGTCGGTGCGCTCGTGGTGAGCCACGACGGCACCTCGATGGTCGGCATCGTCTCCGAGCGCGATGTCGTGCGCAAGGTCCGCGACTTCGACCATCCGAGCAGCATCACCGTCGAGCAGATCATGACGTCCGACGTGCAGGTGTGCTCACCCGAGGACTCGTTCGGCTCGCTCATGGCGATCATGACCGAGCACCGGGTGCGACACGTGCCGGTGCTCGACGGCGGGTCGCTCGTCGGCGTGCTGAGCATCGGCGACGCCGTGAAGCACCGGATGGACCAGCTCGAGTTCGAGCGCGACCAGCTCAACAACTACGTGTCGCGCGGCTGAGGAGCCGAGCCAGCCAGTCGATTTCGATACCTTTCCGATATATCGTTTATGTATCGGAAAGGAACGATGATCATGCGAAAGAACGACCCCCACCAGTGCCACCCCGATGACCGTCGGCGTGGCCGACGAGAAGATCTTCCCTATCTCGGTGTCGACCTCGGCGGCGGCTTCGGGTACTCCGGCCGGCGACGCGGCAGACGCCGCGGCGGACGCGGAGGTGACGTCCGGGCGGCAGCCCTGCTGCTCCTCGCGAACCAGCCGGCCCACGGCTACCAGCTGATCCAGGAGATCGGCGAGCTCAGCAAGGGCGCCTGGACGCCCAGCCCGGGCTCCATCTACCCCGTCCTGCAGCAACTCGAGGACGAGGGCCTGATCGAGTTCGACCGGGTCGAAGGCCGCAAGACGGCCACGCTCACCGACGCCGGCCGCGAGTACGTCGAGGAGCATCGCGACGAGCTGGGCATCCCATGGGAAGACGCCACGCGCGCCGACGAAAGATCCGTGGGCCGTGAGGCCGGCGAGGCGCTCAAGGGACTGGTCGTGGCCTGGCGTCAGGTGATGCACACCGGGAACCCGGCCCAGCAGACCCGCGCCAGCGCGGTGCTCGACGACGCCCGCCGCGCGATGTACGGCATCTTGGCGGACGAGGAGTCCTAGGGCGTCTCCCTATTCCGATCCGGGTTCGCGTGGCGCCCCTCGAACCGGAGTAGGGAGGCACGCCCTAGCGGCCGCTCAGCGCACCGTCGATGAGCGTGAGCACGTCGATGGTCCGCGCCTCGAGGATGTGCGGCTTCTCGACCTCGCGAGCGACGTACTTGGCAACGAAGCGTCGGAGCTCGCCCTTGACGTCGGCGACCTCCTTCACCACGGACGCTCCGAGCCCGTCGGCGTGGAGGTCGATGTCGATCTCCTTGGGGGCCGGCGTCTCGACGTGGATGAACACCGTCAGCGGCGGGGCCGCCACGGCGGTGAGCACCAGCGGAATGTCGAGCACGGCGGAGAAGTGATGGGTACTCACCTGCAGATCGAGCGAGAAGTCGACGTCGACCGGCAGTCGGACGAGGTACCGGACAGGGTCGTCGCCACGCCGCTCGGCAACCGGCTGCCCGACCCGGCCGGATGCGGAGACGCTGGCAACGCGCCCGGGCCCGACCCTCATCGGGCCGAACTCGATCGGCTCGCCGGCGAGCACGGAGATCGGACCGAGGATGCGTCCCTCGCTGATTGCATGCTGGAAGAAGGCAACTCCCCACTGCTCGTACGTCATGGGCGTCGGATCACTGATGGTCACGATGTCCCCTCTTGTCGACCTCCAGATCCTACCCGACGGTAGGAATCCGTGCGAAGGATGCTGGCAGGATGCGTTGCGGCATCCTTGGCCCGGTGAGTCAACACGGAAGGATGCACCTGCCTGACAGTGAGATGTCGTGGCGGTTCTCGCGGTCGTCGGGTGCAGGCGGACAACACGTCAACACGACGGACACCCGCGTCGAGCTGAGCTGGTCGCTCGATGCCACGTCTGCGCTCACCGACGCACAGAAGGAGCTCGCCGCCCGACGACTTCGCTCCCGCCTCGTGGACGGAACGATCACGGTGGTTTCGTCGCGCTACCGCTCCCAGCACCGCAACCGGGAGGCCGCGCGAGTTCGGCTCGAGGAGCTCGTCACGCAGGCGCTCGTGCCTCCGAAACCGCGGCGCGCCACCCGGCCGACCCGCGCGTCGGTCGAGCGACGGCTCGGCGCCAAGAAACGTCGTGGCGACGTCAAGAAGTCGCGTCGGGCTCGCTGGGACTGAGGGGCCTCTCCCACACATGCATCGTCGCCTGCACCCTCATGCCGAGACGCTCGTACAAACCCAGCGCGCCGGTGCGGCTGTCGGTACCTAGCGCGGCCCTGGCCACCCCCCGCGCCCTCGCCGCCTCGAACGACGCCGCCATCAGCTCCTGGCCGATACCCATTCCACGGTGGTCGCCGCGGACCGCCAGCTGATAGACCCAGGCGGTGTCGTCGCTGTCGTGCACGATGCTCGCGCCCACGACCTCGCCGTCGTTCGTCGCGACGCGATGGTGGCTGGGATCGCCACCTTCGCGGTCCAGGTTCTCGATCGACCACTCGTCGAGCGTGGTGCGCTCACGGCCGATCCAGGCGCTGAACGCATCCTCGACCACGGCGTGGACTGCCTCCGCGTCGGCCAGCTCGAACGTGCGGACCTGAACTCCGTCGGGAAGTGCGCGATGCGCGATGGCATGGCCATCGTCCATCCTGAGCACCCAGCTGGTCCACGACAGCGCGTAGCCCCGCTCTTCGAGCAACCTCGCCGCGGCCGTGTCAGGCTCCAGGACGACTTGTTGCGCGGTGGCGTTTCCTCGGGTGGCGAGGGCACGCTCGGTCCACCGCGTCAACGCCGTGCCGAGGCCACGACCGGTGTGAGCCCGGTCGACCGTGACGTAGCCACGGTTGCGTGAGATCTCGGCGCAGGCGACGAGCACGCCGTCCGCCGCGACGCCGCACGATCCCGTGACGAGATCGGTCGTCGGGAGGGCCCACTCGGCGGAGACGTCCGCGCGGTCGATGAACGACTCGCCGAAGAGCGACTCCTCGTTGCGCCGCATCAGCTCGACGACGGCGTCGATGTCGTCGGGGGTGAGCGGGCGGGCGGTGAGATCCGCGGGCAGGTCGGTGAGCACCAGCTGTCTCAGGCGGGTTCGGCCGGCTTGGTCGGAGCACCGATGTCATCGGTGGGATCGGAGCCGTCGTCGCCGGAATCCTCCTCGCCGGAGTCGCCGTCGTCATCCTCGGCGTCGTCCGAGTTCTCCCCCAATTCGTCCGAAGTCCCGGCCTCCTGGTCGGTCTCGGCCATCTCCTCGGTGTCGTCGTCGCCCTCGTCACCGGGATCGGCTCCCTCGACGCCCTCGGTTCCCTCCGGCTGCTCAGTGGTGGGGTGCTTCGGGGTGTCGGGCGGCCCGCTCTCGTTCGGATCCTCGGGAACGTCCGGACCGGCCGAGTCGTCGGGCACGCCGGCGTCGTCGGCGTCGACCTCCTCGCCGGCCTGAGCCTCATTCTCCTGTGGTGTCTCGGTCATCCTGACCTCTCGAGTCCAGGGACGCTGACCTGCGCCCTCCTCGACATCGTCCGATGAATCCGAGGGCCCCGCGAGTCGAGCGCTGCAGCCAGCCCGGGTCGATCAACGAGGGGCCATGCGGATGGCTCCGTCGAGACGAATGGTCTCGCCGTTGAGCATCGGATTCTCGACGATGTGCGCCGCCAGAGATGCGAACTCGGACGGGTCGCCCAGCCTGCTCGGGTGCGGCACCTGCTGGCCGAGGGAGGCCAGGGCCTCCTCGGGCAACGACGACAGCAGCGGGGTGTGGAACAGCCCCGGCGCGATGGTGACGACACGGATGCCCAGCGACGCCAGGTCGCGGGCGATCGGCAGCGTCATACCGACGATGCCGCCCTTGGAAGCCGAGTAAGCTGCCTGACCGATCTGACCGTCGAAGGCAGCGATCGACGCCGTGTTGACGATGACCCCCCGTTCTTCGACTTTGGGCTCCTCGCCGACCATGTCGAGGGCGCTCATGCGTTCGGCGGCGAGGCGGATGACGTTGAACGTGCCGATGAGGTTGATGTCGATGATCCGCTGGAACGCGTCGAGCGGATACGCACCCTTCTTGCCCACCGTCTTGATGGCATCGCCGGTGCCGGCACAGTTGACGACGACGCGAAGGTCGCCGAGCTCTGCGGCCACGTCGAGGGCTTGCGTGACGGCATCGGTGTCGCGGACATCGGCGGGAGCGAAGCGCACCGCGTCGCCGAGGGTCGCGGCGACCTCCTCGCCGGGCGAACCGGGCAGATCGACGATCACGACGTTGGCTCCGGCGTCGACGAACGTCTCGACGGTGGCGCGACCGAGCCCGGAGGCCCCACCGGTGACGAGGGCGACTTGGTTGCTGATGTCCATGAAGAACTATCCTTCGAAAGCGAGCGAAGCGGTCGAGACGAGCGGAGTGGACAGTATGACAAGCACGACGGACAACAGGACGGGCACCCGCAGCGGCGACCAGCTCCGCGTGACCGTCCACGACGGCGCGATGCGCATCGAGATCAACCGCCCCGACTCGCTCAACGCAGTCACGGCCGACGTTCTCGAGGACATGGCCGACGCGGTCGAGCAGGCGGGCGAGCGGCCCGACGTCCACGTCGTCGTCCTGTCCGGTGCCGGCCGCGCGTTCTGCTCGGGAGCCGACATCGGCGATGGTGGCGAGCTCGACGCCGGCGAGGGCCCCGCCGCGACACTCGACGGCGCCAGTCGCCTCGTCGCCGCGATCCGCGATCTTCCGCGCCCGGTCGTCAGCGTCGTCCAAGGGCCGTGCGCCGGCGTCGGGGTGTCCATCGCCCTGTCCTGCGACCTCGTGCTCGCGAGCTCCAAGGCGTTCTTCATGCTCGCCTTCACCAAGATCGGGCTCATGCCCGATGGCGGCGCGACCGCCCTGGTGGCGGCTTCTGCGGGCCGCGCCAAGGCCATGCGGATGGCCCTGCTCGGAGAGCGGCTCCACGCCGATGGGGCCGAGTCGTTGGGGCTCGTCACGCACCTGTTCGACGCCGACAGCTTCGACGAGGACGTCGAGGGCGTCCTCTCCGTGCTCCGTGCCGGCCCGATGGTCGGCTACGCGCGCACCAAGCACGCCGTCAACGCGGCGACCCTGGGCCCACTCGACGCGGCGTTCGCCCTCGAACGCGAAGGTCAGCTCGGCCTGCTTGCCGCCGCGGACTTCGCCGAGGGGACGGCCGCCTTCAAGGAGAAGCGCAGCCCCACCTTCAGCGACATCCCCTGAAGACGACCACGATGGCTACCCACCCCGCCCCCGACGTCTGGGAGGTCCAAGGCCGGCAGATCGATCTGCCGGTCAAGATCGAGTCGGCATCGTTCGCCGGCGCCCTGTGGCGCCCGTCGCGGACTGCCGTCGACGCCCAGCTCGAGCAGTACGGACTGCGGTCGGCGGGCTTCCGCGACGGCGGGCTCGCGCTGCTGATGCTGGTCGTCTACCGCGAGTTCGTGCTCGGAACCTACGACGAGGTCGGACTCGCCGTGCTCGCCAGTGGTCCGGGCGGCCCCGGGATGTTCACCCTCGAGCTCCCGGTCACCCAGGGTTTCACGCGCGAGGCCGGCAGGGAGATCTGGGGCCTTCCCAAGTGGCTGATGACGTCGAGGGCCCACGTCGGCGGCGCCCGATCCACCCTGTCGATGAGCGACGGCGATGTCGCTGTCATGGACGCGACGATCCAGACCGGGCACCGTCCCCTTCCGATCCCGGTGCCGCTGATCACCCCCACGTTGGCCCGCGCCGAGGACGGCCCGCACGCCGGGCGACTGCTGCGCGGCAAGGCGTTGATGCGAGGACACCGGGTGCGGATCGGTCGTGGACGCGGCACCACGTTCGGCTGGGGCGAGCACCCGATGGCCGATCGAGCCCGCGCACTCGGGATGGACCGGCCGCCCTTCGCCACGATCTCGGCAGAGCGGCTGACCGGCTCGCTCGGCGAGTCGCGGGCCGTCGACGGCTGACCAGTCACGCGGGTCGCGCGAGCGCGATCAGCTCCTTGCGGAGACGAACGAACAGCCGGGGCTTGCCGAGCACGGCCGCGGCCACGAGCTCGTCCCCGCGATACCACCCGTAGGCCGCCTTGGGGTCTTCGTCATCGACCTCGAGCCAGCCGTCGCTGTCGCCCAGCTCGGGCCAGCCGATGAGCTGGACCTTGACACCGGGCTGGTCGGTCCAGAAGTACGGCGGCGACTCCATGAAGCGCGGCGCCTCGAGCCCGACGATCGCGTGGGCGACGATCGCCGACTGGTCGCTGGCCGACGACCAGTGCTCGCGACGCACGTGCCGGCCCGACCTCGGGTCGTACCACGCCGACACGTCGCCGACCGCCCACAGGCCCGGGTGGCCCACGACGCGTCCGTGGTCGTCGCAGTGGACGCCGTCAGGGCCGGCGAGCTCGCCGAGCACCTCGGAGTTGATTCGGGCTCCGAACCCCGCGACGACGAGGTCGGCGGAGAGCACGCGTCCATCGGCCAGCTCGACGGACGCGCCGTCGTCATGGGCGTCGACCGACGTGACTGGCGTGCCCGTGAGCACCCGGGTGCCGGCGTCCTGATGGATCTGCCGAACCACCCCGCCCACCTCTGCGCCGAGAGGGGTGAGCAGGCCGGGCAGCGCCTCGACGATGGTGGCGTCGGTGCCGTGGGCCCTGGCCGCAGCAGCGACCTCCGCACCGATGAACCCGCCGCCGAGCACCAGCACCGAATCGGCACGCCCCAGGTCGCCCGCCAGGGAGACGGAGTCGCCGAGCTTGCGAAGCATGCGTACGGCGGGTTGGTCGGCCACGAGGCCGGGCACGGCGGCGCGAGCACCGGTGGCGATGACCACGGCGTCGGCCTCCAACCGCTCTCCGTCTGCGGTCTCGACCTGGCCGGCGGTGACCGACGTGACGTGCACGCCGCGTCGTAGCTCGATCTCGAGGGTGGCGATCTCGTCCTCGGAGGTGAGGTGGACGGACTCGGGTTCCCGCTCGCCGGTGAGGACCTGCTTCGACAGTGGTGGCCGGTCGTACGGGAGCTCGTCCTCGTCGCCGATGACCGTGATGGGGCCCTCGAATCCCGCTTTCCGGGTCTCCTTCGCTGTTCTCCAGCCGGCAATCCCGGCGCCGACGACCAGCAGCGATCGGGGCTCGGAACGGGTCATCGACTCTCCTCCGGACGGTCGGGCCAATGTTAACGGCGATGCGGATGTGACCTCGACGCACGTCACCGCTACGGTGGGTCACGTTGTCGTGATCATCCGCCACGTCCAGGAGAACCCACAGTGCCGGCCAACAAGCTGTACAAGTTCACCGCTGCGACCGTGATGTCCATCGTCGCCCTCGCCACCGTCGTCACCTTCACGAGCTCCGATGCCGCCGATTCCTCACCCATCGCCGCCATCGTTCCGAACGTGCCGAGCAACGATTCTGCTGCCCCCACCGTCGACACCAGCGACGAGCCGTCGGTGACCCCGACGCCTTCCGTGGACGCGGCCAGGGTCACGGCTCCGCCGCCGAGCCCCGAGCCGACCGAGTCGACCGACCGCTCGTCCGATCGTGACGACGACAAGTCGTCATCGAAGTCGAAGAAGTCGGACTCGAAGCAAGACAAGTCGTCTCCGTCACCCTCCTCGTCGCCCTCGCCCTCGCCCTCAGGAGGCGGCCTCGGCGGCCTCCTCCGCGGCCTGCTCGGCGGCTAGGCAGCTCTAGCAGCCGAGCCTGCTTCGACGGCCGCGGCCGCGCGAAGGAACACCACATGGCCGCCGTCGTCTACGAGAACGCGACACTGCAGTACCCCGGGGCGTCGCAACCCGCAGTCGACGACCTCAGCCTCGAGATCGGCGACGGCGAGCTCATGGTGCTCGTCGGCCCCTCCGGCTGCGGCAAGTCCACCAGCCTGCGGATGCTGGCAGGACTGGAGGAGGTCACCAGCGGCTCGGTCCGTATAGGCGTCCGCGACGTGACGCACTTGCGCCCGAAGGAGCGGGACGTCGCGATGGTCTTCCAGAACTACGCGTTGTATCCGCACATGAGCGTCGCCGACAACATGGCGTTCTCGCTCAAGATCGCCGGCATCGGCAAGGACGACCGCCTCGCGCGAGTCCGCGACGCAGCAGGTCTGCTCGGTCTGGAGGACCTGCTCGATCGCAAGCCCAGATCCCTGTCGGGTGGCCAGCGGCAACGCGTGGCGATGGGCCGGGCGATCGTCCGGCAACCACAAGTCTTCTGCATGGACGAGCCGCTGTCCAACCTCGACGCGAAGCTCCGCGTCTCGACGCGCACCCAGATCGCCGCCTTGCAGCAACGGCTGGGCGTCACGACCGTGTACGTCACGCACGACCAGGTCGAGGCCATGACCATGGGCGACCGGGTGGCCGTGCTCAAGGACGGACTCCTGCAGCAGGTCGACACACCTCTCGGTCTGTACGACCGGCCCTCGAACCTGTTCGTCGCCGGCTTCATCGGCTCTCCGGCCATGAATCTCCTCTCGGCGACGGTGGCGGAAGGTGTCGCTCGCATCGGCAGGTACGAGGTGCCGGTCGACCGGGAAGCGGCGTCGAGCTCCAGCGGTCCGATCACGGTCGGGGTGCGTCCGGAGTCGTGGCGGATGGTCGACGAGGGCACCGGATTGCCCGTCACGGTGCTCGTGATCGAGGAGCTCGGGTCCGACGCCTTCGTATACGGCACCTGTGATGTCGAAGGAACGCCCGAGCAGATCGTCGTCCGTGTCGAGGCTCGGCGATTCCTGGTGAAGGGATCGACGATCCACGTGTCCGCCGACCCGCACCATGTCCATGTCTTCGACACCGCCACGGGCGCGAACCTCGCTCTGTAACGGAACGTCAGCGCGGCACGGCGAGGGTCGTCGGTTCCAACCTGCCGCGCAGCAGCAACGGTTCCAGCAGCCGCCACAGCTCGCGCTCGCCTGATTCGGCGCTCTCCACGATCCGCTGCGAGGCGATCACCCGGCCCGGATGTTCCTTGGCCTGCTCGGTGAGGCGGGCCGCCTCGTTCACCGGGTCGCCGATCACGGTGTACTCGAGCCGCTCGGTGGCCCCGATGTTGCCGGCGATGACCAGCCCCTGGGAGACGCCGATCCCCGCATCGAGCTCCGGCACCTCGTCCTTCAGGCGCCGCGACATCTCGCGGGCGGCTCCGAGGGCGTTCGCCGCAGGATCGGGCAGGACGAGCGGGGCGCCGAAGATGCACAGGGCGGCGTCACCCTCGAACTTGTTCACCAGCCCGCCGTACGACCCGACCACGTCGACGACGACCTCGAAGAACCGGTTCAGCGCCGTCACCACCTCGGCCGGAGACCGGGTGGCGGCGAACGTCGTGCTGCCGATGACGTCGACGAAGAGCGCCGCCGCCTCGCGCTCCTCGCCGCCCAGCTCGACCCCGTGCTCGAGCGCCAGACGCGCGACGTCGACACCGACATGGCGTCCGAACAGGTCCCGCAGCTGCTCGCGCTCGTGCAACGCCGTGACCATCCGGTTCAGACCGGCCTGCATCTGACCGATCTCTCCGTTGTCGTCCACCGCCACGTGGACCCCGAGGTTGCCGTTCTCCACGTCGGCCAGCGCCGTCGTGAGCTCGCCCAGCGGCTCGCCGATCGACTTGGCGAACAGGACGGTGGCGAACAGCCCGCCCGTGAGCACGATCAGCCCGACCACGAGACCGCTGATCGAGATCCGTTCAAGGGACGCTCCGGAGAAGGGCGAGAACGCGACCAGCAGCACCAGTGCCAGCAGCGGTACTCCGGTGGTCAGGCCCCAGGTGAAGATCGCACGCTCGCCGACGCCGGCGGTCGTCCCCTGTTCAGGTGGGTGGAGCTCGAGAACCCGGGCCGTCGCCGGGCGGAGCAACCGGTTGACCAGCAGGTACGACGTCGTCGCCGTGGCAAGTCCGGCGCTGAGCACTGCTCCCCCGGCCAGGAATCCGAAGGCTGTGTCGATCGGCAGGTCGAGGACCAGGAACGCCACGGTGGAGAGCGTCCACAGGACCACCTGCATCTTGAACAGGAACCAGGGCAACCCGAGCGTGAGCGCCTGCTGCTCGGGATCCGGATCGGTACCGCTGACCGTCCACGCGAGCGCCCGGTGGGTGCGGGGCACGCCAGCGACGGCGAGCACCACCCAGGCGATCACCGTGCACACGAGGCCCAGCACGACGTTGTCCCGCGTCACGTCATCGCCCGTGGCCGCCGGCGGGAGCGGGAACACGAACAGGTACTGGACCATGAGCAGTGACGTGCCCACCAGGTTGGCGAGCCACACGTCCGCCACGACGCGCCACGGTCGAACGCCCTTGACCGGATGAAGTCTCATGCGCTGATGCTGTCGGAGTGGCGCGACCCTGCGCAACGATCCGAAAACGTCTGATCCGCCCGGGCCATGCGCGACGGGCTTCCCGCACGGCATGCTGAGGACATGAAGACGAAGGTCCTGATCCTGGGGGCTGGTTTCGGCGGGCTCGAGCTGAGCAGCCTCCTGTCCGAGCGCCTCGCCGACGAGGTCGAGGTCACGCTCATCGACCAGGACGACGCGTTCGTCTTCGGGTTCTCGAAGCTCGAGGTCCTCTTCGGTCGCCAGACCCGCGACGAGGTGCGGCTCCCCTACCGCCACATCGCCAAGCCGGGCGTCGAGTTCCGACAGGAAAGCGTCCTCTCGATCGACCCGCAGACGCGACGCGTCATCACCGACGCGGCGGAGTACGACCCGGACGTCCTCGTCGTCGCGCTGGGTGCCGACTACGACCACGGGGCCACGCCGGGATTCGTCGAGGGCGGGTTCGAGTTCTACACGGTCGGCGGGGCGGAGCGGCTACGCGACGAGCTCGCCACCTTCGGCGGCGGACAGGTTCTGCTCGCAGTCCTCTCGATCCCGTTCAAGTGCCCGCCCGCCCCGTACGAGGCGATCCTGCTGCTGCACGACCAGCTCGTCGAGCGAGGCGTCCGCGACGCCACCGAGATCACCGTGATCAGCCCGCAACCGGCGCCTATCCCGGTCTCACCCGATGCATCGGGCGCCGTCGAGCGGACGATGGCCGACCGCGGGATCGAGTACGTCAAGCGCCACCGCGTGCGCGGCATCGACGCGGATGCGAAGGTCGCGCACCTCAAGGACCACGACGAGTCGTACGACCTGTTCATCGGCATCCCTGTGCACAAGGCGCCGGACGTGATTCTCGAGTCCGGCCTGGCTACGGATGGCTGGGTCGAGGTCGACCCGTTCACCCTGGCCACCGGGTTCCCCGGTGTTTATGCGATCGGGGACTGCACGGGGACCGGCATGCCGAAGGCGGGCGTCTTCGCCGAACGTGCGGCCATCGCGGTCGCGGATGCCGTCGCCGCCACGATCAGAGGTGGTGACGCGCGCCCGTACAGCGGGACCGGACTCTGCTTCGTGGAGTTCGGGCACGGCGAGGTGGGGAAGGTCGACATCGACTTCCACGCCGAGGGCGGGCCCACCGCTACTCTGTTCGGCCCCGACGTGGTGCACACCGCCGAGAAGGCCGAGTTCGGTGCGTCCCGGCGAAACCGCTGGTTCGGGCTCTGATCAGGCCGTTTCGTCCAGCTCCCGGGGGATGGCGATCACGTCGACGAGGGCGCCGTTGCGCATGACCGTGATCTCCACCGGCTCGCCGATCGCATCCTCGACCATGAATCGCTGCAGGTCGGTGGCCGAGGCGACGGGCTTTCCTGCCGCGGCGACGATCAGGTCGCCCAGATGCAGACCCGATGCGGCCGCCGGACTGTCCGCGACGACCTGTGCGATCAAGAGACCGGTTCGCTGGTGCGTGCGCTCGGCGAGGTCCGGCGGCAGCGGTCGCTGGGAGCTGGCGACCCCGAGCCAGGCCCGGCGGACCCGGCCGCGGGTGGTGAGGGCGGTGATGATGCTCCGGGTCGTCTCGTTGATCGGAACCGCCAGACCCAGGCCGATACCGGCAACGGCGGTGTTCACGCCGACGAGCCGACCTCGGCTGTCGGCGAGCGCGCCTCCGCTGTTGCCGGGATTCAGGGCGGCGTCGGTCTGGATCACCTCGTCGACCACCCGTCCCGCCTTCGTCGGCAGAGACCGCCCGAGGGCGGACACGATGCCGGCGGTGACGCTCCCGGCCAGACCGTTCGGGTTACCGAGCGCGATCACGATCTGGCCGACCTGGAGGCGACTCGCGTCGCCGAGGGGAACGGCGGGCGGGACGTCATCACGCGCACGGAGCACCGCCAGGTCGGAGAGGGGATCCCTGCCCACGACGTCAACCGTCGTCTCGCTGCCATCAGCGAACTCGGCGACGGCGCGGCGGGCGTCGTGGACGACGTGGGCGCTCGTCAGCAGGAGTCCGTCATCGGACAGGACACTGGCGCTTCCCACACCCTGGAAGTGGCGCGTTCGCACCGAGAGGCTGGCGACGCTGGGCGCCAAGGCCGCGGCCACGCGCGTCACGATGCTCGAGTAGGCATCCATGGCCAACTCGTCGACGGCGAGCTCGTCGCCGGGCTCCTCATCCGTGCCCATGACTCATTCAACCCTCTTGGGGTGCAGAAGTATCCGTCGTTCACTCTCAGCGGAACCCACCGCTACGGTGGGCGGGATGAGTGAATTCACAGGACGAACAGTCGTGGTGACCGGGGCCAGCGGTGCCCTCGGTGCCGGTCTGGCGGCAGCGTTCACCGACGCCGGTGCCGACGTGGTCGGGATCGATCGGGCCGCCCCCGACGACGGGGCCGTCGTCGACGGCGCCCGCTACGAGATCGTCGATCTCACCGACGATGCCGAGGTCACTTCGCTGCTCGACGCGATCGGCGCGCCATGGGCGGTCGTGAACACCGTCGGCGGATTCGCGCCGCACTCCCCGCTCGCGCAGCTGGATCCCGACGAGCTCGGACGGCAGCTGACCCTGAACCTGACAACCGCGGCCCTGGTCACCAAGCACGCGCTTCGCATGATGCAACCGGTCGGCGAGGGCCGGATCGTCCTCACGGCCAGCAAGGCCGCGACCGTCACCAAGGGCAACGGCTTCGCCTACTCGGTCAGCAAGCTCGGTGTACTGCACCTGGCGCGCATGGCTGCCGAGGAGGTCGCCGGCACCGGGATCACCGTCAACAGCGTCGTGCCCTCGATCATCGACACCCCGGCCAACCGCGCCTCGATGCCGGACTCCGACCACGACCGCTGGCCGAAGGTCCCCGACGTCGCACAGACCTACATCTTCCTCGCCTCGCCCGAGGCGAAGCTCGTCAACGGGGCCGCGCTGCCGGTGTGATCGTTTAACCCGAATTGGTTGTCATAATCTGTCGTCACAATGTTGTCGATGTGAACGGGTGGACGATGATTCTTCGGCTGTGGAGTGGTTTCACGGAGCCAGCGATGGGCCCTGACTACGACCGAGTCCTGAACAGTGACGTCGCGCCGGGCATCGTCTCTCGCCAGGTTGCCGGCCTCGAGCGATTCGAGGTGTGGCGTCGGCTGCCTGAAGAGGAGACGACCGAGCAGGAATTTCTGACTGCCATGAGGTTCACCGACCTCGCCGCCGTGGGGCGGTTCACCGGCGGCGACCCGCGAGGTTCAGTGGTGCCTCCCCAGGCACGTGCCTTGCTCAAGAGGTTCGACGAGCACTCGCGCCACTACGAGCTGCGCCACCGTCACTGCTGACCGGAGAGATTCGTCCGTAGTGCTTGCGGGTGATCGCCGTAGCGGCCTCGTATGTATGACCTCGGCCGCCGCGGTCACGAAGAGTCCGGTGGACAACCCCAGGAGGCCGCTTGCACCAGCGGAGGCTGCTGCAGCGAATCTGTCTGTCCGCGGCTGGTTCCGGCCTCAGCCGAGCGTGTGGATGGTCAAGGCAACGGCGAAGCCGAGGGTCGTGACGACCCCGACCAGCTTGCCACCGTGCTCGAACGCCTCCGGCATCATCGTGTTGGCGAGCATGGTGAGGATCGCACCTGCGGCGAAGGCAAGCACGAAGGCGACGGTGTCAGGCGAGGAGTCCTGGAAGAGTGCGTACCCGCTCAGGGAGGACAGTCCGCAGATCACCACGATCGCGATCCACATCCACAGGATCCGGGCGCTTGACCAGCCGCCCTTCGCGAGGCCCGTCGTGGCAGAGACGGACTCCGGCAGGTTGGATATGAAGACCGCGGCCAGGTAGGCGGCACCGACCTCCCCGCCCTCGTAGATGGTCAGGCCGATCACCGTCGCCTCCGGGATCCCGTCGAGCACCGTGCCGAGCACGATCGTCGAGCGAGGAGCCGCTGCCCTGATCCCCGGTCGCGTTCTTGCGCGCACCGCCACCGAACCGGTCGATCAGCTTGTCTCCGCCGAAGAAGACCAGGCAGCCGGCGAAGACTCCCATGACGACCGAGCCGGTGCCGGACGCCTGTTCGGCAGCCTCTTCGATCAGGTCGAACGACACGGCGTTGACCAGCAGGCCGTCACCGAATCCCATGATCAACCCGATGGCACGCAGCCCGATGTGGAAGCGAAGCGCGATCAGCGCGCCGATGACCAGCGAGGATGCCGCCAGGGCTCCCCAGACGAATGCTCCGCTCGACATGGCACGCCTCGGATGTCCATGCCTCAGACCGCCACGCTCACGGGGAAGGTCGAAAGCCACGCCAGCGCACCGAGGAGCACGACGCACCCGGCGATCGTCATCACCCAACGTGACCGCCGGTCCCGGAGTCGGGTGCTCATGCCTGCGAAGAACAGCACGACGGCATACAGCACGACAGTGAGCACGTAGTTGCTGGAGCGCTGGATGTTCAGGCGCACCTCGGCGGCTGACTTCTCGGCCGCTGCGTCGAGCCGCTCGGCCTCGTCCTTGGACGCCACCTGGTATTCGTCCATGGCGAACGGGGTCGACGGAGCATCGGCGTTCGTGAGCGGGTCGAGAGCGATCCACGCTTCGTGAGCCGACCGGAACTCGGGGCGGAACCGGTCCACGTAGAAGGCGGCGACCTTCGTCTCCCCCCGCTGGTCCGCGTCGGCCCAGGCAATGAACGTGGCGACATCGACCTGGGTCTGCGCCCGCGCCAGCCCGTCAGCCCGGGCCGCCTCGATCCTCACAGCGTTGGTGCGACCCGCGGCGGCGGCCTGTTCGCCGTTCCAACGGGTGGCCTGGTAGCTGCTCCACGACGTGGCCAGGGCCGCGACCACGAGCAGGACCGTGACGAGCAGCTCCTGCCAGCCGCGCCGGTCGTCCGGCGCTTCAGCTCGGCTTGCCATGCTCGTCGCAAGGAGGAGTGACGTCCAGGTCGATGGCCTCGAGCTGGGTGTCGATGAGACGCTGGGTTCGCTCCATCGCCGTCGGATGCAACCGGCCCACGCCGTCGCCGTGTGGGTGGTCGAAGAACATCAGGAGCAGCAGGAGGAGCGAGATCACCACCGTGACGCTGCCCATGAGCATGCCCTGCGTCACCCTGCCCTCGGCCGGGTCGGCGAAGAACAACAGGTAGGCGAAGACGACCCCGGAAATCAAGACGAGAGCCACCCACAGGGGGACGGGGATGATGCCTTCGGCCCCGTGGATGCGGGAGATCCGCGCCTGCTCGCGATCGGCGGTCTGGCTCATCCACCGGTCGTAGGCGGACTGCTCGGTCGCCGAGGCGGGGTCGACCGCCGAGATCGTGCGGAACATCTCCGCCCCCCAGGGGTTGATCTGGTCACCCAGTGTTCCCTCCCGAAGAGCGTCCCACTCGGGCCCGACCACCGACCGGACGTAACACGTCAGCTCACCGGTGAGCTCCGCACTCGCGTCGGGAAGGAATTGTGCCGTCTGGACCTGCTGCGCCACGATGGTCGCCTCCGACTCGGCGCCTGTTCGCGACTCGTCGTAGGACGAGAACGCCAGGAAGATGATGAAGCCGAGCAGCACCGAGAAGCCCGTGGCGAGGACCCCGAAGACGCCCGAGGCGCGGTCACCGTCGGCGAAGTAGCTCCCCTCGGGGGCGCGCCGACGGACTGCGAGCATCGACGCGACCGTGACCGCGGTGATGACGAGGGTCACGATGATGCCCAGGAGGATGTTCATCGATATCCTCCCGCTCCGGGTTGTCGCTCAGCCGTTGAGGATGCGGTTCTTCTGCTGCTCGAACTCGGCCTCGTTGAGCACACCGGCTTCCTTGAGGTCGCCGAGCTCCTTGAGCTGAGCCAGCTTGCTCTCCATGTCGTTGTCCGGCGCAGCGGCTGCTGGCGGCGGAGGCGGAACGTACTGGGGCTCTGGAGCGTACTGCTGCTCTTGAGCGGCCCACCGGCCGGCCTGGCGTCGCGAGACCCGGTTGGACACCGCGGTAGCCGTACCGGCAACTACGGCGGTACGGGCCACTCCACGAAGAAGTCCCATGATTATGCCTCTCTCTCCTGTGCTCAGACTGCGGTGTCGGCGGACTCGGCTGCCTCCACGGACGCGAGCAACGCCTGGACTGGGATGCGACCACTGGCGACCAGACGCCCACCACCGCGTCTCAGCGCGCTGGCGAAGGGACCGGCCCACACGTTCTCGAAGACGAGGATGCCCGCTGAGCTGCCGGCCTCGAGAACCGTACCCGCATCTTCGACGTCTTCCTCGCCGAGCAACCCGGACGAAGCACCTTCGAACACGGCGAGGTCGAGTTTGCCATCTCCGTCGAGGTCGGAGATCGTCACGCTTCGGACCGACCCGTCGAGGTCCTTCGTGACGAACACCAGGTCGAGGATACGGATGATCCCCTTGTCGACGAGGTCGAGGAGAATAGGAAAGCCCTCTCCCGTCATCTTGTTGCCGGGGAACTCGACCACGATGTAGTCGATCGGACCCATCTGGTCCAAGTCGTCGTCGATCATGCATCCTCCTCGTAGTCTCAGACGGCCGTCACCACAACCCGCCTCGATCGGAGACTATGCAGCATGTTCGGGGCGTGACATCACCCGTGGCGGATGAGGACGCGACCGGCATGGTTCGAGATGTCGTGGTCATCCTTGCGATTTGGATGGCCCCAGGAGACCCGCCGGCGCCTCACCCGTGAGGGATGACGACACGCAGGTACCTGCGTCGGAGCATCGCAGCATCGCAGCAGCGTCGAGCCGCTCAGGGCGAAGGTGGTGTGGATGATGGCGTGGAGGGTGGTCGGTACGGCGCGCGTGTTGACCGGAGCCGGCTTCCTGTGGTGCCGCCCATGAGGTGGTTCCCTGACGAGCGCTCCGACGACCTCGCCGCCCTTTCCCTACGGGTGCAGGACTCCTTCGTCGGAAGAAGCATCCTGCGCTTCATCATGATGGAAGGCTTCGACCGCTGCATCGTCTTGTCCGCCCAGGCGTTCACCGCCATGATCCCGCTGTTCATCGTCGTCGCCAGCGCCGCTCCGGCCGGGCAGGAGGATGTGATCAGCCAGGGGATCATCAACCAGTTCGCTCTGACGGGTGCCTCGGCCGAGGCCGTGGAGCAGCTGTTCACCACGCCTGCTGGCGTGTCCAGCGATGTGACGGTCTTCAGCGCTCTGTTGCTGTTGTACTCAGGCGTTGCGTTCACGCGGCGCCTCCAGAGGATGTACAGCGCGGCGTGGGACCAGGAGAAGGCCGGTGCCCGCAGCATCCTCTTCGCCACGCTAGGCTTGGCGGCTCTGGTCCTGGAAGTGTTGGTCGCCTACGGGATTCGCAGCTTCACCAGCCACTTCCCGCTGGAGTGGCTCTGGGCCGTACTCATGTCGGCGGCGACCGGCTTGGTGCTCTGGACGTCGATCCCCTACCTGCTTCTCAACCGGCAGGTGCATTGGCGCCGTCTGCTGGTCGCCGGCGGGACGTCCGCAGTTGGGATGACCGTCTTCGCGATCGGGACGCCGATCTACATGCCAGGGGTGATGACCCGGGCCACCAACGACTTCGGTCTGTTCGGCATCACGATCACGATCATCGGATGGCTGTTGGCCGCTGCCTTCGTCCTGGTCGCCAGCACCTCCATCGGAGCCGAGTTCGACGCCTCGGACGCGCCGTGGCTCGTGCCCCTGAAGATCCGGTTCGGGCTCGTCGACCCTCGTGCGGAGGCTCCTGTCATCGCGGCAGCCGATCACCGGGGGCTCACCAGTGCTGACCTGCTGGCGCTGATCCGCGTCCTGATCAACTGGCTGATCATGACGGCGGCGGTCTGGGTTGCCACCGCCATCGTCCCGGGTATAAACGTCAGCGGCGGTCTCGGGACCTACCTCGCGATCTCCCTGCTCGGCGGGTTGGTCAACGCGGTGCTGGGTCCGTTGGTGTACTGGCTCGCGGGCTCACATTCCTGGATCCGCCTGGGTGTCCCCGCACTACTGGTCAACGCGATCCTGTTGGCCGCGACGGCGGGCGTGAGCGCGAACCTGAGCATCGACGGCCCTGGCAGCGCCATACTGGGCGCGTTGGTGGTGTCGGTGGCGGCAACCGTGCTCGAATTCGTGGTTCGCCCGATCCAGACCGCCAATTCGGCCTGAGCTCTGGTCGCCGAGCGACGAGATGCGCTGAATACGTCGAAGACTGTCCGTGACGTCGCGATGATCCGTCGCTACGTGATGGCGAGGGGTCCAGTTTCGCGTCGGGGACGCCAGTCGTAGACGACCGACGTACGGAGCACGGCGTCCTGCAGGGATCTCCGGGTACTCCCTGCACACCCCAGCAGTCCGATCGGGAACCCGACGCAGAAGATCGCGCGGACAAGAGCCGTCAGTGGGCCCACTGAGCCGCCATGTCGGCCGACAACACGCAGGCCCATCACGTGGTTGCCGTACGTCCGCCCGGTGGACCACCACGCCGCCGTCAGGTAGACGACGAGAACGCCCAAGAAAGTTCCCAGGCTGAGGAATGCCGAGACACGCGTGAACTCGAACCCGCGGGGGTTGACCATGAACAACAATGCGTTGAAACCCACGTAAGCGGCCAGGAGCCCGCCGCTCACACTCAACGCATCGATGGTGTTGGCGATGAGGCGCGTCACCAGCCCCGCCCGGCCCCCCTGATACGGACGGGCCTCGCGCGGAACAACTGAGATGCTCTCAACCATCACGGCGTCCGCAACGGTGCGTCGACATTCGACGAGGCTTCATTCTCCTGCCGCCCGTCTGGCGGCGCCCCTGTCTCACTCGGGGACGGCGCCGCTGGTCGACGGGCACGTCGCAGCCGGATTCGATCCGCGGCTCGTCCGATTGCGTCGTCCCCGGAGATGCTCCGCATCCGTACGCCGAGCAACGTGTCCGAGGCCATCGCACCAGTCGACTCACGGATGATCTCAGGCAGGTCGATCTCGGCGATCACCTGCTGAGCCAGGCCGGCCAGATCCACCTGGGCGATGACGGCCTCCAGATCGACGTGGCGCTGGATCAACTCGGTGAGGTCGAGGCGGCCCTCCAGCTCGACCGCGAGTGTCGACACGATCGAGTCGATCAGGTCTGCCAGGTCGTGCACGCTCGTACGGCGGTACGCAGCGCCGCGCCAGGCGAGCCCATTCAACCTGACCGCCGGGTGCAGTCGAGCAGGAAGGAGCGGTGGTTGAAGGACGACACGCGCCACCGGTGCGGCGAATGCACGAAGGGGTCGGCTCGCGGTGCCGGCGGCGGTCACGGCCAGAGCAGCCACACCGAATGCCATGTCCACGAGCAGCATGAGCTCACGCTCCGTCGGCTCACCAGCACTCTGATCGCTTGTCGCGCCTCGCTGCTCCATCTTGGGTGCCCTTTCGATGCGGTCACGGCCGCCCATGGAACCCGCCAGGAATGTCGCGGCCCAGTGACAAGGAATGGCCTGCGCCCAGCCTCACCGTCGTCACGCAGCGGCACCTCACCCCATGGGGGTGAGTGTGTTCGCGCCCGCTCGGGCCGACCTCGATCCACCTCCGCTAGCGATCAGCGCGGCGGCGGACTCACCCGAATGGGATGATGCGGGCGTTTCCCTGGCGGCACACCATCGGAGAGTCGCCCGCCGGTGGAGTAGTCATGGTTGTGCCCGCTGCTGGCACGACGCCGATCGATGGTCCCGAAACGTCACCCGCCGGAACCGAGCGCACTGCACCGCATGCGGGCATGTCCTGGATCCCGGGCGGCACCTTCCGGATGGGTTCCGAGGACCACTA
>NZ_JBOHDT010000076.1:0-14471 GCF_050700635.1 Aeromicrobium sp.
CCATGGGCACGATGACCGCGATCGGCGCGGAGGCGGGGCTGAACGACGAGGAGAACACCCCGCCCGACGCGCAGAAGATCCTGGTGGTGGACTCGATTCGCCGCGGCGGCCGGTGGCGCTGCTTCCGTCTCCAGCAACACCTCCTACATCGAGTCCGCCTCCGGGGTGGGTGAGGGTGCCAGGACCGGCCTGGCCAGTGTGGTGACGGGCGTGCTGTTCCTGCTCGCGACCGTGCTGTCACCGCTGGTCGCGGTCATCCCCAACGAGGCCGCCACCCCCGCGCTGGTCCTGGTCGGGTTCTTGATGCTCAGCCAGGTGACGGGGATCAACTGGTCCGACCACTCGATCGCGATTCCGGCCTTCCTCACGATCGTGCTGATGCCGTTCACGTACTCGATCACCGCCGGTATCGGGGCCGGGTTCATCGCCTACGTGGTGCTCAAGTCGGTGATGGCCAAGGCATCAGAAGTGCACGCTCTGCTGTGGGTCGTGGCCGCGTTGTTCGTCGTCTACTTCGCCATCAACCCGCTCACCCGCTGGCTCACCTGACGGATACCGTGACCGCATGGAGATCTCGATCAACGGTCTGACCCCTCAGGTTCACAAGGAGGCGTGGGTCGCACCCACCGCCACCGTCGTCGGATCGGTGACGATCGAGGCAGGCGCCAGCATCTGGTACGGCACGGTGCTGCGCGCCGACAACGAGCCGATCACGATCGGCGCACGCTCGAACGTGCAGGACAACTGCTCCTTCCACGTCGACGTCGGCTATCCGGTCAGCCTCGGCGAGGGGGTCTCGATCGGTCACGGTGCCGTCGTTCACGGCGCGACGATTGGCGACCACGTGCTCGTCGGCATGGGCGCGATCGTCATGAACGGAGCGGTCCTCGGTGAGGAGTCGATGGTCGCCGCCGGTGCGCTGGTCACCGCGGGCATGGAGGTGCCGCCGCGCTCGCTCGTCGCCGGCGTGCCGGGCAAGGTGCGCCGAGAGCTCAGCGACGCCGAGATCGAGAACCTGTACAGGAACGCCCGTATCTACGAGGAGCACAGCGACCTGCATCGCGAAGGGACCCAGGTCTGATCACGTCGCGGAATAGCCATCCGGGTTCTGGCTCTGCCACCGCCAGGCGTCCGCACACATCTCGTCCAGTGAGCGCTGCACCTCCCAGCCGAGCTCGGCTCTTGCCCGGGATGGGTCGGCCCAGGCGGCGGCCACGTCTCCGGAACGGCGCTCCACGATCTCGAACGGGATTTCACGGCCGCACGCGCGCTCGAATGCATGCAGCATCTCGAACACGGATGTTCCGGCCCCTCCGCCGAGATTCCACGTACGTACGTGGGGATCGCCATCGACGATGGCCTCGAGAGCGGCGAGATGACCGGCCGCTATGTCGTCGACGTGGATGTAGTCGCGTTCTCCGGTGCCGTCTTTCGTTTCATAGTCGTCACCGAAGATCATCAGCTTGTCGCGTCGTCCGACAGCCACTTGAGCGATGAAAGGGACGAGGTTGTCGGGAGTGCCTTTCGGGTCTTCGCCGATGAGACCCGACGGGTGAGCGCCCACTGGATTGAAGTACCTGAGCACGGCGATTCGCCATGGTGGATCCGCCGCAGCTAGGTCCGAGAGCAGACGCTCGGTCATGATCTTCGTCTGGCCGTAGGGGCTGGCGGACTCCAGCGGCCGCTGATCCTCGTGAAAAGGGGGGATGACCAGATCGCCGTAGACCGTCGCGGACGAGGAGAAGACCAGGGTGTGAAGACCGTGCTCTTGCATCGCGGACAGGAGTGAGAACGTGACGCTCATGTTGTGGTCGTAGTACTCGAGAGGCTTCGCCAAGCTTTCGCCGACCGCTTTGATCGCCGCGAAATGGACGACCGCCGCATAGTCGCGGCCGGCGATGAGGTTGCTGACGGCGACACGGTCTCTGATGTCGATCTCGTACACCGCGACCTCTGCGCCGGTGATCGTCTGGATCTGCCGGACTGCCTCAGGCTTGCTGTTGGAGAAGTTGTCGACGATCTCAACATCGTGTCCGGCGCCGATGAGCTGAACCGCGGTGTGGGACCCGATGTATCCGGCCCCACCCGCGAGGAGAACACGCATGCGGCCAACCTATCCGTGGCTACACTGGGCCAGCCTTGAATCCGCTCAGGAGGTGCAGGCGTGCTGCCTCAGCGGCTCAAGATCGCCATCGTCGTGGTGCTGGCCGTGATCAACGCCGGGTTGTTGTTCCTCGTGACCCAGAAGATGGCTGAGTCCGAAGTCACGGCCGGCGAGGTCATCTCGACACCGACGACATCCACTCCCACGGTGACCGAGGAACCGGAAGTCGAGCCTGGCGGTCCGCAGGGCTTGGTGATCGCCGGTGACGGCTCGATCCTGCGGATCTTCGGCGGATCGTGCGACGGTGGGGAAGCAGGCCCCGGGATCAGCGTCTCGTCCGACACCGGCGGCAGCTTCGACGACGTGCGACTGCCCGAGGACGTTCGATCCGTCCTCTCGCTGACAGCGAGAAATGCCGACGACCTGGACGTCGTCGCGGCGAGCGACGACTGCGAACCGGTGCGATACGTCTCCACCGACGGCGGTGACTTCTGGGTGGCCGAGGAGGACGCCGACGAGTGGTTCCTGGATCCGCGGACGAAACGGGTGACCTCGCCGCGAGGCAGATTGAACCCCGGGTGCACCGACAACCTGGTGCTTTCCGCGGTCACCGACCGGGTGGCCCGCGTCTTCTGCGCTTCGGGGGTACTGCTCGGCACGAACGACACCGGACGAAACTGGGCACGGTTCGGCTTCCTCGACGACATCCGGGCGGCAGCATTCGCCCGAGAGCGAAAGGGCTATGCGCTGGCTCCGGACGGCGGATGCGCGACCGGTTCGTACTCGTCCGAGGACTCGGGGCGCACGTGGACGGCAACCGGGTGCCTCGACGCGGCGCCGGCCCGCGCCATGGCTGCTCGTGGCGATCTCGTGGCGGCCATTGCCGGCGACGACGTCTATGTCAGCGAAGACAGCGGTCGCAACTGGACCAAGGCGTCGTAGCCGCCGTCATCCGCCTCGGTTGTGAGACGTCGGCTCGTCGGGCTGCCTCGTACTGGGCCCGGCCATGGGCGGCGCCTCGGGCCGCGGCCAGGGTTCGCCGACTGCCTCCAGGATCGTCGGCTCCTTGGGCTCCTTGGTCTTGTGTTCCTTGTGCTCCTTCCTGGTCTGGGCCACCACTGATTCGGCCTTCTTCTTCAGGCGGTCCTTCGCAGGTTCCTTCTTCGAGTGGCCGGGCTCGGGTGCGTAGCCGTAGGAGTACCCGTAGCCGTAGGAGCCGCGACGAACCGGTGTCATGTTGGAAACGGTGCCGATCAGGTGCGCGCCGACCGAGTCGAGTCGGCCGACGGCCACGTTGACCTGGTCGCGGGTGGTCTTGCCGTGCCGAACGACGAGGATGGCGCCGTCGGACGCCGACGCCAGGAGTGCGGCGTCGGTGACCGGAAGCAGCGGTGGAGCGTCGATGAGGACGACGTCGAAACGCTCACGCAGGTTGTTGATGAGGACCTTCATGGCCTTTGACTGCAGGAGCTCGGCCGGGTTCGGCGGAATTGATCCCGCCGCGATGACCTGGAGTCCCCAGGTCGTCGCCTGCAACGCCTCGTCGTCGGTGACGCGGCCGGTCAGCACGGTGGTCACGCCGACCGTCCCCTCCAGGTGGAGGTACTCCGCGACCTTCGGCTGTCGGAGGTCCGCCTCGAGTATGACGACCTTCTCGCCGCCGGCCGCGAGGGTCAGCGCGAGGTTGCACACGGTGGTCGACTTGCCCTCCTCGGGAACGGAGCTCGTGACGACGTAGACCTTGCTCTCGCTGTCGACGTTCACGAATTGCAGGTTCGTTCGCAGCACTCGGAACGCCTCGACCCGGGGGTCGTGACTGTTGAGCGCACTGATCAGCGGCCGCGTGGGCGCGTCCTTGTCGAAGTTGATGGAACCGAGGAGCGGCGCGCCCTTCGTGGCCTCCTCGAGCTCGTCCGGCGTGGAGACGGAGGTGTCAAACGTTTCCCTCAGAACGGCGACGCCGATCCCCAGGAGGATGCCGAGGGCCGTAGCGAGAGCAAGGTTCCGAACCGGTCTCGGCGATACGGGCGCATCTGGTGCAGTGGCACGGTCGACGATGGACGCTTTCACCGGCGCCGTGGTCTCGCCATCGGGTGTTTCGAGCTCTTTGACGTATCGAACGAACTCCTCAGAGACGGTCTGGGTCAGCAGCTGCGCCCGCTCGGGTCCGGAGTCGGTGACCGTGATCGACAACACGACGGTTTCCGGCCTGGCTTCGGCCTTGATCTGCTTCGCGAGGTCGCGCGGAGACTCATCGAGATTCAGCCGGTCGACCACCCGCCGCGAGATCTCCTCGCCGGTCAGCAGGTCCGCATACGACGTGACCCGCCCCTGTGAGAAAAGGCCTCCGGAGTACCCCTCGTCGCTACTTGACTCCGGCGTTGAAATGAAGAGTCTCGCAGTCGATGCGTACTGCGGAGTGGCCTGGAGCGTGAACAGCGCAGTAGCGCCGACGGCCAGCAGGGTCACGATGACGATGGTCATCCATCGCCGGCGGGCGATGCGCAAGTAATCCTTCAACTCCATGTGTATCCCTCGAGTTTGGGCGATCGCCCCATCCGCACGGAGGGCTGTCGGTGATTCTTTCACGAGTCTTGGGTGAATCTCGGTCAATCGATCGAGCGCTCATCGCTTTCGGGGGAGGGCTCCCGGCCGGACGCGTCCGCGTTGCACTGGTTCATCTGGGGCATTGCGGCGCAACTCGTGTCTGTGCTGCCTTCAATTCCACGTGATGGTTGACGTTGATGTCCACATGAAGGTGTGGACATTTCGCTACATTGGACGGGCCCTGACTCTTGCCTCAGACCGACGATCCGAAGGGTCGACGAATGCGCTGGACCGTGATCCGCCTCATCCGCGCACTGCGTGTCCCGGTTCTCGTCGTCCTCGACTCTGCCGCCGGGGAAGGGGCGTCCGTTTGACTCGGATCCACCTCTCTGCGCCTGATGTCACTGAGCTCGAGGAGGAAAACGTCCTCGACGCCATCCGATCCGGCTGGGTGGCGCCGCTGGGTCCGCATGTGGATGCATTCGAGAGAGAAGTGGCAGACAGTGTTGGCGCCCGGAACGCTGTGGCACTGTCGTCAGGCACCGCTGCCCTCCATCTTGCCCTCGTGTCGTGGGGCATTGGTCCGGATGACTTCATCCCCACGTCCACGCTCACGTTCGTGGCAACGGCCAACGCGATCGCCTACACCGGCGCGACCCCGGTCTTCGTCGACTGCGATTCTGAGACTGGCAACATCGACGTTGCCCTGCTCGACCGCGCGATCACCGAGCTCAGGTCCGAGGGTAAAAGCGTGCCGGCGATCCTGCCCATCGACTTTCTGGGCAAGTGCGCCGACTACGCCGGGATCGCCGAGGTTGCGAAGCGCCACGGGGTGAAGGTGCTATCCGACGCGGCCGAGTCACTCGGCGCACACCGCGATGGCACTCAGGCAGGCGCCTTCGGTGACGCGGCGATCCTGTCGTTCAACGGCAACAAGGTCACGACGACCTCGTCGGGCGGGATGCTGCTGACGGACGACGAGGCCCTGGCCGACCACGTCCGGTTCCTGTCCACCCAGGCACGCGAGCCGGCACCTCACTACGAGCACAAGGAGGTCGGCTACAACTACCGGATGTCCAACGTGCTGGCCGCCCTCGGGCTGGCCCAGCTCTCACGCCTCGACCAGATGATCGCCCGGCGCCGCGCCCACCGGCAGTGGTACACCGAGCTCTTCTCGTCGACGCCGGGCGTCACCGTCTTTGGCCGCGATGGCGACGCCGAGGACAACTGCTGGCTGACCGCCGTTCTCGTCGACGACACGGTGACCGGCTGGGGCCCGGACGAGCTGCGCACCGCGCTCGAGGGCGCCGATATCGAGGCCCGACCGCTGTGGAAGCCGATGCATCTCCAGCCGGTGTACTCGGACCGCCCGAGCTACATCACGGGTGCGTCGGAGTCGCTGTTCGCGCAGGGACTCGCTCTGCCCAGCGGCTCGTCCCTGACCGACGACGAGGTCGACCGTGTGGCCACGGCGATCACGGCCTTCCTCGGCGTCCGGACATGACGCGACCTCGCCGATACGACGCGGTCAAGCGAACCCTCGACGTCGTCCTGGCGTCTGTGCTCCTGGCCGTGACGCTGCCGGTCCAGGCGGTCGTCGCGGCCTTGATCCGGATCCGGCTCGGTTCACCGGTCCTGTTCCGGCAGGATCGGCCCGGCCTGGACGGGAAGACGTTCACGATCACGAAGTTCCGCACGATGCTCGACCCGCGGCCGGGCGAGACGCCCGCGCCGGACGAGGACCGTGTCACCCCGCTCGGCCAGAAGCTTCGCTCCCTCAGCCTCGACGAGCTCCCGACCCTCCTCCACGTCGTGCGTGGCGACATGAGTCTCGTGGGGCCGCGCCCGCTCCTGATCGAGTACCTCGATCACTACTCCCCCCTGCAGGCGAGACGACACGAGGTGCGGCCGGGTATCACCGGGCTGGCCCAGGTGTCCGGCCGCAATGAGCTGAGCTGGGCCGAGAAGCTCGCGCTTGACGTGGATTACGTCGACCGGCGCAGTCTCTGGCTCGACCTCACCATCCTGGCGAGGACGATCGTCACCGTCCTCCGTCGGTCCGGCATCAGTCACGATGGTCATGTGACGATGACGCGATTCACGGGCACCACTGATCGATGATCGAGACTGAGTCGGGCCGCGACATCTCGACGGCTTACCTGACCCAGTGGTTTCACCCCGAACCCGTGTCGGTGCCGGTGGGCATTGCGAAGGCCCTCCGGCGACGCGGGCACGACGTCGAGGTGCTGACGGGCGCGCCGAACTACCCATCCGGCGCGGTGCTGCCCGGGTACCGGGCCCTGCAGTGGAGCCACGAGGTCCGCGACGGGATCTCGGTGCGCCGCGTGCCGCTGGTCCCCGGCCATGACTCCTCGGCGCGCAGACGCATGACGAACTACCTCAGCTGGGCCTTCTCCGCGACCGTCTTCGGCTTCAGGACCCTGCGGCGGGCGGACGTCGCACTGATCTACAGCTCTCCGGCCTCGGCGGCCCTCCCCGCGATGATCTGGAGGCGCATCGCCCGGACCCCTTACGTGCTCCTGGTGCAGGACATCTGGCCCGACTCGGTGTTCGCCACCGGCTTTCTCGCTCGCGGGGCGGCGCGGCCGATCGCGCGTTCCGGGTTGTCCTGGTTCTGTTCGTGGGCGTACCGGTCGGCGGCGCACATCGCGGTCATCTCACCGGGCGCCATCGACCTGCTGGCGTCCCGCGGCGTCTCCCGCGACAAGATCTCGCTCGTCTACAACTGGACCGACGAGCCGCAGGACGACCAGCTCGATCCCCGAGCGGCTCGCCTCGAGCTCGGACTCCCGCCCGACGCCTTCGTCATCACCTATGCCGGCAACCTCGGGCCGGCGCAGGGTCTCGACGTCGTGATCGAGGCCGCGGACGAGATCCGCGAGCTGAAGGACGTCCAGGTGCTCCTCGCCGGAGACGGGTTGGCGGCGGCGGACCTGCGCGAGCTCGTCCGGTCGCTGGGCTGCGAGAACGTCACGCTCACCGGACCACTCCCTCGCGAGAAGATGGGGCTCGTCCGGTCCGCTTCCGACGTCCAGCTGGTCTGCCTTGCCGACGACCCACTGTTCCGCGTGACCATGCCGAGCAAAGTCCAGGCGATCCTGGCATCCGGAACGGCAGCCATCGCGATAGGCGCCGGCGATGCGGCCACGGTGATCGAGGAGTCCGGCGCCGGCTGGTCCGTCCCGGCCGGTAATCGGACCGCGCTGGCGGAGGCATTCCGCATCGCGCGCCACGAGAGTCGTGATGCGTTGATCGCCCGCGGACAGGCGGGGCGCGCCTACTATCGACGCAACATGAGCGAGGCCATCGGTGGCGACCGACTGGACACGATCCTGAGGGTCGCGGCGGGTTCGCGTCGGAGCCGTGCAGGAAAGGGTGTGCAGTGAGCCGAACGACGTTGGTCACCGGCGGTACCGGATCGTTCGGCCGCACGATCGTCCGTCACCTCCTCGACGCGGGTGACGACGAGATTCGGGTGCTCAGCCGTGACGAGACCAAACAGGACGACATGCGTCGCGAGTACCGCGACCCCCGCCTCCGCTTTCTCCTCGGCGACGTCCGCGACATCGACAGCGTTCGGGAGGCCGCCACTGGCGTCCACCGGGTCTTCCATGCGGCCGCCCTCAAGCAGGTTCCCAGCTGCGAGTTCTTCCCGATCCAGGCCGTGCAGACCAACGTGATGGGCAGCAGCAATGTGATCAATGCAGCCGCCTCGGTCGGCGTCCCGTCGGTCGTGTGCCTGAGCACCGACAAGGCGGTCTACCCGATCAACGCGATGGGCACGTCGAAGGCGATGATGGAGAAGGTCGCCCAGGCGTTCGCCCGCAACAACCCCACGTCCGCCACCACCGTCAGCATCACCCGCTACGGCAACGTCATGTATTCCCGGGGCTCGGTCATTCCGTTGTTCGTCGACCAGGTGGTCAACGGCCGACCCATGACCATCACCAACCCGGAGATGACCCGGTTCCTGATGTCGCTGGATGAGTCGGTCTCCCTCGTCAACTACGCCTTCGACCACGCCGAGTCCGGCGACCTCTTCGTCCGGAAGGCGCCCGCCTGCACAGTCGAGGTGCTGGCCCGAGCCGTGGCCGCTCTGTTCGGCGACGACGATCCCGAGATCAAGCTCATCGGATCCCGCCACGGCGAGAAGCTCTACGAGTCCCTGCTCGGCCGCGAGGAGAGGGCCCGATCAGTCGACACGGGCGACTACTTCCGTGTGCCACTGGATGCTCGGTCGCTTGAGTACGAGCTGTTCTTCGACGAGGGCAGCGCCGAGCTGGCAGCGGCCGACGACTACAACTCCCACAACACCGAGCAGCTCGACATCGACCAGGTGAAAGGCCTCCTGAGCGACCTTCCCGAGATTCGCGCCCTGATCGCGGCCCGGGCGTGAAGGTCGTCGTCACCGGGGCCCATGGGTTCCTGGGATGGCATCTGCGGTGCCGGCTGAAGGCGATGTACGACCACGAAGTCGTTGCCGTCGGGCGGGGCAACGACCTGTCGGCCGCAGTGCGGGGAGCCGACGCGGTGATCCACCTGGCCGCGGTGAACCGTGGCAGCGACGACGAGCTGTCGGACGGGAACGTCGCGCTCGCCGACGCCGTGGTGAAGGCTCTTCGCGAGTCGGTGTCCGCTCCGCGGGTCGTGTTCGCCAACAGCATCCGGGCCGGCGACGGCACACCATACGGCGACGGCAATGCAGGGGCGTCGCACCTCCTGCGCGACGCCGCCAAGGCGCAGGGCTGGCCGTTCATCGACGTCGAGCTGCCCAACCTGTTCGGGGAGCACGGTCGCCCCGGCTACAACTCCTTCGTCGCCACGTTCTGCCACGAGGTCGCCGCCGGACGGGAACCGCAGGTCAGCGACAACCTGATCGAGCTCCTGCACGCCCAGGACGCGGCGCAGCTGCTGATCGACGGCCTCGAGGGAGGGCCCCGCATCGACCGTCCCCGTGGAGAGCCTCACGGTGTCGTCGAGGTGCTCGACCTGATCCGTGCCTTCGATGCCACGTATCGAAGCGGGGCGTTCCCCTCGCTCGAGTCGGCGTTCGAGGCCGACCTCTTCAACACGTATCGATCAGCCGCCGTCGAGAGCCACCCGACCATCCGACTGGAACGTCGAACCGACCCGCGAGGAGCTCTGGTCGAGGCCGTCAAGGCACACGGCGGGGGTGGCCAGACGTTCTTCTCCACGACACTGCCGGGCGCAACTCGCGGCGACCATTTCCATCTCAGGAAGGTCGAGCGGTTCGTCGTCATCGGCGGACAGGCGCGCATTCGTCTGCGCAGGTTGTTCACCGACGACGTCAGGACCCTCGACGTCTCCGGGGACGTACCGGTCGCCGTGGACATGCCGACCATGTGGGCCCACGACATCACCAACACCGGTGACTCGGAGCTTTTGACCCTGTTCTGGACCGATTCGGTCTTCGATCCAGACCATCCCGACACCTATCCTGAACCTGTTGCGATCGACGGGACCGAGGTGGCCACATGAAGGTCATGACCATCGTCGGCACCCGCCCGGAGATCATCCGGCTCTCGCGCACGATCACGCGACTCGACGAGACCGTTGACCACGTGCTCGTGCACACCGGGCAGAACTACGACCACTCGCTCAACCAGGTCTTCTTCGACGACCTCGACCTGCGCAAGCCAGACCATGCTCTCGACGTCGACACCTCGTCGCTCGGCCGCATACTCGGGGAGACGCTCATCAAGTCCGAAGCAGTGCTCCAGGACGAACAGCCCGACGCGGTGCTCGTGCTCGGCGACACGAACAGCTGCATCGCGGCGGTCATGGCCAAGCGCATGCGCATCCCCGTGTACCACATGGAAGCCGGCAACCGGTGCTTCGACGAGAACGTCCCCGAGGAGACCAACCGGCGCCTCGTCGACCACGTCGCCGACTTCAACCTCGTCTACACCGAGCACGCGCGTCGCAACCTGCTGGCCGAAGGGATTCACCCTCGACGCATCATGCTGACCGGGTCGCCCATGCGCGAGGTCATCACCCATTACCGCGACCAGATCGACGCTTCTACGGCCCTGGAAACCCTTTCGCTGGACGAGGGCGGCTACTTCGTCGTCAGCGCCCACCGCGAGGAGAACGTGGACTCGCCGGAGCGCCTCGAACAGCTTCTTGCCTGTCTCGACGCCGTTCATGCCAAGTGGCAGATCCCTGTGATCGTCTCAACGCATCCGCGCACTCGGAAGCGACTCGAAGAACTGGGATCGGAGGTGTCCGGCGACATCCGTTGGCTGGATCCGTTCGGATTCCACGACTACAACAACCTGCAGATGCACGCGGCATGTGTCTTGTCGGACTCGGGGACGATCTCGGAGGAGTCATCCATCCTTGCGTTCCCCGCCGTGACACTCCGAGACTCGATCGAGCGGCCGGAAGCGTTGGACGCCGGTGCCATCATCATGACTGGATTGAACGCAGAGGACGCGGCGACTGCGGTCGCCGTAGCCATGGCGGAAGAAGCGGTGCCGACGCCTGCCGGCTACGAGATCGAGGACACGTCTCGCCGCGTAGCGAAGTTCATCCTGTCCACTGCGCATCGCCACAAGGATTGGGCAGGAATTCGTCCGTGAAGACGCGCGTTCTCGTCGACGCGTCAAACCTGCGAATCGGCGGCGGCATCCAGGTTGCGGCATCCTTCATCGACGAGATCCATCGCATGCTGCGCGATGGGTCGAGTCCAGAGTGGCTCGATGCAACGATTCTCTGGCCTTCGTCGGAGGTGATGGCGAACCTGGTGGAGCCGGTCAGTCTGCCGACGATCGAAAGGTTCCCATCGGCGGTCTTCGACGTGGCCTTCTCGATATTCGGGCCGCGCTACCGTCCACCTCGTGCGGTGCGGACGGTCATGGGGTTCGCCGACGGCACGCTCGTCTACGCGCGTCCAGGAAGCCTGCCACAGCAATCGATGAAGCGCCGCGCCCGAAAACTGGTGCGAAACGTGTTGGCCCGGCGGTCATTTCGGGCCGCCGACCTCCTCGTCACCGAGACCGAGGCCGTGAAGTCGCGGGTGGTGGGAGCACTGGGCGTCGATCCTGCGGGCATCGCCGTGGTTCCGAACAGCGTGAGTCGAGCAATCCTCGACGGCCCCATGTCTCGGCGTGATCGGCTCACCCTGCCAGGTGTGGACATGACCTTCTGCTACGTCACGCGGGCCTACCCACACAAGAACCTGGGGTTCCTCGGCTTGCTGGGCGAGCGACTGAGCGAAGCCCACGGAATCGAGGTCCGCACGATCACGACACTGCGAGACGACGAGTGGAACGGTCTCGACGAGCGGACTCGCCGCTACTGCCACAACATCGGGCCCGTGGACATCGGCGCTGTACGCTCCGTGTACGGCATGGCCGATGCGGCGATATTCCCCAGTCTTCTGGAGAGTTTCTCCGCGACGCCGCTTGAAGCGATGGCCGCCGGCATACCGTTGTTTGCCAGCGACCGCGACTTCGTTCGAACTCTGTGCGCCGACATCCCCTTCTACTTCGATCCCGAAGACGCCGATTCTGCGGCATCGGTGGTCGCTCATGCATTTCGGCAGGGCCCGCCCTCCTGGTTGCCTCGGGTTGAAGGAGGTACCCGACGGGTGGCGTCGATGCCGTCGGCCGAGGAACGCGCACGTGCCTACCTGGATCTCATCGAAGGTCAGCTCAAGATGGTTGGCCATGAGTGACACTGGAGTTCACCCGCAATGACAAGGTCTGGTGACTCCTTGAGGCTCGCATACGTGATCACGTTTGATCCTTCGCGGGGGAGCGGCCTGTGGGATCGCCTGATGGAGAGGCTGCACCTCTGGGCCGAGCTGGGCGTTCGCGCCGACGTGGCGGTCTGCGCGACTCCACACACCGGCTTGACGGGGTTGCGGCCGCCAAGGCCGCATCAGTTGCACCTTCTGACAGCACGGACCAGTTCCCTTGCCACCCGTCACGTACCTCGATGGGTCGATGACGTTGCACCGGACGTGGTCTATGCGCGGCTCAGCCTTCCTTGGCCGGCATTGGCGCTCGCTGCAAAGCGTGCTCCGCTGGTTCTGGAAGTCCATGCTGATCCGATCGTGGAGTCGAAGTACCGGCCGGTTTCGTATCGTGCGGTGAGCCGCATCTTCACCAGGGCGGTCCTGGCGCGTGCGTCCGGCTTCGTCTTCGTTGATCCGGAATTGGCCAGCAGTCGCACCTTTGCTCGTCTTGGTCGGCCGTCAGTGTGCATCCCGAACGGAATCGATCTGCCGGACGGGCCCTCGCCCGAGCCGCTCAAGCATGGCCAACGGCCCCGCGTGGTTCTGGTCGCAGGCGCTGACGAACCCTGGCAAGGGATTCCGAAGCTCGCAGAGCTTGCCCGCGCCATCCCAGAGTTCGAGTTCCATGTCATTGGTTCGCAGGCAGGTTTCTCCCATCTGACCGTTCATCCCCAGTCGAGTGGCACCGACTACACCGACCTCTTGAGTTCGATGCACGTTGGCGTCGGCAATCTCGCACTCGAGCAGATCGGGCGCAGGGAGCCCTCGCCGCTCAAGGTTCGGGAATACCTCAGGCACAGGCTTCCGGTGGCGATCGCCCATGACGACCCTGACTTGAATGACAGTGATCCGAGCCTCCACAACTTCGGATACGGCTTCACCGTGACACCAGAGGTCGTCGACCGGTTTCGCGAGTTCGTCGTGCGCGTCGCGGGTACGTCGTGCACGGACGCGCTTCGAGATTCGGTGGGGCTGCTCCCGAAGGAGCGGGCGCGGGTCGAGTTCCTTCATCAGTTCTCTGAAAGCGTGGGCGCACGATGACCGTCGTCCTGGTCTTCATCTTCGCGTGCGCGGTTGCGCTCCTGGGTTTTGCGAGCAAGCTGGCGCGGGCAGGGCGACTGTCCCCACCGTCGACATTCGCAGGGATCCTCGTCGGGCTTGCCATCTCGTTCATCGGGTTACGCCCGTGGATCACACAGTTCGGTGCGCCTTTGTCGATCGAACCATTCATCGTTCTCATTGCCGCCGCCGCGAGCTGGGCGGTCATCCGCAACCAAGTGCGGATCACCCGGCACCACGTCTGGTGGCTGCTCCTGTTGGCTATTGTCTTCTGGCTCTCGTTCAGAGCGGCGGTTGAGATCCCGCAGGGTGCCATCGTCACGGCAGTGGCGGTGCTGGTGACGGCCTGCCTGCGTGTCTCGGCCATGGGGGTCATGGTCGGCCTTCTGCTCGCTGGGTACTCGCTGCTCGCAGCAAGCATCTGGTTCTCCACGCTCGATCTTGGCCTGCGCCTGTCCGTCCTCGGCGAAAATCCCATCTGGATTGCCCGAGTCGGAGTGCTCGGGGCGATTGCCTGCCTCTTCCTGTTCGCGACGTGGCGAGGTCGCGTGCTTGCCGCGCTTCCTCTGGTGGCGGTCGTCATCTACACCGGATCGCGTGGTCCGGCGCTCTCGCTCCTCGCCGGCGGTCTGGTATTCATCGTCCTCAACTCTCGACGACCAGCGCTGCCCCTGACCGGAATCGCGGTCTTGGCTGTCGCGACCCCTCTCCTGGCACCTATCTCGGTGGCGAATCCCGTTTTCGGAGGCCCGGAACGGCTGGGTTCCATCTCGGTGCGTCTTGACACCTGGAGAATCGCCGCTGATGTCTGGCTGGCCAACCCGTTCATCGGGACTGGTGAGCCGGTCGATCCACGCCTGCTCGCGGGTCTCGTCTACCCGCACAACTCGCTCGTGGAGCTACTGGCCCAGTCGGGACTCATCGGCCTCGCACTCGTTCTCGTGGCGGCGGTGAGTGCGGTTCGCCGACCAGCGGCCC
>NZ_JBOHDT010000077.1:0-19045 GCF_050700635.1 Aeromicrobium sp.
TAGCCGAACAGCTCCATGGGGGATGTCGGAGTGATGTCGACGGTGACGGCTGTGGCTGCCTTGCTCATGTCTCGTCCACTACATGCGTCCACTCAGCACGGCAGCCGTCCTGATCGCCTTCGAGGAGAATCGAGAGACCTGGAAATAGGGAGTCTGGCGAGCCCCGAAACCTCGAAAGAATCGTTCGATCGGTTCGATCATGGAACCCTCGAAGTTGAAGCTTTTCGAGACTGTCGAGGCCGAACGTATGGCCTCCCACATGCACAAACTCGCCGCACCGCTGGATCGCAGGTCCGGATCCCCGGCGCCCATCAAGTAGTAGGCGCTGTCGCGATCCCACACGACGTACACGCCCGCGTGTGGCCGGCCCTGTGAGTCTCGGGCGATGATGATCCGACGGCAGTCGTGCTTTTGGCAAGCCGCGTCGAGGCGCTCGACGTACTCCGTCGAGTAAGGCTGGTCAAGCCCCTGCCGGGCGAATGTCATCACGTTGAGGGAAAGAAGCTCGTCCAGGGTGGCGTCGGCCGAGGCTGTCATCTGGTGCCTTGATTCGGCCTTCCGGATTTCCCTTCGCGTGCTTCCGGTCAGTCCTCGCCACAGGCGTTCCTCATCGGACAGGTCGTCCAGCATGTAGGTGTAGCGGGTCGTTTGCTCGAAGCCACGCCAATAGAAGGGGAGCCAGTTGGTGATCGTGGGCGACCACTTCTGAACGTAATTCAGTCGACGGGGTAGGCCGTCGATGAGCGCCGACATCAGCTCGTTCTGGCGGGAATACTCGGCGTTCCGTTCCGCTCCTGTTTCGAGTATCCATGGACCCAAGTAGGGGGTCAAGGCCGGCTGGGTGAGGAGTCGCAAGCCACGCGCGCGACGCTGAAAGTACGGCAGTGCCGCATGTACGCCGTCCGCCTTGACCGCCAGTGACACATCCCACGCGTTCGGTCCACACGCCGCATCCAGCCACCACGGCTGGAGAAAGATCGGCGGTGTGATGGATTCGTCATCACACGCGCCGCGATAGATGTGCTGGTCATCCATCGAAGCCGGGCTTCCGAAGGATCACGTGGTACCGGTACTCGTAATACCGGGAGCTGACGATCTCGATGCTCAGCTGGTGCACGTCCGCCTGGTGTAGCCAGAACGAGGGAAGGTAACCGAATCCCATGCCTTCTCCGGGGAGCCGAGCCCATTCCCTCTGTTTCCTAGGCAGGAGAACGATCTGCGCCATCCGGAGGAGCCTTCCCACGGTCCGGAGACTTCGACGCATGAGACGGCTCAAGGGCTTCCTCTCTGACACCTTCATCGGTTGGTAGCCGATTCCGCAGGGCAGCATCGCGTACCTCACCGGGTCGACGCAGTCGAAAAGATAGAATGATCGCGCCGATTCATTCACCGTGAACAAGTCCATGAGGTCGGCGAGCCGATGCGAGGAGAGAAATTGATTGAGGGCGCCCGTCGTCACCCACGTCGGCGACGTGCATTCAGGCAGGTACGTGAAGGCGTCGACGTCAGACAAGGCGATTGATTTTCCGTCGAGTCGACGGTGTGCCACGTCCAGCATCGACTGCGAATAGTCGATCCCCATGTCAACCTTTGCGTGGTCCGAGAAGTAATACAGCAGTTCGCCCGCCCCACACCCGAGGTCAACGCAACCTGCCGTCTTTTCTTCCGGCGTCATCAAGGCAGCATGTTCGTCGGCCTTGCGGTCGTAGTACTCAGCATCCGCCGAGCGATGAAGACTGGACGTCTGCGCGTCCCAAAAACCTCGAAATTCATCGGCTGACATTCGAACCGTGCACCTTTACGTGGAGGAAGAACAGCAGGGTATGTGCGGCCAGCGAACCTGTTGAGGCAAGAAATACTGCGACGTAGAACCCGAGATCGAGATAGTACGCACTGCTGATGGCACCGATCACCAGGAGCAGTCGCAGCAGGTCGACCGCAAGTTGAAGGTGTTGCTTGTCAAAGACCACGAGGTGATTCGTCGGGGAGAACATCACATTGCCCACCAGCATCGGCGCCATGGCCATGAGGACGAAGCCGGCACCTGCCCACTCAGAACCCAGGATTGGGCCAACAACGATCGGACCCGTGAGACACAGGCCCACGACGACCAGAGCGGCCACGGCAAGGCGGCGTGTGACTCGCTGGTAGGCCTGGGCGATCTCCTCGTATTCGTGACGACGCGCGTGGTCGGCGGCCAAGGACCAGAAGCTTTGAGCGAGCGCTGCCGTCACAGCACTGATCGGCGCTGCCGCTGTTCGGTTGATGAGCGCATACCAGCCCACCTGAACCGGCGAGAAGAAGACAGCCAGCACGAGTACCGGCGCGTTCAGGCTGAGCGCATTGAGTATCGAAACCGCGGTCGACCAGGTGGCCGTGCGGCCGTGTGCTCGCAGTACCGAGCGGAGAGAAAGTCGACTGACCCCTCCAAGTGCGTCGCGCAGTTTGACTCCGCTATGCCGCGCCAAGGTGTAGCTGCCCGCCCAAGCCGACAGCACAGCGGCGCCGATCAATCCTGTCGCGCCCATGCGGGCCGCCCCGCTCCCGATCGAGAGCAAGACGTTCGCGACGCTCCGCGAGACTGTCGCGCGGCTCACGGCCGTGAGATCCCCACGACGTACGAACCAGCCGCTGAACAGGTCACGCAGGCCGCCCGCGAGGACCAGCAATGGGAGCAAGAGGAGCAACAGCCCCAGCTGCGCGGACCATGTCTCGAGCCCGACGGCCACCTGCGCGACGCAGAGCACTACAAGAACGACGAGCGTTGAGAAGACGAGAACACACCCGCCGAGGACGAACAAGGTCTTGGCCCGGACTGCATCCGGCTCATTGGGAACGACCCAGTCGAAGCGCCAGGTTGCGAATGCACCAATCACGGCCGCGATCGCGACGAACACCGCAAGCGACGCGAAGTCGCTTGGGAGGAACAGTCTCGACAGGATCGGGGCGGCCAGGACAGGCAGGGCCAGGGCGATCAGATTGGCGCGCGCAACCCGAGAGAAGTTTGCTCGGAAGGTCGGCTTTACCGTGCTCATCCCGACTGCCCGAGAGTCACCAATTCCACACCGTCGAGGTACCCAACGGGCACGATCTGGCGACCGTCGACGAGGGTCCGAAGGCCCGGGAGATCCTCCAGACGGAGTGTCGCGTACTCGCGATGATCGGTATGGATGATCGCAGCTTCGACGGTGTCACCCTGCGCGTGCGGGGTCAGTCCCAACGCAATCAGCTCATCAGCCGAGTAGAGCGGATCGTCTACGGTCACCGTGGCGCCGCGACGCTCCAGTTCGTCGACCGTCGCAAAGACGCCGCTGAACGCGGTCTCCTTGACGCCGGCCCGGTACGCGGCCCCCAGGACCGCGACTCGTGCTTCCTTGAGATCGCCGTGTGCCTCCTCCAAGAGGTCGACCGCGTGCTTCGGCATGGCGGCATTCGCTTCGCGCGCGGCTCGGACGATCGTGGCGTCGGGATCGTTGGAGAGATAGAGGTGCGGATACACGGGGATGCAGTGGCCCCCTACCGAGATGCCGGGCTGGTGGATGTGGCTGAACGGCTGGGAGTTCGCTGCGTCGATCACCTGGTAGACGTCGATGCCGGCCTTCTCGGCGAAGACGGCGAACTGGTTGGCCAAGCCGATGTTCACGTCGCGGTACGTGGATTCTGCCAGCTTCGCCATCTCTGCGGCCTCGGCCGACCCGAGATCCCAGACCCCGTTGCCTCGCTCGAGGTCAGGACGCTCGTCGAACTCGAGGACCTGTTCATAGAACGTCTTGGCGCGCTGGGCACCCTGTTCGGTCAGTCCGCCCAGCAGTTTCGGGTACTTGCGCAGGTCCTCGAAGACCCGCCCGGTCAACACGCGCTCGGGCGAGAAGACCACGTGAAAGTCCGTGCCTTCGACGAGTCCGCTGCCGGCTTCGAGCGCCGGTTTCCAACGGGAGCGGGTAGTGCCAACGGGAAGAGTGGTCTCGTAGATCACCAGGGTGCCGGCCGTCAGGTTCGCGGCGATGTCCTTCGTCGCGCTGTCCATCCGGCCGAAGTCGGGCCGACCGTCCGCATCCACGAACAGGGGCACGACGACGACCACGGCGTCAGAAACAGGGATCGCCTCGGCGTAGTCGGTGGTGGCGACCAGACGGCCGGTCGGTACCAGTCGTTGCAGGTACTCGGCGAGGTCGGCCTCGCCGGGGAAAGGCTCCGTGCCTGCGTTGACGGTCGCGACGGTCTCGGCGTCGATGTCCACGCCGATGACGTGGTGGCCGGTGTGCGCGAACTGTGCCGCAAGGGGTAGGCCGATCTTGCCGAGCCCGACGACGGCGATCTTCATGCCTTGCCCTCGGCGATCTGGACAGCCCGGCCCTCACGTGCGGACGTGATACATGCGTCGGCAACCGCGACAGTGGCGAGACCTTCCCGCATCGTGACGATGTCGTTGGACCGGCCAAGGATGGCGTCGCGGAAGTTCCGATGCTGGACGAGCAGTGGCTCAGGCTTGGGTATCGCGAAACGAGTGCTGTTGCCCTCGGTGACTCCTCGGAATGACCGCACCTGCTCCCATTCGGTGGCAACGACACCGTTCTCGTGGAACGTGAGGTCGCCGTGAAGCGTGTCGGCGATGAAGGCACCCTTCTCGCCGGTGACGACGGTCACGCGCTCCTTCAGCGGAGACAGCCAGTTCACCAGGTGACTCGCCACGGTCCCGTCGATCATCATGGCGGTGATCGAGATGAGGTCTTCATGCTCACGGCCACTCTTGTGCGCCGTGTGGGCAGAGACCACGGCGTACGGCGACTGGATCACCCAGGCGGTCAGGTCGATGTCGTGAGTCGCCAAGTCCTTCACCACACCGACATCGAAGCTCCGATGGGGGAACGGCCCCTGCCTGCGGGTCGCGACTTGGTAGATGTCGCCGAGGTCGCCGTTCTCCAGCCGGGTGCGCAACGCACGGAGAGCGGGGTTGAACCGTTCGATATGGCCGACGGCGTTCGTGAGGCCCGCGTTCTCGAAGACGTCGACCAGCCGCTCTGACTCAGCAGAGTCGGTGGCCAGGGGTTTCTCGATCATCGTGTGGATGCCGGCGTCAGCGAGCTCGAGGCCCGCCTGGAGGTGGAATGTCGTGGGGATGGCAACGACTGCCGCCTCGATCCCCTGCGCGATCATCTCGGACACGGTGGCCACCACGACGGCGTCGCCGGCCGTGCCGTGCTGGTCGCCGGCAGGATCGGCCACCGAGACGAGCTCGATGTCATCGATGGAGTTGAGCACCCGGGCGTGGTTGCGACCCATCATGCCGATGCCGACCAGTCCGAGGCGCAGCTTGCTCACGTCAGCCACCCGCCTTCGTCAGGGTGTTCACCGCGGTGACGATGCGTTCGAGGTCGGCCCCGGAAATTGACGGGTGGACGGGCAAGGACAGACACTCGCGCGAGGCTGCCTCCGTCTCCGGAAGGTCGATGTCGGCCTGGAACGGTGTCAGCCGGTGGTTGGGGATCGGGTAGAACAGCCCCGACTCGATGTCGTACTCGTCCCTCAGAGCCTTCGCAAGGCCGTCCCGGTCGTCGGCCACCCGCACCGTGTACTGGTGGAAGACATGCACCGCACCGGCCGCAACGGTCGGCGTGGTCACACCGTCGAGGTTCTCGGTCAGAAATGCCGCATGGTCTTGCCGACGTGTGGTCCAGCCATTGACCTTCGTCAGCTGGACGCGACCGATGGCCGCATGGATGTCGGTCATGCGTGCGTTGAACCCGACCACTTCGTTCTCGTACGGCCGCTGCATGCCTTGGTTGCGGTAGAGCCGCAGCAAGCGCTCGAGATCGTCGTCGGCCACGGAGACCATGCCGCCCTCGCCGGAGGTCATGTTCTTCGTGGGATAGAGCGAGAACATCGCGAACGATCCGAAGGCGCCAACCGGCTTGCCGTCTAGCGACGCCCCATGCGCCTGGGCGGCGTCCTCGAAGACGAGCAGACGATGACGCTCGGCGATCGCCCCCAGGGCGGACATGTCCGCGGGATGCCCGTAGAGATGGACGGGCATCACCGCGACCGTGCGATCGGTGATCGCCGCCTCGACCGACGCGGGATCGAGACAGAACGAGATCGGATCGATGTCGGCAAAGACCGGAGCGGCACCCGTCAAGGCCACAGCGTTGGCGGTCGCGGCGAAGGTGAAGGACGGGACGATGACCTCGTCGCCCGGCTTGACGCCCGCAGCGAGCAGGCCCAGGTGCAGTCCGGACGTCCCGGAGCTGACCGCGACACAGCATCGTCCGAGCCCGAAGTGTTCGGCGAACTCCCGCTCGAAGGCCGCCACCTCTGGACCTTGGGTGATCATGCCGCTCCGCATCACCCGGTCGACTGCCTGGCGTTCCTCGTCATCGATCAGCGGCTTGGCGGCAGGAATGAAGTCGTTCATACCGACTCAGCTCTCGATGACGGCCAGGGTGCCGCCACTCTCGCGAAAGCGGTCACCCGTGTCCGGGCACACGAGGGTGCCGTCCTCATGTTCGTTCAGGCGTCGTCCGGTGCGGCCGACCCAGCCGATGCGACGTGCCGGGACACCGGCGACGAGCGCGTGGGCCAGCACGTTCTCGGTGACGACGGACCCTGCCGCCACCATCGACCAGCTGCCGATCGTCACCGGGGCGACGCACACAGAACGCGCACCCAGGGAGGCACCAAAGTGCACGGTCACGCCGACCGGATCCCAATCCAATGCCGACTTGAGCGTGCCGTCCGGGTTGACGGCCCGAGGCGAGACGTCATTGGTCAGCACAACTCCTGGACCGATGAACACGCCATCGTCGACCACCGCCGGTTCGTAGACCAGTGCGTAGTTCTGGACCTTCACCCGGTCTCCGATGACGACTCCGGAACCGATGTAGGCCCCACGGCCGACGGTGCACTCAACCCCGATCGTGGCCCCTTCGCGAACCTGCGCCAGGTCCCAGACAGACGAACCATTGCCGACGGCCGCGCTAAGGGCGACATCGGCAGAGGACGCGATCATCGGTGTCGTCAAGGGCCCTCTCTCGTCCCCACCACGATAAGGCGCGACTGATGTCTTCTCGGGTTGATTCCACGGCGTCAAATGCGGATCTCTTGCCTCGCGGGCAGGCACATGTGATCCGTCAGGGCTTTCATCGCGGCCGCGACCAGTTGGTTATCGCCACGGACGGGGAGCGACAGCACCTCGGGTTGTGTCACGAGGGGGACCGGCACATGGGAGATGAGCGGATGGATGGGCCGCCGGTCCACCTCGCCCAGGCCGAGGCGGGCCTCGTGGAGCTTCTCGCCGGGCTTGAGCCCGGTAAACACGAGGTCGATCGGTTGACTGGACCTCTCGATGTACATCCGCGCGACGTCGAGGATTTTCACCGGCTCGCCCATGTCGAGGACAAGCGCCTCCCCGTCCTGGCCGATGGCAGCCGCCTGGATGACCAGCTGGATCGACTCCCTCACCGTCATGAAGTAGCGGGTGACCTCGGGGTGGGTGACGGTGACGGGACCTCCAAGCTCGACCTGTGAGGCGAATGTCCTGAGCACAGATCCGCTCGTGCCGAGGACGTTGCCGAACCGCACGCTGAGATAGGTGTCGCCGTTGGTGGACGCTGCCTTGGTCAAACCTTCGGAGATCCGCTTGGAGTGGCCGAGGACGCTCTGCGGATCGGCGGCCTTGTCGGTGGAGATGTTCACGAACCTCTCGACGCCAACGGACCTGGCGGCTTCGAGCACGTTGAGGGTTCCGAGCACGTTGGTCTTCACGGCTTCGGCGGCGTGGCCCTCGAGCATGTTCACGTGCTTCAGAGCGGCGGCGTGGAACACGACCTGAGGCCGACGGCTCTCGAAGATCTCGCGCATCCGCTCGGCTTCGCGGACGTTGGCGAGGATGACGTCGGACGAGTCGAGGTCGGCGCGGCCATTCATCGACAGCAGCAGCGAGTGGAGCGCCGACTCGTCGCGATCGAGCATCATCAGCTCGGCGGGGGCGAAGTCCTGGATCTGACGGCACAGCTCGGAACCGATCGAGCCGCCCGCGCCGGTGACGAGGACCCTCTTGTCCTGGAGGAAGCCGGCGATCGAGGCGATGTCGGTCTCGACCTGGTGTCGTCCGAGGAAGTCCTCCGGAGCGATGTCGCGAACGTGGGTGAGGTCCACACCGGCGAGCAGCTCGCTGACGCTGGGAAGCACCTTGACGTCCAGGTCGCCGCCGCGGGCGAGGTTGCTGATGCGGATCATCAGGTCGGCGCCGGCGCTGGGGATCGCGACAACGATCGTGTCGGCACCCCGGTTCGTCGCGGCCTCTGGCAGCGCGTCGATCGGGCCGACGACCTGGACACCCCGATAACGGAGATGGCGTCTGTGCCGGTCGTCGTCGAGCATCCCGACCGGCTTCCAGGTGTGGTGCGGATCGCGGAGCATCGAGTCGATCAGCTGGCGGGCGCCGTCGCCGGCTCCGACGACCAGGATCGGGCGACCGACGTCACCGGTGGGACTCGGCCTTGCTTCGTCGACCAGGTATCGCCAGGTGGCGCGTCCCCAGCAGGCGATGATGAGCGCGATCGCTGCGGCCCCGATCGGGGCCGCGCGCGGGAGCAGCAGTGCTCCGGGAAGCAGTGCGTTGGCGAGGGTCAGCACGATGCCGACGGTGCCGATCACGTTGGACAGCAGGAAGATCTCCTCGAAGCTGCCGAACTTCGCACGCCCGTGGTGAGCGCGGGTCTGCCAGGCGAGGAGGCAGTGGAGGAAGGCCGCAGTCGTGCCGAGCGTGAGCACGCCGCCGAGCGGGACGGTGCCTTGTGACGAATCCAGGTGGAGGGTGGCCGACACCGTCCACGTCTCAAGCCGGAACGCGGCGGCGAGGTAGAACGCCATCAGCCACGCGAACGAGTCCAGGGCGATCAGGGACGGCGCGCGGTGAGACCGAGCCTGCTGGATGAGCCATATACGCATGATGAGTACCGACCACCTAGGAAGTCCGTCGAGTCTAGCCGCGGCACCAGTGGCTGATGCACGGTCGAACCGAAACCATCTGTAACACCAGTTTCATCCAAAATCGTCGACAGATATGCGAAAACCCCAGTATGGTGAAGCAGTTTCTCTCCACTTCCGCAACGGAGGAGCACACATGAACAGCTTGAAACTGGCGGCCATTGCCGTCCTGGTTGCGGGGTTCGGGCTGTTGACTCCGAGTGCGGCATCCGCCGACCCGCCATACGGAGGGTGCGTGGTTGAGCTCGACGTCGATCCCGACTCCCTCGACGGTGCGGGCAGTGTCGAGGGCGAGGCGGAGGGGACCCCCAGCGGCGGCGACATGGAGATCACCAACGACTTCAACGGTCAAGATGAGTCGGGCGACAGCTCAACCGACTTCACGTTCTCCTTCCCCGAGGTCGACGACGACGAAGACGTCACCATCACAGCGGAGTACGAGGTCGACGACGTCGATTGCGAAGATTCCGTCACGATTGAGCTTGAGGGTCAGGACGACGAAGATGGCGACGGCGATGGGGACAAGAAGAGCAGTGGCGACCTCCCCGACACCGGCGGACCGGACTCGATGATCATCGGCACCGGCATCACCCTGATGCTCGTCGGCGCGGGAGTCCTGTACTTCGCCCGCCGCAGGAACCAAGAAGCTGCCTGACACCCGCGGGCAGCGTCGTCGATCCGTGCGGCGCTGGCTGCTGGTGGCGGCCGCGGCCGTCGCACTCGTGGTCCTCGGCGCCGGGCTGGTACTGGCCTACGACACCGCGCAGGCACGAGGAGCGCTCCAGCGTGCGGAGGAGCAGGCCGCCGACCTGAGGGTGCAGGTGTCGAACGGCGAGGTGGACGCCGCCCGGGGGGTGCTGGCCCAGCTCCAGGACTCCACCGATGAGGCTGAGTCGCACACCGACGGCCCCTTGTGGAACGTGGCCGCCCGGACGCCCCTCATCGGCCAGAACTTCGCTTCCGTCCAGACGATCTCTCGTGCTCTTCAGGACATCAGCAGCGACGGGCTCGATCCGCTGGTCGACATCGCCGACCAGGTGGGTGCTGAGGTCTTCAGCCCGCAAGACGGTCGGATCGACGTCGACGCGGTGCAAGACGTCTCGCCCGGGTTGCAGAGTGCCGACGCAGCGCTCACCCGAGGGTGGCTCGAGCTTCGTGAGATCGACCCCGACGGGCTGGTCGGGCCGTTGCAGGGTCCGGTGACGGAGCTCCAGACCAGAGTCGACGACGCTCGCTCCACCGTCCGCGCTGGAGCGAAGGCTGCGCGGTTGATCCCGGACATGCTGGGCGGCTCCGACAAGCGCTCCTACGTCCTCGCGTTCCAGAACAACGCCGAGATCCGCTCGACCGGCGGACTGCCCGGAGCCTTCGCGATCCTGAACGCCGACGACGGCCGGATCAGCCTGGGACGTCAAGGCGCCGGGTCGGAGTTTCCGTATTTCGCCGACGACCTCCCGATCAAGCCCACGCAGGACGAGCAGCGGCTCTACTCGATCCTGCTCACCGGCTTCTGGGGCGACACGACGCTCACCCCCGACTTCCCTCGCGCGGCGCAGATCATGCGTGCCATGGTTCGCCGGGAGCTCGACCGCAAGACCGACGGAGTGATCTCGCTCGATCCCGTTGCGCTGTCCTACATCCTCGAGGCCACTGGGCCGGTCAAGCTGAGCGACGGCACGTCTCTGACCAGCGACAATGCCGTGAAGAAACTGCTCAACGACGTGTACCTCGAGATCCCCGAGAACGAGGCCCAAGACGCCTACTTCGCCGATGCGACCAGACGCGTCTTCGGTGCCGTCGTGTCAGGCAAGGGTGGCAGCCAGGCGCTGCTCGAAAGCTTGGCGAAAGCCGCGGGCGAGAGCCGGATCCTGATCTCCTCGGCGCGGCGAGCCGAACAACGGACCCTGGCGTCGACCCGGGTCGGCGGTGCGCTGGCTGGAGACCGGGGAACGACCCCTCACGTCGGCATCTTCTACAACGATGCCACCCAGGCGAAGCTCGAGTACTACCTCCGGAAGAGGACAGTGGTACGGGCGACGGCCTGTACGCGAGACGGCGCCCAGTCACTGACCGCCACCACCGTGCTGCGGTCGGTCGCACCGAAAAATGCCCGCAGCCTGCCTCGGTCGATCCTCGGGACCGGCGACCGCGGGAAGCCGGGGTATTTCCGCATGATCATGACGTTCTACGCCCCGTACGGCGGGCTCGTGACGCGTCTGGAGATCGACGGTGAGGAGGAGCTCGTCAACCGGGTGGAGCACGACGGCCTCAACCTGGTGAGTCAGACGATCCTGCTCGCGCCCGGCCAGAAGATGACCGTGAAGGCGTCGATGTTCACCGGCAAGGACCAGCGCGAGGACGCCGTCTTCACGACCACGCCGGGCATCGAGGCGACGCCCAACAACGTGACCGTGCCGAGCGCCTGCCGATGAGCGGATGAGCACGTCTGGGCATCGCCAGCGGGTTACGATGCGCTTCAACTCCTCGGCGACGACAGGCTTGGTGACATGGAAACGAGGTTGCGGCACGTGTTCGCGCGGCTGTTCCACATGCCGAGCGACGCCGATTTCGAGTCGCTGGTGCACAGAGGAGTCGGTGCGTGGGACTCGCTGAGGCACATGCATCTCATGACGCAGATCGAGAAGGAATTCGACCTGATGCTCACGCTTGAACACGTGTCCGAGATCCGATCCTTCGAATCAGCGCTCCGTGCACTCAGAATGTATCCCGTTCAGCCGTGAACAGCGGGCTCATCACGTGGCTCCACGACAGCCCGGCGTTGGTGAACGTGGCCACGGGATCGACGCTGACTTACGCCGATCTGGTGACCTGGACTCAGAAGCGCGAGGCGGTCTACGAAGGTGAGCGGAGGCTCATCTTCCTGTTTGCTCGCAATTCGATGCCCTCGGTCCTGGCGTATCTCTCGTCGGTCCAGTCCGATCAGCCCGTCGCACTGCTCGACCACGGCCTGTCGGTTGAGTTCCGCCGGAATCTCGTGGACCGGTATGAGCCGGCGTACATCCACTGGGAGGGTGGAACCGACGACCCGGTTGTCGACGGATACCAGGAGGTCGCGCCGTCGCTCTTCGTGAGATCTCGGATCGAGCATTCCCCGCTGCATCCAGAGCTCGCCGTCCTGCTGACGACATCGGGTAGCACTGGAAGTCAGAAACTCGTGAGGTTGTCGCGAGCGAATGTGCTCTCCAACGCCAAGGCGATCGCGACGTCTCTGGAACTGACGCGGAGCGACCGTGCGATCACGACTCTTCCGTTCCACTACAGCTACGGGATGTCTGTCATCAATTCGCATCTCGTCGTCGGTGCCACAGTCGTTGTCGGCGAGCTGAGTGTTCTTCAGAAAGAGTTCTGGGAGGCTGTCCGAACACACAAGGTGACATCCTTCGCAGGAGTTCCGTTCACGTTTCAGATGCTCGACCGCACCGGATTCGACACGATGGACCTGCCTCACCTGAAGTACGTCACTCAGGCCGGCGGCTCGATGTCACGCGAGAGAACGCGAGTTCTGGCCGAAGCGTTGAAGTCGCGTGGCATCAGGCTCAATGTGATGTACGGGCAGACCGAGGCGGCCCCCCGCATCAGCTGCCTGTCCGTGACCGGCCAGCCAGAGAAGATCGGCTCTGTCGGCCGCGCCATCGATGGCGGGGAGCTGATGATCGACGCCGGCGAGGTGGGCGAGGGTGAGGTCGCGTATCGCGGCCCGAACGTCATGATGGGGTATGCCTCGGATGTGTCCGATCTCTGCCTGGGTGATGTTCAAGGGGACACCTTGCGGACCGGCGATCTTGGATTCCTTGATGACGAGGGCTTCCTCTACATCACCGGCAGGATGAAGCGCATTGCCAAGCTTTTCGGCTTGAGGTTGAACCTCGACGAGATCGAAGCCATGGTGCAAGGGCTTGGTCAGTGCGCTGCTGTCAACATCGGTGACACCCTGTACGTCCATCACTTGTCGACGGACGAGTCGGCCGTCACCACAGCACAACAGCATCTGGAGAAGGTGCTAAAGCTGCCGCCTCAGGCGATCACCTTCCAGCGACTCGATGTCTTTCCCACGCTGGGGAACGACAAGATCGACTACCGTCGGCTCGAGAAGATTCATGACGAGCCACCGGTGGGTTGATGACGGCACTGATCATTGTCGGCGCGGGCGGTTTCGGCCGTCAGATGCTGTCATATGCCCTAGAGCTGGGACTCGACGTTGCCGGTTTCGTCGACGATGACCTGCACGCGCTCGACGGTACAGAGACCGAGCTGCCCATCCTGGGCACGACGGAAACCATGGCCAGCCGGTCGGATCACGAGTTCGTGGTGGCGGTCGGAGATCCGGCGAGCAGGCAACGGCTCGCGCAGGCGGGCACCAAGGCTGGTGGACGACTCCGCACCCTGATCCATGCGTCGGCGTTCGTGGATCGGACCGCGACGATCGGTCCGGGCTGCATCATCAGCCCCTTCGCCATGGTCGGCGCAGGTGCCCAGGTGGGGGAGAATTCCGTGATCAATGTTCATGCGGCCGCGGCGCACGACACCATCGTGGGAACCGACTGCGTGTTGTCGCCGTACGTCGCTCTGAATGGAGGTGTGTCACTCGGCGACGGTGTGTTCGTCGGAACGCACGCGGCCGTGCTTCCCGGAGTTCGGGTCGGAGCGTGTTCGAAGATCAGCGCCGGCTCGATCGTCTACTCGGATGTTGAACCGGGAAGCCTGGTGGCCGGCAATCCGGCGCAGGGCCGAGTCATGTTCCGCACCGATTCCTGACCGAGGAGGCTGGAGAATGAACAAGAAGGTGCGGGCTTTCGTGGCGAGGGTCCGCCGAGGGGAGATCGTCAAACCTCTCTACCTCGCGTACTTCTACACCTACCTGTCGTTCTACGACCGCCGGCACGGCACGGCATTCTCGAACTCGCAGACTCCGGAGGAGATGGACTCCGCGCTGAGCGGGGGAGCGGGAAACTTCCCCGCCCATCCACGGCTCGTCCGCAGGTACCTGCTGGCGGCGGAAATCGATCGTGACGCAGCCTTGCTGGATGTTGGTCACGGCTCGGGCATGGTGCTCCATGTGGCGTCGGAGCTCGGCTTCACCCGACTTTCCGGTGTGGAGCACGGGAAGGTGCCCTTCGAGCTCTCACTGGCGAACGTGGGGGACAGGGCAACGCTGACGCGGGGGAACGCCCTCGACATCGATCTCACCCCCTTCACCGTCCTCACGTTCTTCAGCCCGTTCCGTGGTGAGCTCGCGGTGGACTTCTTCGAGAAGATGCCGGACAACGTCGAGGTGGTTCTCACCATCAACCACGATCCAGTGATCGAGCCGGTCCTCACGCGGAAGGGCTTGTCGGTGGACTGGTCCTACCAGCACCGCGTCTACGAGAACTTCAGCGCGAAGCTCTGGCGGCGGGCGGTTGTCGCATGACCGTGCCCCGCCTCCTGATATCCGGGATCGGCAAACGGAATGAAACGCTACGTCTGCTGGCCAGGGAGTGCGCCACCCACGGGGTGGAGATCGTCGGCTGCGACGCCTCACCGCTGGCTCCGGCACGGGCAGAGGTCATCCGCTTCGAACGGCTTCCGTTGGCCGGCGATGGCGACTTCGGTCGACACTATGCCCAGTTGCTCGCCGAGAACGATGTCACGGCGTACCTCTCGCTGGTCGACCCGGAGATCACGGTGCTCGGCGAGCTGGCAGCGAACGGGGAGCTCGGCGACGCGTTGTTCCTGCATCCTGACGCTGAGACGGCTCGGGTCTGCGAGGACAAGTTCGCCTTCTTCGAGCGGATGCAGACTCACGGGATCAGCACCGTCCCGACGTCGCTTTCGCCCCCGGACGCGTATCCCTACATCCGCAAGGACCGGCGAGGTTCGAGAAGCAGTGGGTTCCGTCTGGTCGACAAGCCGAGCAGAGCGGTCGAGAACCAGGAGCCAGGCGCCGAGTACGTCTTCCAACCCTTCCACGCGGGTCGGCACTACTGCGTCGATGTCTACTTCTCAGTGCACTCGGGTGCGCTGGTGGACCTCTGTGCCAAGGAGGTCCTGGCCAAGCAGGACGGCGAGAGCTTCCTGCTCAGGTCGGTCCCACCGGATCCGTTCATCGATCTCGTCCGTCAGGTCGGCCAGGATCTGCCCATGCGCGGCATCGTCAACTTCGACGTGTACGACGACGGCACCGGCCCGACCCTCATGGAGGTCAACTGCCGCATCGGCGGCAACTACCCGGCCGCTCATGCGATGGGTGCCAACCTGCTGCGCCACCTCATGGCGGAGGCCTTCGACGGCAAAGCGGTGGATGAGTCCTTCTCCGACTACACCGTCGACACGTATGTCTCGAAGTTCATCGGCTTCAGCGACCCGTACGCGCAACTGTGACCTCGGGCTGTGCGAATGATCGTCGTCCACAGGTGCGCGGCGACGACCATCCGACCTCGGTGCCAGCGGCATACGATGGTTCCATGACAGACGCCCAGACCTGGACGGCGCTCATCGGCATGATGTCGTTGCTGGCCGGGGCGATGGCGTTCTCGTTCAATCTGATTTCGCGGACATTCCTGGCTGAGATGCGGGGAGGCTTCGCCGAGCTGCGCGGCGAGATTCGCGTGATCGACACCAAGGTCGACGCCCTCGCGCGGCGCGTCGATGGTCTCGATGCCGACGTGCAGGCCATCACGCGTCGGCTGATGGACGGACCCGACACCGCGTAGACCGGTCGGATTCGTCACACCAGGTGGCGTCGCCTCAGCGGGCGTTCCTACACTTCGCACTATGGTCTCCGATCCCGGTGTCGTGCCGGTTCTGCTCGCCGAGGACGTCGAGGTCGACTCCGCCGACTGGGAGAAGGCCGCAGCAGCCGTGCTGCGCGAGTCGAAGAAGCTCGCCGACGATGCACCCGACGCAGGCGTCTGGGGGCTGCTCGCGCACGAGACCCTCGACGGCATCACGGTCACGCCGCTCGGCACGCCGGCGCTGAGCGAGGACCTGCCCGACCCTGGGCTGCCCGGCCAGGCGCCGTTCACCCGAGGCGCCTCAGCCACTCGTGAGCTCGACGGCTGGGATGTCCGCGCCTGGTTCACCGACCCGGACGTCGACGTCACCGCCGGCCACGTGGTCGCCGACATCGAGAACGGCGTCAACTCGCTCTGGCTCACCGTGGGCGAGGGAGCGATTCCGGCCGCTGCCCTGGCCCGCATCCTGGAGCCCGTCTTCGTCGATCTCGCGCCCGTGGTGCTCGACGCTCCGGATGCACCCGTCGCGGCCGCTAGTGCACTCGACGCCGTCATCGACGAGAAATCGGTCGAGCCTGCTCCGGGCACGAACTACGGCGCCGACCCGATCGGCGCTTCCGTACGAGGCTTCGGGGCGACCGACCTCGAAGTCGCCACCGAGGTGGTCGAGCTGGCGAGGGCTCGCGGCGTCCGCGGCATCCTCGTCGACGCCACTGCGGTCCACGACGCCGGTGCGTCCGAGGTGCAGGAGCTCGCCTACTCCATCGCTGCCGGAGCTGCGTACCTTCGACTGCTGGTCGAGTCCGGCCTGAGTGTCGACGACGCCGCCGGCCAGATCGACTTCCGGTATGCCGCCACCGACGAGCAGTTCATCACCATCGCGAAGCTGCGGGCCGCGCGTCGGCTCTGGAACCGCGTCACCGAGCTGAGCGGCGTCACGCCGGACGCACGTGGGCAGCGGCAGCACGCCGTCACCTCGCGCCCGATGATGTCCGAGTACGACCCCTACGTGAACATGCTGCGCACCACGATCGCGGCATTTGCGGCGGGTGCCGGGGGAGCGGACGCGGTCACCGTCCTGCCGTTCGACGAGCCGCTCGGCCTCCCCGAGGCGTTCAGCCGCCGCATCGCCCGCAACACGTCCAGCCTGCTGATCAGCGAGTCGCACGTCGCGATCGTCGCCGACCCCGCCGGCGGCTCGCACGCCGTCGAGAAGCTCACCGACGATCTCGCTCGGGCCGCGTGGGCCATGTTCGGTGAGCTCGAGGACGCCGGCGGAATCGTGGCTACCATCGCCGACGGCAGCCTGATGGCGCGGATCGGGAGTGCCATCGAGGCCCGGGAGAAGGAGGTCGCCGTCCGATCCCGCCCCATCACCGGACTCAGCGAGTTCCCGAACATCCACGAACAGACGCCCGAGCGCCGCCCGTACGGACGCACGCCGGTCGTGCACCGCTACGGCAAGTCGTTCGAGCAGATGCGTGACGACCCAGCGACCACACCGGTCTTCCTCGCCACCATGGGACGCATCGCCCAGCACACGGCGCGCGCCACCTTCGCCGCCAACCTGTTCGCCGCCGGCGGGATCGACACGGTCGTCGCCGGCGCCACCGAGGGTGTCGACGACGTCATCAGCGCCTACCGCGAGGCCAAAGGGCTTCCCGTCGTCTGCCTGGCCGGCCCGGACTCCGCGTACAAGGAGTGGGGAACCTCGCTGGTCGAGGCGCTGCGCCTGGCCGGTGCCCGACACGTCATCGTCACCGGAAAGGCCGACATCGGTGCCGACGACTCTGCGGCGGTCGGACTCGATGCCCTCGACTTCCTGCGCCGTACCCGAGAGGAGCTGACGGCATGAGCATCCCCGAGAGCTTCGCCGGCCTCCCGCTCGATCCCGATCCGACCCTTGAGCCTGTCGAAGGGGTCGTTTCGACAGGCTCAACGACTGAGCACGAGGCGTGGGACTCGCCGGAGGGCATCCCCGTCAAACACCTCTACACCAGTGCCGACCTCGAAGACGTCGATGCGCTCGACACCTATCCCGGCCTCGCCCCGTTCCTGCGCGGCCCGTACCCGGCGATGTACACGACCCAGCCGTGGACGATCCGCCAGTACGCCGGCTTCTCGACCGCCGAGGAGTCCAACGCGTTCTACCGTCGCAATCTCGCGGCCGGACAGAAGGGCCTGTCGGTCGCGTTCGACCTCGCCACCCACCGCGGCTACGACTCCGACCATCCGCGCGTTCGCGGCGACGTCGGCATGGCGGGGGTGGCCATCGACTCCATCTACGACGCGCGTCAGCTGTTCGAGGGCATCCCGCTCGACGAGATGAGCGTCTCCATGACGATGAACGGCGCCGTGCTGCCGGTGCTCGCGCTCTACATCGTCGCGGCCGAGGAGCAGGGTGTCCCGCCCGAGAAGCTGTCCGGGACCATCCAGAACGACATCCTCAAGGAGTTCATGGTCCGCAACACCTACATCTACCCGCCGGCGCCGTCGATGCGGATCATCTCCGACATCTTCGCGTTCACGGCGGAGAAGATGCCGCGGTTCAACTCCATCTCGGTCTCCGGCTACCACATCCAGGAGGCCGGGGCGACGAACGACCTCGAGCTCGCCTACACGCTGGCCGACGGCGTCGAGTACATCCGCGCGGGTCTCGACGTCGGGCTCGACATCGACGCGTTCGCGCCGCGGGTGTCGTTCTTCTGGGCCATCGGCATGAACTTCTACATGGAGATCGCGAAGATGCGGGCCGCCCGCGCGCTCTGGTCGCGTCTGGTGGCCGGCTTCGAGCCGAAGAACCCCAAGAGCCTGAGTCTGCGCACCCACAGCCAGACGTCGGGCTGGTCGCTCACCGCGCAGGACGTCTACAACAACGTGGCTCGCACCTGCATCGAGGCGATGGCGTCCACCCAGGGCCACACCCAGAGCCTGCACACGAACGCCCTCGACGAAGCCATCGCGCTGCCCACCGACTTCAGCGCCCGCATCGCCCGCAACACCCAGCTGCTGCTGCAGCAGGAGTCGGGTACCACCCATAGCATCGACCCGTGGGGCGGTTCCTACTTCGTCGAGAAGCTCACCCACGACCTCGCCAACCGAGCCTGGGCCCACATCCAGGAGGTCGAGGAGGCCGGCGGGATGGCCAAGGCCATCGAGGCCGGCATTCCCAAGATGCGCGTCGAGGAGGCCGCGGCACGCACGCAGGCCCGCATCGACTCCGGACAGCAGGCCGTCATCGGCGTCAACACCTACCGCCTGCCGATGGAGGACGACCTCGAGGTGCTCCGGGTCGACAACAAGTCGGTGTACGAGCAGCAGGT
>NZ_JBOHDT010000078.1:0-24571 GCF_050700635.1 Aeromicrobium sp.
CCTTCGCGTCGCGCTCCAGCGCTTCGAACCCCTTCTTGATCGCGTCCTGGTGGCTGCCCGAGAACGCGGTGAACACCAGGTCGCCGCCGTAGGGGTGCCGCTCGTTGACCGGGAGCTGGTTGCAGTACTCGACCGTGCGACGGATCTCGTCGATCCCGGAGAAGTCGATCTGCGGGTCGATGCCCTGGCTGAACAGGTTCATGCCCAACGTCACGAGATCGACGTTGCCGGTGCGCTCGCCGTGCCCGAACAGGCAGCCCTCGACGCGCTCGGCACCGGCCATCATCGCCAGCTCCGTGGCGGCGACGGCGGTGCCCCGGTCGTTGTGCGGGTGCAGCGAGACCGCCACGTGCTCGCGGTTGTTCACGTGCCGGCTGAACCACTCGATCTGGTCGGCGTACGTGTTCGGCGTCGCCATCTCGACCGTGGCCGGCAGGTTGAGGATGATCTCGCGACCCTCCGCGGGCTGCCACACGTCCATGACCGCGTTGCAGACCTCGACGGAGAACTCGAGCTCGGTGCCGGTGAAGATCTCCGGGCTGTACTGGTAGCCGAACGCGGTGCCGGGCAGCAGCTCCTCGGCGTGCTTCATGACGATCTCGGTGCCGCGGGTGGCGATCGCCCTCACCTCGTCGCGTGAAGCATCGAAGACCACCCGGCGGAAAAGCGGGGCCAGTGCGTTGTAGAGATGGACGTTCGCGCGCGGGGCGCCGACCAGTGAATGGATGGTGCGCTCGATGAGGTCCTCGCGCGCCTGGGTCAGGACGGAGATCGTGACGTCGTCGGGTACGACGTCCTCCTCGATGAGCGAGCGCACGAACGCGAAGTCGGTCTCGCTGGCGGACGGGAATCCGACCTCGATCTCCTTGTAACCCATGCGGACGAGCAGGTCGAACATGCGCCGCTTGCGCACCGGCGTCATGGGGTCGATGAGGGCCTGGTTGCCGTCACGTAGATCGGTCGAGAGCCAGCGCGGCGCCTCGGTGATGACGGCCGACGGCCAGGTGCGGTCGGGCAGGTCGATCGGGGTGAAGGCGCGATAGCGCCCGTACGGCATGCCAGACGGCTGCTGGGGTGATACGGGGTTGTTCGCTGGGCTGACCATTGGGGGATCCTCGCGGGTTCGTCGGAAGAAATTGCGACCGGTCGTGACGAACTCCGCGTCGAGGGGCCCGGTCTAGAGGGCCTCGACGCGGCAGCGAAGGAGCAGGTTCGCGATCCGCATGGTGGAGCCATCGTATCAACACGCAGCGCGGCGCCGGAACCGTGCACCCAGTCGGCTTAGGATTGCCGCGTGGCAGAGATCGAACTCCCCCGGGGGCATCACTACGCAGTGATGTGGGGAATCCCCGACAACTACGCCGGCATGACCAACTCGATGATGCACCGATCACGTGCCTTCGTCGAGCTTGCCGGCACCGAGGTCACCATCCTCACGTACGAGCACCGCCCCAACTACGACGTCATCCGAAAGCGTTTGCGCGATCGCGGCGCGATGATCGACGGGATGCACATCCGGAACCTGTGGGAAGACATCCGCAGCTGGGACGACGAGCAACTCAAGCAGGCCGTGCCCACCTTCGTGCCCGGAGCCGAGTCCACGTTCAAGCCTCTGGGCGAGCGCGGAAACCACGCCGGCCCGTTGGTCAACCGGCTCCACGACAGTCACGGCGACACCCTGCAAGTCGACTACTTCCGGGCCGACGGGACCATGCTCGGCTCCGACCGCCGCGACGTGCCCGGCGAGCAGGCGCGAGCGTTCACGCTGTGCGACACGTCCGGAACGCCGATCGGCACCTGGCAGACCATCTGGGAACTCTACTGGCTCTGGCTCGACTCACTCCCACGCGACCCGATCGCCTGGCTCATCAGCGACTCCAAGACCAGCGCCAACCACCTCGCCACCTACCACCGCGACGACGTCGTGAGGCTCCACGTGATCCACGGCTCGCACCTCGAGCCCGACAGCGGCCGTCCCATGGGCATCTTGCGGAGCAGTCGCGAGTACGTCATGAAAAACCTGGACGAGTGGGACGGCGTCGTCTTCCTCACCCAGCAGCAGCTCGGCGAGGTCAACGCCCTGCTGGGGACCGGAGCCAACCGCTACGTCGTTCCGCACGGACGCTTCGTGCCCAAGACGCCGCCGAACCTGAAGCGGTCGAGCAACCACGGAGTGATGCTCACCAGCCTCAACAAGCGCAAGCAGATCGGGCACGCGATCAAGGCCATGACCCGCGTCGGACGCAATGGCACGCGGCGGGTGACGCTCGACGTGTGGGGCCATGGGCCGTTCCAGGAGCAGCTGCAGAAGGCGATCGACAAGGCCGACGCTCCGGTCGCCCTGTGCGGCTACTCCGATCTGGCCTGGAAGGAGTTCGACACGGCCTCGTTCTCGCTGCTCACCAGCAACAACGAGGCGTTCGGCCTGGTGCTGGTCGAGAGCATGGGCCACGGCTGCATCCCGATCAGCTACGACATGCCGTACGGACCATCTGAGATCATCACCCACGGCGTCGACGGCTTCCTGGTGGAAGCGGACGACATCTCCGGACTCGTCACCGAGATCCGGCGGCTCGCTCGCGCCAAGCCATCGGAGCTCGCGCCGATGCGCGAGGCCGCGTGGCGTCGCGCGCAAGAGTTCAACGACGAGAACGTCACCGAGCATTGGGCCACCGTCATGGAGAAGGCGCTCGCGTCGAAGCGTCCTGCATGACCGCACCCTCCGTGGTTCTCCCCGATGGAGCTCTGCGCGTGCTCACCTTCTCTGTTCCGCACGAGTTCGGTGGACTCACCAAGTCGATGCTGCAGCGCTCGTGCCAGCTGGCCGCGGCGTCCGGGCGTGAGGTCGTGATCCTCACCCTCGCGTTCCTCCCGGACCTCGACGACACCCGCGCGGCGCTGCGCGAACGCGCACTCCTGATCGACGGTGTCTCGATCATCAACCTGTGGGAGGAGCTCGGGCAGGCCGACGACAGCGTCTGGGCCACGGCCGGCTTCGATCCGGACATCACGGCGCCAGAGCTCGAAGACCCGGCTGGTCTCTTCGGTCTGCCCGACGTGACCGGCATGATCAGGCGGCCCGACGGGATCGGGCCCGACACTGGGTTCTTCGATCTGCCCGACGTGACCGGTGTGATCACGCGCCCCGACGGGACCGTCCTCGTGCGGAGGCGCTTGTGGTCGTCAACCGACAACAGCGAGCCGACCCGCCGCGGCGACGAGCTCGCCCGCACCGAGGTCTGGGACTCCGAGGGCACGTTCCGAGGCGGCTGGCACGGCTTGTGGCCGGTGTGGCGATGGTGGCTCGACCGCGTGCTGCCCAGGCCGGCCCACCTGATCGTCGACAGCACGTACGTGGCCGCATGCCTCGCCGCCGCACCCCTCGCCGATGTGCCCACCACCTATGTGTTGCACAACAGCCACATCACCGGCGGCCGGGACGCCCCTTACGGACGACTGGAGCACACGCGCGCGTTCACGATGGTCCGGGCCCAGAAGTTCGACGGGGTGATTCACCTGACCCAGGCCCAGCGCCACGACGTGGACCTGCTCTTCGGCCCTCAGCACAACGCGCATGTCCTCCCCCACGCCATCGAGACGGCGAAGGCGGCCTCGAAAACGCGGCGACCGGCCGGGCGAGGCATCGTCATGGCCAACCTCGAAGGCCGCAAACGCATCCCGCACGCCATCCGGGCCGTTGCCGTCGCCGCGCGCAGCATCCCGTCGGTCGAGCTCGCCATCTACGGCCGTGGCACGGAGCACGACGCCGTGCAGGCGGAGATCGAGGAGCGCGCGGCCCCGGCGCGCCTCGAGGGATACACGTCCGACCCGGCCGGCACCTTTGCCCACTCCTCGTACATGCTGCTCACCAGCAGCCGCGAGGGCTTCGGCCTGGTGCTGGTCGAGAGCATGGCCGCCGGCTGTCTCCCGATCGCGTACGACATCGAGTACGGCCCGTCCGACATCGTGAGCGACGGGGTCGACGGGTTCCTCGTTCCGCGAGGGGACGAGGAGGCGCTGGCAGCTCGGATCGTGGAGGTCGCCACCACGTCGTGGTGGCGTCTGCGCCGGATGCGCAAGGCAGCGCGTCGACGCGCTGCCGAGTTCCTCCCGGCCGCGGTGCTCCCGCTCTGGGGTCCGGTGCTCGAAGCGGCAGCCGCAGTGGCGCGCAACCGCGCGGGCTCCCCTGAACCGTCGCTCGATGAGGTGTGTGAGCTCGAACAGGTCGCAGGTCTGCATCGGTTCTCCGACTGCCGGCTCGAGGCGACGACGACCGACGTCACGTGGGACGAGCGCGGGATGGCCACGCTGATGGTGTCGTGCGCGGTCGTCGGGGCCGGCGAGCACGCAGGCCGGCCCGACGTCGGTATCCAGCTGGTGCACCGACCGACCGGCGTCCGATCCGGGCGGCTGACCGTCGAGACCGTGGGACCCGACCCCGCCGCCGTGACCCACACGACGCTGATGCGCGTCACCATCGATCCTTCGACGCTCGAGCAGCCGGCCGATCATGTGCTGCTCGCGCGGGCCCGACTCGGACAGATCGACGTCATCGACACGGTTCAGCCGTTGCCCGACACGTCGGCCTGGTTCCCGATGCCGGCCGTCTCCCGTAGCCGGCCCGTGTTCATCCCAGGCCGTCGCGCCGGTGTCCGGTTGGTCACGGCAACACCCCACGCGGCGGGTTCGGTCGAGCTGTCGTCGGAGCACGCAATGCTCGACATCACGGGCCTCAGCAACGGGACGCAGGTCGAGGCCGCCGAAGCAAGAGGGATCGACGGCGAGCCCGTGCTCAAGGCCGAGAGACTGCCCGACGGTCGCCACCGTCTGACGTTCTCGACGGCCGGCTCGTGGAAGGTGCGCGCCCGCATCGACGAACAATGGCGCGACGTCGCATGGCGCGGTCCCGAGCCGGTTCCAAGCAGCGACGGTCCGCTGCACGTCGAGCTCACCGCGCGCGGCTACATCCGCCTGCGGCGCGACTGATCGGCCTACGGCAGCAGCACCTCGGCGACGATCATGTTGTGGTCGGACGGGATCGTGCCGGCGAGCTTGCCGCTCGAGTCGAGGTTCAGCACGGTCTCCCACACGAGGGTTCGCATCGGCGTCGTGAAGATGTAGTCGAGATTGCTGCCGTTCTCGTTCGTCGAGAAGTGCGGCACCGTCCGGATGAAGTTGTTGTGCGAGTTGTAGTGGGCCCGGATGCGCTTCTCGGCCGTGGCCGCAGGCGAGATCCTCGCCGACTTGTAGGTGTGGCCGAGCGGGTCGACGAAGCCGTGGGAGACGATCTCGTCGTAGGGCGCATTCGTCGGGTTGAAGTAGCGGGTCGAGTTGAGGTCGCCGACGACGAAGGCCGGCATCCGGCTCGGCCGGCGCCGCTCGACCTCGGCCATCATCGCCTCCGTCTGGGCCTTGCGAAGGCTGTAGTAGCTCGACCCGTACTCGATGTGGGTTTCGGCGAAGAAGAACTCCTGACCGGTCGACTTCTGCTCGAGGATCGCCCATGCCACGTACCGCTCGTTGCAGCCGGAGCACTGCGGCAGCTTCTTGGATCCCTGGGACACGAGTTTCACGGTGGCGCTGTTGAAGAAGATCTTCGTCCCCTTCGATGCCCCGCGGTCCTGGTACCGACAGCTGTTGGGCGTCGTGGAGTTCACGCAGTTGTTGCGGTGCGGGTTCGTGACCTCGTAGGGGGTGCCACCGGACCGCAACCGGTTCCGCAGGTCTTCGAACTGGGAGAGGTTGATCTTGCTGCCTCCGGACTCGAGCCAGCCCTGCGACGCCTCCTGGATGCCGATGACGTCGGGTTTCTGCTTCAAGATGCTCGCCACGACGACACCGCGACGATCCGCCCACGGACGCTCGAGGTTCTGGCCCTTGTAGCAGTTGGCGCAACGGACGTTGAAAGAGGCGACGGTGAGCGGCTCGCTGCCGCCCGGTTCCTCTTCCTCGTCCTCGACGACGGACGGCGGGATCGTCACGGCCGGCGAGTCGCCGCTGAGGGTGGCGTCGTCGGGGGTGATGACGCGCACCTTGGCGTAGTAAGTCGTCCCCGCCGTCAGACCGTCGACCGTTCCCCCGGACTCGTCGAAGCGGTGATAGGTCGAGCCCGTCATGGACGGGTTGTCGGCCAGCTTGATCCTGTATCGCGGTGCGTTCGGCACGTCGGCCCAGTCGAAGGTCGCCGTCGCCCCGTCACGCTTCGTGGCCTTGAACCCGGACGGAACAGCGAAGGTCGTCCAGGCTCGCTTCACCTCTGAGTACTCGCTGCGCGGCGTACCGCTCGTGGTGATGACACGAACCTTGACGTAGTAGCCGCGCCCGGGCTGGAGGCCGTTCATGGTCTCGACCGTGTCGGAGGATCCCTGGTAGGACGCGCCCGACATCGACGCGTCGGGGCTGATCTTGACCTGGTACCGCGGAGCATTCGACACCGGGTTCCACGTCAGCGAGACAGCGGTGGATGAGGAGCTCGACTGAGCGAGACCCGTCGGTCTCGGCGATGGCAGGTCGGCGGCGGCCGGACCGACCGTCAGAAAGACCACGGCCGCCGTTGCCACGGCAAGGGACCGCATGAGCTGACGCATGGAGCCCCCCGGGGGGAAGATGTGGCAAAAGTGACAAGAGTGGCTGAAGGGACTTTAGCCCCATTTCAGCGATTCCGGCAGCGTTTCAGGCGAAATCGACTCAGGCGGGCATGTGCTCGTCGAGGTACGTCGGACGGGCCGTGACCGGTCGCGGGCCGAGCGATCGTGGCAGCAGAAGGGCTCGCCACCGATCCGGTCGCGGGGTCCCGGCGCGGAGACCGGCGGTCAGGCTCACGGCATCGCGAGTCGTCGCGGGGCCGGCGTCAGACGTGGACTCCCGGGCGAAACGAGCGATCTCGACCTGGTGAAGCAGTCGTTCGAGCGCGTCCGCGTCAACGCCGGGACGATTTTCCAGGCGGCCGGCGAATCCGCGTGGCGTGTCGGTGTCCGGCACGTCCAGGCCGAGGTCTCGGCAGACGTCCTCCAGCTCGCGCCACAGGGAATCGGGCGTGCTGGACCGCAGACGACGCCGGCGTCGTAGCTCACGCACGACGGCAGGGCCAGCCAGGATCAGCATCACCACGACCCCCGTGACGGCGAGCGTGCGCGGCGCCGTTCCACTCGCCGTGGCCTCGTCGCCAACGGTTGCCGAACCCTCGTTGCGCTCGCCTCGGGGAGTCTGGCTGTTGGCGTCGGACGGCGCTTCGGACCCCTCCATGGCCGGTTCGTCGAACAGGGTGGCCGAGCCGATGCTCGTCGTCGGATCGAACCGCACCCAGCCGGCGCCCTCGAAGAACAGCTCGGTCCAGGCATGGAGATCGTCCGACGTGTTCTCGTAGACGGGCTCGCCGTCGATCAGTCCGACGGACCGACCCGGCGCGTAGCCGACCGCGACACGCGACGGTATGTCGAGCGTCCGGGCCATCACCGCCATCGCCGAGGCGAAGTGCACGCAGTACCCGGCCTTGCGCTCGAGGAACTCCGCCACCACGCTCAGACCGTTGCCGTCGTAGTCGTCGGCCACCGGTGCGGTCTCGGAGTACCGGAACTCACCGCTGCGGAAGAAGCTCTGCAGCGCCAGGGCCTTGTCGTAGTCCGTGGGGGCTGAGGAGGTGACCTCGCGGGCGGTTCGGGCGATCGACGGAGGAACCTCGTCCGGTAGATCCACGTACGGTTGCAGGCTCGGACCGATCACGGTCGACAGCTGTCGCATCTGCTCCGCGGTGGGCGTGATCGTCAAGCTGTTGACGCTGTACTCCTGGCCGCTGGTGTCGGTCGACTCGGAGCGCACGGTCATGCCCATGCGCTCGAAGCGCCAGACCCCCTCCAGGCCGTTGGTGTCCTGAGCCACGTACGGCACCGGGAGCATCGTGCTGTCGAGGCCCTCGATGGTGATGCGGGTGGTGTCCATCGTGGTCTCGATCCCCTCGCGCAGCCCGATCCGTCCCTCGAACCGGTCGGCCGGGAGCGTGGAGCCCGGTATCCAGGTCTTGCCGGTGAAGTCGCGCAGGGTGGCGACCTTCAGGTAGGGCGGGACCTCGGCCGTGGTGGTGTAGGTGAGGGCGACTGCCGTCGAGTTTCGACGCAGGTTCTGTCCGAGCTCGAGCATCGGGTTGATGCCGCGCCCGAAGACGCTGGGCGGCGGGTCGCCCCACGAGGCCGCGGCGGCACGGATGTCCGGCGCGACGGTCGGCAGCACCAACGCACCGGCCAGCGACACGACGGCGATCAGCACAGCCGGCACCTGGTTGCCGACGGCACTGCCCCGGCTCGACGTCCGTCCGACGTGCAACATCACCAGCCACGGCACTGCGGCGACGACGAACAGCCAGAACCCGGGTGTCCGTCCCGAGACCATGGCCGGGACGGCGAAGACGCCCAGCAACAGCAGTCCGATCCAGGCGGGGGCGCGTCTGAGCTCGAGGAAGGCGTCGGCGACGACGACGAGGGAACCGAACGCGACGGCGACGAGCAGCACGATGCCACGTGCCGCGGCGACCGGCGCCTTCTCCTCGACGATGATCACGCGGGCGGACTCGACCAGCTCGCTGAGCGCACCCACCGAGGAGGGCGTCGGGAACCCGGCGGCGAGGGTCTCAGGAACGAACACCCAGACGATCGTGACGAACAGGACGACCGCCGCGAAAGGTGCCACCAGGCGCACTCCGAGGCCGCGCAGCACCGCGCAGGTCAGGGTGGCCACCAGAGTCACGAGCAAGGTGGTGATCCACCAGTCATTGCCCTCGACGACCGTGCGGTAACCGGCCGTCAGCACCAGCAGACTGGCCGCGACCAGAGCACGATCCAGCCAGCCGGACCGGTCGACCGAGGCGTCCGGCTGACGTGTTGTTCGACTCTCGGAGTCAGCCCAGAGCACGACTCACCGCCCGGTCCAAGGCGAGCCATCGTTCGGCCTGGTTGTCCTGCGTGCGATACGTGACGACACTCCACCGGGTGCCGTCGAGGCGCGCCAAGGCTTCCGGCCGCGTCGTGGCCGCGACGAAGGCGTGCACGGTGTTCGCGCGGCCGAGCACGCGAATCCAGTGGTCGGCCCGGGTTTGGTCCAGGTGACCGGTGACGAGCACCACCGATCGTTCCGCCGGCTCCACCGCATCCACGTCGAGCTCCGCCGGCTCGACCACCGCGAGGTCGAGCATCGCGTCGGACAGGGTGTCGTGACCGTCGCCCACGCTACGGTCGATCGTCTGGTCGCTGGAGCGCAGGGCGACGACGCATCCCACGCCGACGAGATGGGTCATGACGGAGGCCGCCGCCACCACACTCCACTCCAGCATCGGCGAGTGCTCCCACTCGCCGGCCCGATCGAGGGCGGTGCCTTGTGTGGACGGGTCGCAGTCGAGGTAGACCGCCGCACGCGGGTTCACCTGCCGCTCCTCCTGGCGGACCATGAGCTCGCCGCGGTGCGCCGTGGCCTTCCAGTTCAGACGCTTCACGGCGTCCCCGGCGAGGTACGTGCGGGCGATGACGTCATCGGCACCGTTGCCGGCGTGCTGCGGTGCCGGTCTACCCGACCCGTCGTCGGAGAGCCCGAGCGAGCCGAGGGGGGCGAGCTCTCGCCGACGCGGGAGCACGATGACCGAATGTGTGCCGGCGACCACGTGCCGCCGGCGAACCAGGCCGAACGGATCGACGTTCTCGAGCTGGAGCGGACCGACGACGTGGCGACCGCGTCGCTGACCGCGAACGTCGTAGCCGAGCACCAGGCCGGCTCTACCGAGACGCGTCCGCGGCGAGGTCGGCATCTGACCCGTCGCTGCCCCGCCGAGACCGGCGGGAAGATGGTCCTCCCACCGGGACGCCGGAAGCGGCACCCGCGCCCGGTTCACGAACCGAAGCGTGACCCGGGACCCGAGATCGGGCTCGAGCACCGGCGGCGCGAAGGTCCGGTCGACTCGAGCGCGTGGCGAGGCGGCGAGGAGGTACAGCGCACCGAGAACGACGAGCCCCAGCAGCAGTCCGGTCGTGTAGAGCAAGGCCGGCAAGGACAGCGCGGCCGCCAGGACGAAGCAGTTGACGGCGACGAGGAGGACCCACCCGCCGCGACGGGTGACCGCCAGCGCGCGCACCGTGATCACGTCGGTCGGATCGCTCCGTCCGGCACGGGGGTCTCGGCGACGATGCGGCGCGCGATGTCGTCGGCGCCGGCCGCGCCGCGGTGGGCGATGAGCCGGTGCGGCAGCACCGAGGGCACGAGGGTGTCGATGTCGTCGGGCAGCACGTAGTCGCGGCCGTGGACGGCCGCGAGGGCCTTGCTCGCGCGGACGAGCTGGAGCGTGGCCCGCGGGCTGGCACCGAGGCGCAGCTCGGGATCGGTGCGGGTGGCTCGCACGATGTCGATGGCGTAGCGCTCGACCGTCGGTGACACGAACACCGACCTGGCCGCCGCAATCATCGTGTGAAGGTCCTCGATCGACGCCACGGGCTCGAGATCGTCGAACGGGTTGGACTCGTCGCGCCCGCGGACCATCTCGAGCTCGGCCTCCGAGTCGGGGTATCCCATCGAGATGCGGGCCATGAACCGGTCGCGCTGTGCCTCGGGCAGAGCGTAGGTGCCCTCCATCTCGTACGGGTTCTGGGTGGCGACGACCGTGAACGGAGAGCCGAGGCCGTACGTGGTGCCGTCGACGGTGACCTGCCGCTCCTCCATCGCCTCGAGCAGGGCCGACTGGGTCTTCGGAGATGCGCGGTTGATCTCGTCACCGATGACGATGTTCGCGAACACCGCCCCGGGCTTGAACTCGAACTCGCGATCGCGGAGGTTGAACACCGAGACACCGGTGATGTCGGACGGCAGCAGGTCCGGCGTGAACTGGATCCGGCGCACCGAGCAGCTCACCGAGCGCGCGAGCGCCTTGGCGAGTACTGTCTTGCCGACGCCGGGGACGTCTTCGATGAGCAGGTGTCCCTCGGCCAGCAGGACGACGAGAGCCGTCTCCGCGACCTCGTCCTTGCCGTCGATGACCCGCCCGATGTTTTCAACGATCGCCTCGGCCGACGCCTCGAGATTCATGATTGATGGTAAGCACATGCATGGTCATCGCGCCGCTGACTGGGCATGATGACACGCGTCATGGAAGCGTGATGGTGGAGCTGATCATGTTGTGGTCGGACGGGATCGTGCCGTTGATCCTCAGCGTCGAGGAGCTGAAGTCGATGACCACTTTCCACTTCTTCACCCGCAGCGAGTTCGTCGCGAAGACCCAGTCGATCGCGTTCCCCACCTTGTCCTTGCGCGTGTAGTAGGAGTACGGGCGGATGTCACGCCGGAAGTCGTTGAAGGAGCCGATCCACTGGTTCACCGTCGACTCCGCCCGGACGTTCCTCGGCGGGTTGACCCGATACTGCTGGTTCATGACGTCGCCGAAACCGGCGCTCTTCATGGCCGGAAGCATGTTCTCGGCCGCGGCGCCGAACTTGGACGTGTTGAAGTCGCCGACGACGATCACCGGCAGGGACCCGCTGTTGAGCGACTTGACCTTCGAGATGAGCTCCTTCCACTCCCGCTCCTTGACCGTCGAGTTGTCCGGGCTCAGGTGGGTGTTGGCGAAGAAGAACTTCTTCCCGCTCGCCTCGTGCTGGAACGTCGCCCAGGCGAGGTAGCGGTCGGTCTTGCCGCTGACCTGGTTGGCGTACTTGAACTGGCCGGACGTGAGCTTGTCGACGGTGTCGGTGTTGTAGAGGATGCGGGTGCCCTTGCCGACGCTGCGAGTGGTGTTGGTGACCTCGAACGGCTCCCCGGCGGAGTTGAGGCGGTTGCGCAGGTCGGTGTATTGGTCGGTGCCCGACGGCAGGGAGTCCCCCGTGCTCCAGTACGCCTCCTGCGTTCCCAGGACGTCGATGTTCTCGTCGAGGATCTGCTCGACCACCTTGGGCCTGCGCTCCGACCAGACCTTCTGGTCGCCGCCGGCCTTGGGGTCGTTGTTCGAGCCGCGGAGGTTGAACGTGCCCACCCGAACGTCTGCACTCGTCGTCGGTGGCGTGTCCGTCGTGGCCGAGATCTTGCTGCTGTAAGGACTGAGCGCTTCATGGTCGGGACTGTCGGCGACGACCTTGACCATGGCGTGGTACCTCTTGCCCTGCGCCAGACCAGTGGCGGTGCCCTGGCTGCCCGTGAACCAGAAGTACTTGGCGTTGCTCATGGTCGAGCTCGCGGAGATCTTGAACTGGTACAGCTCGGCACCCGACACGCCGGACCAGTCGAACGACAGGCTCGTGGTCGTCGCACCGGTCGACACCAGATTCTTCGGCGCTTCGTACTGGTAGGCGGCCGAGACCGGCGAGGCAGTACCCAGCGCTACAGCTAGACATGCGGCAACGACAGAAATCCCCCGAGAAAGTTGCATGGAGGGATCTTAGGTCCTGCCCCACCCGTCCCACCGGCAAACAGCGAAACTTCCGTCCCGGGCGACCCCATCCGCCACACGTGGTCGCTATCGCGTGGCTCGCGACCAGCCGAGCAGGCGGTCGAGTGGCCACGTGGTGACGATGCGGTCGAGCGGCAGGCCGAGCTCCTGGACGCGGGCAGCACCGTGGTCGAGGAAGTCGAGCTGGCCGGGTGCGTGGGCATCGGAGTCGATGCTGAACAGGCAACCCGCGTCCATCGCGATGGCGATGAGCTTGTCCGGTGGGTCGCGGCGCTCGGGCCGGGCATTGATCTCCACGGCGACGTCGTTCTCGGCACACGCGGCGAAGACCCGTTTTGCGTCGAACTGCGACTCCGGTCGCTTGCCCCGCGAGCCCTCGATGAGCCGACCGGTGCAGTGCCCGAGCACGTTCGTCGCCGGATCGGCCACGGCTTTCAGCATGCGCCGGGTCATGCCGATGCGGTCCATCCGGAGCTTGGAGTGGACGCTGGCCACCACGACGTCGAGCCGGGCGAGCATCTCGGGTGTCTGGTCGAGCGAGCCGTCCTCGTTGATGTCGACCTCGATCCCGCTCAGCAGACGGAAGTCGCCGAGCCCGTCATCGACCTCGGCGACGACGTCGAGCTGCTCGGCGAGGCGTTCGGCGCTCAGCCCGTTGGCGACGGTGAGGCGAGGCGAGTGGTCGGTGAGCGCCATGTACTGGTGGCCGAGCCGTCGTGCGGTGCGGGCCATGACGTCGATCGGGGAACCGCCGTCGGACCAGTCGGAATGGGTGTGGAGATCACCCAACAGCTTCGCGCGCACCGCTTCGCCTCCCGGTGCAAGCGGTCCATGACTGCGTTCGCGCAGGTCGGCGAGGTAGGTCGGCACCCGTCCGTCGAGGGCCTGCCCGATCACCTCGGCGCTGGTCTTCCCGACGTCCGGAATGTCGGTCAGACGATCACGCCGGGACGTGAGGTCGTCGAGATCCGCGATCGCGGCCGCGGCCTTGCGGAACGCCAGGACCCGGTACGTCGACGCACGCCCACGCTCGAGCAGGAACGCAATTTCTTCGAGCACCTGGACAGGATCCATGGTTCCATGGTGACGCACCTCACATGCCTCACGCGCACCTGACGAAGGACGCTGACGGTTGACACCGAGGACCTCGCCGGCTCCGGCGCCGCCCTCCTGGAAGTGGTCAAGCAGGGGATCCTCCCGATCTCCAACGACTTCATGACGACCTTGTTCTCGGTGATCGCGCTGATCGCCATCACCAACCCCACCCTCGTCGCTGTCGTGACGCAGCCGCGGATCCTCCATGGCATGGCCAACGAGGACGTCGTCCCCGGGATGTTCGCCAAGATCCACCCCTCTCGCCGTAGCCCCTGGGTGGGCCTGATCTTCAGCGGGATCGTGGTGGCCACCCTGCTTGTGGTCGGCACGCTGGTGCCCAAGGTCGAAGGGGCGACCTGATCGAGCGACTGCCCCTGGTCACGGTGCTGTTCCTGCTGTTCATCTACGCCTTGGTGATCGTCTCCTGCCTGAAGCTACGCGGACAGGACGAGAGCGAGAAGACGTACCGCGCCAATACGCCGCTGCTGCTGCTCGGCCTGGTGGGCAACGCGGCCATCTTCGCGTGGTCGATCTACGACGACCCGACCGCGCTGTACTGGTGCGCCGGCCTGCTCGCGGTCGGCGTCGTGCTGTTCCTGGTCGAGTACTTCTTCGGGACGAAGGACCGATCCCCGGGGTTCGAGCGTGGAGAACCTGATCCGGCCCGCGACCGGCCCGACAACAACCCGCCGTCCGAGGGACGGCCTGACATGCACGTCATCGTCGCCACCGACGGCTCGCGGCAGTCGCTGGCCGCGGCCAAGCACCTGAAGTCGTTCGCCGATCCGGAGAAGATCTCCGACATCTCGGTGATCGCCGTGATCCGCCCCCTCGCCGCGGTCGCGTTCGCGGACGAGCTGTCGTCTCGCGACAAGCAGAAGGCGGCCGCCCACGCGGGCAGCTTCCGCGACGCCGCACAGAACTCCGTCGACGTGGTCGCCGCCGAGTTCGAGGCCTGGGGACCGAAGGTCCATCGCCGCATCCGCAGCGGCTCCCCCGCCAACGAGCTGATCAAGGCGGCCAAGCAGCTGTCCGCGGGTCTCGTGGTGGTCGCATCCGGCGGCCGGGGCCTCAGCGACGTGGTTCTCGTCGGTAGCACCGCGCAGCGCGTGCAGCACTACGCGCCGTGCCCTGTCCTCGTCGTGCGGCCTGCTCCCCGCGCCAGGAAGCGCTAACCGCGACGTCATGCACATCTAGGCTGGATCCATGATCCGCCGGCGCGTCATCATCCGGGGCCGGGTGCAGGGTGTGTTCTTCCGCGCGAGCTGTGCCGACGCAGCGCAGTCCCTCGGTGTGGCAGGCTGGGTGTCGAACGAGCCGGACGGCACTGTGCAGGCGGTCTTCGAGGGCGACGAGGGTGCGGTCGAAGGCATGGTCGCCTGGTGCCACAGAGGTCCGGCGCACGCCGTCGTCCAGGCCGTCGAGGTCATCGACGAGGATCCCACCGGCGAGCGAGGTTTCCAGACGCGCTAGAAGCCGAGTTTGCGCAGCTGCTTGGGGTCGCGCTGCCAGTCCTTCGCGACCTTGACGTGGAGGTCGAGGAAGACCGGGGTGCCCAGGATCCGCTCGATCTGCACCCGGGAGGCCGAGCCGATCTCCTTGAGGCGTGCCCCGCGGTGCCCGATGATGATGCCCTTCTGGCTGTCGCGCTCGACGTAGACGTTCGCCCGCACGTCGACCAGCGGCCGATCGGCAGAACGTCCTTCGCGAGGCACCATCTCGTCAACCACCACGGCGAGCGAGTGCGGGAGCTCGTCGCGAACACCCTCCAGCGCCGCCTCACGGATGACCTCGGCGACCAAGGTCTCCTCGGGCTCATCGGTGAGACGTCCCTCCGGGTACAGCGGCGGGCCCTCCGGAAGGGTCTGGACCAGGAGGTCCGCGAGCAGCTGGACCTGGTCGCCGGCGGCCGCGGAGACCGGCACCACCTCGTGCCACGTGAGCCCTGCGTCGTCACCGGCGCGCTGGATCGCCATCAGGTGTTCGGCCACCCGGTTCGGTGAGACGAGGTCGGTCTTGGTGGCGATGGCGAGCACCGGTTTGCGGCGCAACCGCGCGATCTCGCACACGAGAAAGCGGTCGCCCGGGCCGATGCGCTCGTCGGCCGGCAGGCACAGACCGATCGTGTCGACCTCGGACCACGTCGACCTGACGAGATCATTGAGCCGCTCCCCCAGCGTCGTCCGCGGCTTGTGCAGGCCGGGGGTGTCGACCACCACGAGCTGGGCGTCGTCGCGATGCACGAGCCCGCGGATGGCGTGTCGCGTGGTCTGTGGCTTGGACGAGGTGATGGCGATCTTGTCGCCGACCAGGGCGTTGGTGAGCGTCGACTTGCCGGTGTTGGGGCGGCCGACGAAGCAGGCGAATCCCGAACGAAACGTTGTGTCAGCAGATGTCACGAGGCCCGGACCGACACGATCGTCCCTTCGTGGTCGGCCACGTAGACGGGGACGTCGTTGCCCGCGAGCTCGCGGACCGTGCTGAGGTCGACGATGGCTCCGTCGACGGTCGACACCACGGCACCCGCCTCCAGGCCAGTGGCGCCCGACGAGATCGCCATGGCGACCGCGAGGTCGAGGGCAGCGATCTCCAGCGACGGAAGCGTGACCGAGGAGGCGACGTACGTGCGGCCGTCGAGGTCACGGACGGCGGCACCGCGCTCCGAATGGTTCCGGACTCGCGACGAGCGCGCCAGCGTGACGAGCTTCTCGTCCTCAGGACTCAACATCACGGTTCTGCCCGTTCGGAGATACTCCATGCGGGGAGGCTACCTGCTCGGAGTGCCTCGGTACGCGGCTTACGTGGACTCGTCCGATGCGGTTGCGGCGGCCGGACGGGGCCTCGGCCCGGAACTCCAGCCCCGCGACCTCGACTGAGCTGCCGGGTATCGGCACCTTTCCGAGGTGCTTCGCGACGAGTCCGCCGACTGAGTCGACGTCGTCGTCGTCGATGCGGACGTCGAACAGGTCGGCCAGGTCGTCGACGTCGTAGCGGGCGCTGAGCCGGTATGAGCCGTCCGGCAAGGCTTCGAGCTCGTCCGGCTCGGTGTCGTACTCGTCGGTGATCTCGCCGACGATCTCCTCGAGGATGTCCTCGATCGTGACCATGCCGGCGGTGCCGCCGTACTCGTCGACCACGATCGCCACGTGGGTTCGCTCGGCCTGCATCTCCTTGAGCAGGTCGTCGACCGGCTTGGTGTCGGGCACGTACAGGCACGGTCGCATGATCGACTCGACCCGCTCGGTCGACTCCGCCAGGTGATTGTCGAAGACGCGCTTGGTGACGTCCTTGAGGTAGGCCATGCCGAGCACGTCGTCGAGGTCGTTGTCGTCGATGACCGGTATGCGCGAGTACCCGCTGCGCAGACACAGCGACATGGTCTGCCGCAAGGTCTTGGTGCCCTCGATGTAGACGAGGTCGGTGCGCGGCACCATGACCTCGCGCACCACGGTGTCGTTCAGCTCGAAGACCGACTGGATCATCTTCGACTCGTCGGTCTCGATGAGCGAGCTGGCGGCGGCAAGGTCGACGAGCTCACGCACCTCGACCTCCGATGCGAACGGACCCTCCCGGAACCCCTTGCCGGGGGTGAGAGCGTTGCCGACCACGATGAGCAGACGAGGCAGCGGTCCGAGCAGCCGCGTCGCGCCGATGACGGGCAGCGCCGAGGCGAGCGCGATCCGTTCGGCATTCTGGCGGCCCAGGGTGCGCGGCCCGACGCCGATCAGCACATAGCTGACCACGACCATGATCGCGACCGTGGTGCCGATCAGCGCCCAAAGGCCGTCGATCCAGTTGGCCACCACCAGGGCGACGAGCACGACACTGGCCGTCTCGCAGAACACGCGCAGCAGCAGGACGGTGTTGAGGTAGGGAGCCGGGTCGTCGAGGATGCGTCCGAGCCGGACCGCTCCGCCGCGATTCTCCTCGGTGAGCTCGTGTGCCCGCGCCCGCGAGAACGACGACACGGCGGCATCGATGCTGGCCAGCACACCCGCCGCCAGCGCCAGCAGGATCGAGGAGACGACGAGCGGGACGATCACGACGTGCTCGCAGGTTCTGGATCGCCGCCGCGCTGCCACTCCAGCAGCAGCCGGCCCTGCACGCCGAACATCTCACGATGCTCGTCGGGCGAGGCGTGGTCGTAGCCGAGCAGGTGAAGGATGCCGTGAACCGTGAGCAGGTCGACCTCGTCGGACGTGCTGTGCCCGGCGGCCGGGGCCTGCTGCGCCGCGACCTGGGGGCACAGAGCAATGTCGCCCAGATAGCCCTCGGGAGCGGCCTCGCCATCTCGCCCCGGCGTGAGCTCGTCCATGGGGAACGACAGCACGTCGGTGGGGCCCTTCTGACCCATCCACTGCTGGTTCAGTACGGCGATCGTGTCGGCGTCGACGAGTCGAACGGTGAGCTCGGTGGCCGGGTGCAGTCGCATGCGGCGCATGACGAATCGGCAGAGCTGGGTGAGGGCGACGATGTCGACGTCGGCCCCCGACTCATCGAGAATGTCGACGTTCATGGTCTGTGGCACCCGCCTCGAACGTGTCGTAGGCAGCCACGATGCGCCCCACGAGCTTGTGCCGCACGACGTCGTGCGCCGTGAGCGTCGTGAAGTGGATGTCGTGCACGCCGTCGAGGATGTCGCGCACCACCCGGAGCCCGCTCTTGGCCCCGCTCGGGAGGTCGACCTGGGTGACGTCGCCGGTGACCACCATCTTGGAGCCGAAGCCGAGGCGCGTCAGGAACATCTTCATCTGCTCCTGCGTGGTGTTCTGTGCCTCGTCGAGGATGATGAACGCGTCATTGAGCGAGCGGCCCCGCATGTAGGCCAGCGGCGCGACCTCGATGGTGCCGTTCGTGAGCAGCTTGGGGATGGACTCCGGATCGATCATGTCGTGCAGGGCGTCGTACAGCGGACGCAGATACGGGTCGATCTTCTCGCTGAGCGTGCCCGGCAGGTAGCCGAGACGCTCGCCGGCCTCGACGGCGGGCCGGGTGAGGATGATGCGCGTGATCTCCTTGGCCTGCAGTGCCTGCACGGCCTTGGCCATCGCGAGGTAGGTCTTGCCGGTGCCGGCCGGACCGATGCTGAACACCACGGTGTGCTTGTCGATAGCATCGACGTAGCGCTTCTGGTTGAGCGTCTTGGGCCGGATGGTGCGGCCGCGGTTGGACAGGATGTTGAGGCTGAGCACCTCGGCCGGACGCTCCTGGGTCTCGGTGCGGAGCATCGTGATGCTGCGCTCGACCAGCTCGCGGCTGAGTGCCTGGCCGGTGCGCACGATGGCCACCAGCTCATCGAGGAGTCGTTCGATCAGGGCCGCTTCACCCGGTGAACCGCTGACCGTGATCGCGTTCCCGCGCGCGTGGATGCGCGCCTCGAACGAGGATTCGATGAGGCGGAGGAACTCGTCGGCCGGGCCGAACAGGGCCACGGCGTCGACGCTCGCAGGGACGGTGAACGTGTGCGGCACGGGTTCGTCAGTCATGGCGCATCCCATGCTACGCAAGTGACGATGGCGGGGTCGAACCTACAGCTGGAGACTCTGGGCGGTCAGGAGCTCCTCGATCGCGTATCGGCCGTTCTCGCGGCCGTGGCCGGACTGCTTGAAGCCGCCGAACGGCGCCAGCGGATTGAAGTCGCCGCCGTTGATCTCGATCTGGCCGGTACGTATCCGCCTGGCCACCGCGATCGCGCGATCCGGGTCGGCCGACCAGACACCGCCGGCCAGACCGTAGGCGGAGTCGTTGGCGATGCGCACCGCGTCGTCCTCGTCGTCGTACGGCTGGATCGCCAGGACCGGGCCGAATATCTCCTCCTGGGCGATGGTCATCTCCGGCGTCACTTCGGAGAAGACGGTCGGGCGGACGAAGTATCCGCGGTCGAGACCGTCTGGGGCATCGGCGCCGCCGGTGACCAGGTTCGCCCCCTCCGCCTCACCCTGTCGGATGTAGCCACGCACGCGGTCGCGCTGCGTCTCGGAGACGAGCGGACCCAGTCGCGTCGACTTTTCGAACGGGTCGCCGGGCGTGAACTTCGCGGCCGCCTGCTCGGCCAGCTCCTCCGCCTCGCCCAGCTTCTCCCGCGGCACGAGCATCCGGGTCAAGGCACTGCAGGTCTGTCCGGAGTTGAGGAAGCACTTCGCCACGCCGTTGGGGACGGCTGCGGCCATGTCGGCGTCGTCGAGGATGACGTTGGGCGACTTGCCGCCCAGCTCCATCGCCACCGGCTTGACGGTGGCCGAAGCCAGTTCCGAGACGCGACGTCCGGCACGAGTGGAGCCGGTGAACGAGACCATGTCGACTCCCGGGTGGCCGGCGATCGCTTCGCCGACCTCAGGACCGAACCCGGAGACCAGGTTGAAGACGCCGGGAGGGAGGCCTGCCGCCTCGATCACCTCGGCGAGGATGAACGCGTTCAGCGGAACCACCTCGCTCGGCTTCAGCACCACGGTGCACCCGGCAGCCAGGGCAGGCGCGACCTTGGCCGCGATCTGGTTCAGCGGGTAGTTCCACGGCGTGATCGCGCCGAGAACGCCGATGGGCTCGCGGAAGACCCGCGAGTTGCCGATCTGCTCCTCCCAGGCGACCTCCTTCATGACCTTCGGCATCGAGGCGAACTGAGCGATCCCCATCCCCACCTGGACGATCATGCTCAGCTTGAGCGGCATCCCCAGCTCCTGCGTGATCGTCGACGCGATCTCTTCGGAGCGCTCCTTCAGGCCGTCGGCAACGGCCGCGAGGTGGTTCGCACGGTCCTCTCGACTCGTCTGCGACCAGCCCCCGAACGCGTCGCGGGCAGCCCTGACGGCTCGGTCGGCGTCATCAGCCGATCCCGCCGGAATCGTGGCCATGACGTCCTCGGTCGTCGAGTTAACGACGTCGATCGTCTCGGAGCCGGTCGGGTCGACCCACCCACCTCCGATGAACAGCTGATCGCGCGTCTGGACCTCGGTCGCCGTCGTCATCGGTGCCCCCTGCTTGTTGGCCGCTGATCTTCAGCCTAACCCGGCGGCCAGCCCATGGACCGGCCCGCAAGCACGTGCGCATGGCAATGGAACACCGTCTGGTGCGCATCCGCTCCGGTGTTGAACACCAGCCGATACGTGCCACCGGCCCCGTCGGCGATGCGGCGGGCGAGGCCGAGGAGGTCGAGAGTGGCTTCCGGCTCCGCCTCGGCGAGGCTGCCGATGTCGGGCTGGTGTACGCGCGGGATGACCAGCACGTGGGTGGGTGCCTGCGGGTTGACGTCCCGGAACGCGACGGCGTGGTCGGTCTCGGCCACGGTGTCGCTGGGGATGTCGCCCGCCACGATGGCGCAGAACAGGCAGTCGTCGTCAGTCATGGAGTCCTTCCTACCGGAAGGCGTCCTTGATGCGACCGAACACGCTCTTGTGGGACGCGCCGAGACGGGCCTCGGGACGCTCCTCGCCACGCAGCGTGGCGAGCTCCTGCAGCAGCTCGCGCTGGTCGTCGTCGAGCTGACCCGGTGTCTCCACGAGCACCTGGACGAGGAGGTCGCCCCGGCCGGGACCGCGCAGCCGCGGGATGCCCTGCCCGCGAACCGTGACGACGTCACCGGACTGGACACCTGCACCGATCACCACGTCTACGGTGTCGGGTCCCGCGTGCTCCGGAAGGTCGGACTCGAGGGTCGGGAGGTCGAGGTGGGTGCCGAGTGCCGCTGCCGTCATCGGCACGGTGACCTGGCAACGCAGCTGGTCGCCCTTGCGTGTGTAGACCGGGTGGCGGCTCACCTCGATCTCGACGTAGAGATCACCGGCCGGGCCTCCGCCGGGTCCGACCTCGCCCTCGCCGGTGAGCTGGATGCGCGTGCCTTGGTCGACTCCCGCCGGGATGGTGACGGTGAGCGAGCGGCGCGAACGCACTCGACCGTCTCCCCCGCACTCGTGGCACGGGTCGGGGATGACGCTGCCGTAGCCCTGGCAGGTCGGGCACGGACGCGATGTGCGGATGTCGCCGAGCAACGAGCGTTGCACGTGCTGAACATCGCCATGGCCGTGGCAGGTTCCGCAGGTGACGGGCTGGGAGCCTTCGCGCGCACCCGATCCGTCGCAGGTCACGCAGAGGACCGCGGTGTCGACCTTGAGCTCGTGCGTGACGCCGAACGCGGCCTCGGCGAGGTCGACCGTCAGGCGCAGCAACGCGTCCTGTCCCCGTTGCGTGCGCGAGCGCGGCCCGCGGGCGGAACCCTGGCCGAAGAACGCGTCCATGATGTCGTCGAAGCTGAAGCCTTGTCCGAAGCCGTGGTGAGCGCCGCCGAGCGGGTTGCCGCCGCGGTCGTAGATCGACCGCTTCTGCGGGTCGGACAGCACCTCGTACGCGGTGGTGACCTCCTTGAAGCGGTCGGCCGCGTCGGGGGCCTCGTTGACGTCGGGGTGGAGCTGACGGGCCAAGCGGCGATATGCCCGCTTGAGCTCGTCGGCACCGACGTCGCGTCCGACGCCGAGCAGCTCGTAGTAGTCCTGTGCCATTGATCCTCTGGTTCGTCAGCCGTCGTTGAGCAGTCGACCGACGTAGCGGGCGACCGCGCTGACGGCGGCCATGGTTCCGGGGTAGTCCATGCGGGTGGGGCCGAGGGTGCCGAGCGTCGCCAGCGCCTGCCCTTCAGAACCATACGGGGACGAGACGACTGCGGTTCCGACGAGGTTCTCGCTGCCGGTCTCAGCACCGAAGCTCACGTGTGTTCCTGCGGTCGCCTCGCCCAGCAGCCGCAGCAGGACGACCTGCTCCTCCAGCGCCTCGAGCACCGGCCGGATGGCGGTGTCGAAGTCGGAGCCGAAGCGGGCGAGGTTGGCCGTGCCTCCGACCGCGATGCGCTCGTCGGAGTGCTCGTTCGAGAAGACGTGCGTGAGCGTCGTGACGATCGACGTGACGATCGGACGGTCAGCCGGTGCGAAGGAGTCGAGCAGGTCGGCCATACGCAGCGACGCCTCGGGCAGCCGCTCGCCCATCGTCGCCGCCACGATGTGCGTGCGGAGCTGGATGGTGAGCTGCTCGGACGGAGTCTCGACCAGCTCGATGATGCGCTGCTCCACCCGGCCGCTGCTGGTGATGACGACGAGCAGCACCCGCGCGTTGTCGAGCGGCACGATCTCGATGTGGCGCACGGTCGAGCGGCTCAGCAAGGGGTACTGCACGATGGCGACCTGGTTGGTGAGCTGAGCCAGTACCCGCACGCTGCGCTGCACGACGTCGTCGACGTCGACGGCCCCGGTGAGGAAGGTCTCGATCGCCCGGCGCTCGGCCGCCGACAGCGCCTTGATGGTGGCCAGCCGGTCGACGAACATCCGATAGCCCTTGTCGGTGGGCACCCGACCGGCGCTCGTGTGCGGTTGGGCGATGTAGCCCTCGTCCTCGAGGACGGCCATGTCGTTGCGGATGGTGGCCGGGGAGACACCGAGGTGGTGGCGCTCGACCAGGGCACGTGAACCGACCGGCTCCTGGGTGGCGACGTAGTCCTCCACGATCGCGCGCAGGACGTCGAGACGTCGCTCGTCCGACATCGGCCGTCTCCTCCCGCGCGTCGCCTTGGCACTCGTCGTGGTCAAGTGCCAGTCTACCGAGATGGAGGGAATCGTCGCGGACGGAGACACCGTGGTGGTCACCGGCGGCGAACGCACCCTCACCTACCGTCCGAGGCTGGTCACGGTCGCAGGCGGCGCCACGATCGAGCACGAGTCGCGCGGCGGATCGCTGAGCTCGGTGTGGGCCGCCGATCTGGGCGACCGCTATGTCGAGGTCGTGCACCTCGGCCACGGGCCGCTGGGCGGCGAGCTGGTGCTCGTGGTCCCCGACGCCAACACCGTAGCCGTCGGCGACCTCGCCGGTGGCGACACCGCAGGGGCTACCGCCGAGTGGGCCGGCGCGCTCGACCTCGCGATCGGGCTCACACGTCCTGACTCCCACATATTGACCACCAGCGGCGTCATCACGCGCGACGAGCTGGAGGACTTCCACCAACAACTGCTCGGGGTGCTGCATGGCTGACCGTTACCAGGCTGAGATCCACGGTGACCAATGGCGAAGGCAAGCTCGGAGGGTCTCCAGGGATGCCGTGGCCGAGCGCGGTCTCGTGGTCGAGGAAGCCGTCACGGGCTTCTGCGGCGAGATCACGCGCGTCGAGCGCGACCTCGGCACCCTTGAGCTGGAAGACCGCCGGCTCGTGCGCAAGGTGTTCCCGCTCGGACCCGGTTTCCTGCTCGAAGGGCGGCCCGTGGTTCTCGTCGCGCCAGCCGCAGGCGCGCCGTCCGGTCCGGTGCGAACCGCGTCGGGCTCGCGCGCGGTCCAGGGCGCACGTGCCCGCGTCGCCCTTCCGAGCCGCATCTACGTCGAGGGCCGTCATGACGCCGAGCTGGTCGAGAAGGTCTGGGGCCACGACCTGAGGGTCGAGGGTGTCGCGGTCGAGTACCTCGGCGGCATCGACGACCTGGTCGCCGTCGTCGACGAGTTCGCGCCCGGCCCCGACCGCCGACTCGGCGTGCTGGTCGACCACCTCGTGCCCGGCTCCAAGGAGACCCGCATCAAGCAGCGGCTGTCGGGCCGCGCCCACGTGCTCGTGGTAGGGCATCCATATGTCGACGTGTGGCAGTCGGTCAAGCCCGTCCGCCTCGGACTCGACGCGTGGCCGGTGGTGTCGCGAGGCATCGACTGGAAGCACGGCGTGTGCGAGTCGCTCGGCTGGCCGCACGCCGACCAGGCCGACATCTCCCGCGCCTGGCAGTACATCCTGAGCCGCGTCGACTCCTACGCCGACCTCGAACCGTCCTTCCTCGGCCGGGTCGAGGAGCTCATCGACTTCGTCACCGTCCCTTGAGCAGGGTCTAGCCGGTCAGGTCACGCACCACGGCGTCGGCCAGCAGGCGACCATCGCGCGTGAGCACGAGGTGATCGCCCTTGACCTCGACCAGGCCACGGTCGGTCAGGGCCGGGACGGCCGCGCGCCCGTCCTCGAGGATGCCGAGCGGCAGGCCCTCGCGCAGCCGCGCCTCGAGCATCACCCGCTCCATCACCGACGCCGAGGGGTCGAGGACCTCGTGGTCGTGC
>NZ_JBOHDT010000079.1:0-26576 GCF_050700635.1 Aeromicrobium sp.
GTCTCGACGCGGGCATCGCGTTCACCGACGAGATCACCGCCATCGGCGACCTGCGCCTTCACATCGACCTCGAAGCCATCGCGCCGGTCGGATCGATCGTATGGGCGCCGACCGACGTCCTTCGCCAAGACGGCACGCCGCACCCGGGCTGCACCCGTGGCGCCCTGACCGCCGCGACGACACGACTGCGCGGCGCGGGTGTCGAGGCGCTGGTGGGGCACGAGCTGGAGCTCGTCCTGGTTCAGCCCGACGGCTCGCCGTTGCCGGGCAGCTCGTGGGTTCCGTACGGGCTCGGCGGTCTGCTCGATCACGAGCGGCTGGTCGCCGACCTGCATGCGGCGCTCGGTGATGTCGGCATCGTCCTGGAGCAGCTGCACGCCGAGTACGGGGCGAGTCAGCTGGAGATGTCGCTGCCGCCGCGCGAGCCCGTCGCCGCGGCCGACGCCGCGGTGCTCGCCAAGCTCGTCATCGGCCGCGTTGCCCGAACGCACGGACTGCTGCCGTCGTTCTCGCCCGCACCGTTCGCCGGCTCGGTCGGCAACGGCGCCCACCAGCACCTGTCACTCACGCGCGCCGGTGAACCGCTGTTCAGCGGCGGTGACGGCCCGCATGGACTCACGGCCGACGGTGGGGCGGCGATCGGCGGCATCCTCCGGGGTCTGCGCGACGTCCAGGGAGTGCTGGGCGGTTCGATCCTGTCGGCGGCCCGGCTCGCGCCCGGTGGATGGTCGGGTGCGTTCGACGGGTGGGGCCTGGAGAACCGCGAGGCGGCGGTGCGCTTCGTCGCCGGCGGACCGGCCAACCCGCACGGGGCCAATGTCGAGGTCAAGATCGTCGATCCGTCCGCCAACGTCTACACCGCCACGGCCGCTCTGCTCGGACTCGTGCTCGACGGGATCGACAGCGGAGCCACCCTGCCCGACGAGCTCGACACCGACCCCAGCCAGCTGGATGACGAGGCGCGCGAAGCCGGCGGCTTCACCATGCTCCCGAACGATCCGGGCACCGTGATCGACACTCTCGACCGCTCGAGCCTGGCCCGCCGGTTGCTGGGTGACGCGATCGTGGATGCCACGGTGGCCGTGCGACGACACGAGCTGACGGCGTTCGCCGACCTCTCGCCGGAGGAGCTGGCGGCGCGCCTGCGGCTGGCCTGGACGATCTGATGTCGGTTGCCGAGCACGTGCAGTCGCTCGGTCTGGTCGACCACCACGTGCACGGAGCGTGGAGGACTGATGGTGACGAGGACCGCCTCGCGAACGCGCTGGCCGAGGCGTCTGCCGCGCCCGTCCGCCGACCCACCGACGCGTGGGACTCGCAGGTCGGTTTCGCGGTCCGCCGGTGGTGCAGCGAGATTCTCGACCTACCACGACACAGCGACCCGGGCGACTACTGGGCGCGCCGGGCTGAGCTGGGCGAGGCCGAGGTGCGCGGTCGCTTTCTGGCCGCGGCGGGCGTCGAGACCTGGCTGGTCGACACCGGCTTCGCCACGGGCGAGCTGCTCACACCGGCCGAGCAGGCGGCGGCGTCCGGAGCCGACGCGCATGAAGTGGTCCGCCTCGAGACGCTCGCGGAGGCGCTGGTCGCCGAGCCAGAGGGCGCGGACGACTTCGCGGCACGGTTCGCCGGCCGCCTCGCGTCGCTGGCGCCCGGCGTCGTTGCCGCCAAGTCGGTGCTCGCATACCGTTCCGGGTTCGACCACGACCTGTCGCGACCGATGGAATCCGACGTTGACACCGCCGCGGTGCGGTGGCGCGAAGCCGTGGGCGACACGTCTCCGCGGCTCACGGACGTGACGCTGATCGCCCACGCCATGCACGTCGCGCTCGAGCTCGGCCTGCCGCTTCAGGTGCACACCGGGCTCGGCGACAGCGACCTTCGACTCGACCGCGCGAACCCGGTACTCCTCACCGACTTCCTGCGGGCTACCGAGTCCGCAGGCGTCCCGGTCCTGCTCCTGCACTGCTTCCCCTACGAGCGCGAGGCGGGATATCTCGCCCAGGCGTTCGAGCACGTCCACCTCGACGTGGGGCTCGCGGTGAACCACCTCGGCGTACGCAGCTGTGAGCTGGTCGCCCGCTCACTCGAGCTCGCCCCGTTCGGCAAGGTGCTCTACTCCTCCGACGCCTGCGGACCACCGGAGCTTCACTTTCTGGGGGCTCGGCTGTGGCGCACCGCGCTGACCCAGGCGCTCGACGAGTGGGTCGCGCGCGACGACTGGTCGATCGACGACGCCTGCCGTGTCGCCTCGATGATCGGTCGCGACAACGCACTCCGCGTCTACGGCCTTCCACGCGACAGTGGGACGGAGCCACAGTAGGTTCTCGGCATGGAGGGCGAGCCGACGCGCGACCGGATCGACCGCAACTGGAACGAGATTCTCCAGGAGTTGCGGGTCGCCCAGACCGGTGTGCAGATCCTCACCGCGTTCCTGCTGACCCTGCCGTTCCAGCCGGCGTTCAAGGATCTGCCCGCTTCCCGCACGTACGTCTACGTGGCGGTACTGCTTTCAGCGATGCTCTCGATGCTGATGCTGCTGACCCCGGTCGCGCTGCACCGCGCGCTCTTCCGTCGTGGCCTGAAGCCGTGGCTGGTCGACGCCGCCAACATGTCCTCTCGTGCCGGTCTCGTGCTGCTGGTCGCAGCGAACGTTGGCGCGGTGTGGCTTGTTCTTGACGTCGTGCTCGGCCTCCTTGCAGCCTCGATCGCCGCCGCCGTGCTGGCTGGTCTCACGACGATCGGATGGATCGTGGTCCCGGCCTGGGTGCTGAAAGGGCGGGACTAGCGACCCAGTCCGGCGCGGTCGACCTTGCGGTGGAAGCGCATGCCGGCGAGGCCGCCCATCATCGCGCCGATCAAGGTGACTCCGGCAATGGCTGCCGCGGCGATGATGCCGTTGGTGGTGACGTCGCCCTCGTTGGCCGGGATCCGCGGGAAGTTGTTCAGCTCCGACAGCACGTCGTACCGGTCGCCGGCCACGGTGGCGGCGATCGCCACGGCGACGGCGATGAGCACGGCCCAGATCCACACCGCGAGCCCCTGCTTCATGCCGTTGAACCGAGCCATGCGCCCGGCCACGTAGCCGCCGCAGTAGTAGGCCACGAAGAAGATGGCGAGCAGGACGACCGCTTCGATGAGCCCGATGGTCTCGACGGTGACGTCGGGGTCGTTGCCCTGGGCGATGGACACCGCTGCGCCTCCGGCGCCCACCAGGGCGGTCAGCAGCACCGCCATGCCGGTGGCGGACAGCCAGCCGAAGAACGCCGAGCCCAGCTTGACGCCACCAAGTGCCTCGCGCTCGCGATCAACGACGGTCGAGCGGTCGTAGTCGTCGTCCACGTTGTTGTCGCGGGTGTCGTACCGGTCGTTGTCGTAGGGACCGGTCGTGTCGGCGTGCGTACCTGAGTACTCACTTCCGTCGTTCGACTCGTCTGACTTGTTGCCCCAGCGCACCAAAACTCACGTCCTTCAGTTGTCGGATGCCCTAGACAAGATACGTCCGAGGGGCCGTAACGCAAATCGGCGCCCCCGTTTTGGGCACGCGGGAGAGGAATTTTCGCCCCCGGTCGACTGCGCCCGTCACCATCCCGGTGGTGGCGGGCGCAGTCGGGTCCGTGGTCAGTGCGAGACCTCGTCCGCGCGGATGAAGGCGAGAAGTGCCCCCGCGAGGGCACTTACGATGCCCACGCCGATGCCCACGTAGAGCCAAGGCTCCTCGGGTAGACCGGCAAATCGCACAAGGATGATGGCGCCCAGCCCGACCGCGAGGCCGAGCACGACGAAGGTGATCCCCGCTGCCCATTCAGTGCGTTCCTGCATGGCTTCTCCTACCCACCAATGTTACGACCGGAGACACGCAGCGCAAACCGACGAGACGACGAAAACCGCTCCTGTTGCAGCACCTCTTGGCCGGTGCGAATCTGGGCACCAACTCCCGTCGAGGAAGGGGTCGACATGCTGACGCCGAAGGCGCGCGGGGTGCTCAGTGAGCTGCTGTTCGAAGCCATGCGGACGCAGCCCTCGACCTGGGGCGAGGTGCTCAGCACCGAACCCGACCACGACGATGACGCCCAGATCGCCCTGTGGACGCTCTACGAGCTGCACTACCGCGGCCTCGAGGACGTCGACGACGCCCTCGAGTGGCATCCGGCACTCCTGCGGTTGCGTCGGCGGCTGGAGAAGTCGTTCGAGTCGGATCTGCGGAGGCGGCACCTCGCTCCCGACGTCACCGCGCCGTTCGCCGAGGCGTTCTTCGACTATGTCGAGTGGCACGACGGTCGCTCACTTGCGTCCTTCGTGCAGCGCGATGCCGACGTCGAGCAGACGCTGGAGCTGCTGCGCATGCGCACGATCTACCACCTCAAGGAGTCCGATCCCACGGCGTGGCTGGTGCCACGGCTCTCCGTCCGTCCGCGAGCGGCTCTCATGGAGCTCCAGTACGACGAGTACGGCGCCGGCGACCCGAACCGCCTGCACGCACACCTGTTCGCGCGCGGCATCGAGGCCTGCGGGCTGAGCCCGGAGTACGGCGCGTACATCGACGACGTTCCGGTCGACGTGCTCGCGCAGAACAACGCGATGTCGATGTTCGGGCTGCACCGGCGACTGCGTGGAGCAGCTCTCGGGCACCTTGCCGCCTTCGAGGCCACCAGCTCCCTCCCGTCCCGCCGGATGTCACAGGGCCTGGATCGACTGGGGTTTCCGCAGGAGATCCTCGACTACTACGACGAGCACGTCGGGGCCGACGCCGTGCACGAGCAGCTCGCCGTCCGGGTGGTCTGCGGTTCGCTGCTGGACGACGAGCCAGACCTCGTCGACGACGTCTTCTTCGGTGCCTTCACCTGCCTTGACCTGGAGGACCGGTTCGCCGGTGCCATGCTCTCGGAGTGGGCCGCATGAGCACGCCAGAGTTCGACCATCCCGACGTGGTGATGTGCCCGGACGGGCCGATGCTCCTGCGTGGTGCCCACGTCGTGGCGGACGCCGATGGCGTCGCCCACCGGACCTCGCGGCCGGTGACAGCGGTGTGCCGGTGCGGCAAGTCGTCGTCGCAGCCGTGGTGCGACGGAACCCACAAGGTCATCCCGGATCGCTGATCGGTCAGAGCTTGCGGGACGACAGCGGCTTCGTGGCCGGTCCCTCGAGGACGCCGCCATCGGGTGCGAAGCGCGATCCGTGCAGCGGGCAGTCCCACGACTTCTCGGCGTCGTTCCAGTCGAGCACGCCGCCGAGATGGGTGCAGATCCCGTCGACCGCACACGTCCGACCGTCGACCGTGGAGACGGCGGTCGCGGCGATGCCGTCGCGGCGGACGATCCCCTCTCCTTCCGCGGTTGTGCCGGACAGTGAGCCGCTGATGCCGACGCCGACCAGGCCGCGGGTCGCCGCGATGCCGACTCCGGCGTTCGTCCGAACGACGTTGAATGCACCTGCGGGGCGCGTGATGCGTCGCCCGAGGGGAATGGCCCAGGAGGGCTTCTCGCCGAGGATCTGAGCCGAGATGTTGCGTGCAGCCGCGACCCCGTTCGTCAAGCCCCACTTGTCGAAACCGGTGGCGACATGGATGTGCCCGCCACCGAGGGGGAGATGGCCGACGTAGGGGACGCCGTCGTGGGACCGGTAGTCCTGAGCCGACCAGGCGTGCGTCTCGACGGCGCCGGGGAAGTGTCGGGCCGTCCAGTGGCGAAGCTCGTCGAGATGCTCCAGCTCCGAACCCACTCGACCGACCGGATGGCCGTTACCGCCGACCAGGAGCCGCGCTCGGTCGGGCGCCGGTACGTCGCGCACCGATCGCACCGACGAACCCGCCGACAGGTACATGCCGTCGGGCACATCTGCCACGTCGAAGGCGAGAAGGTACGAGCGGTTCGCCGCGACCTTCGCGAAGTAGAGCCCGCGGTCGAGGATCGGCGCGCCGGTGGCCAGGACGACGTGCTCGGCCGCCACCGTCGAACCGTCGTCGAGCGTCGCGCGGGGTCGGCCGCGCTTGGTCACCGCCATCACGCGCCGGCCCTCGTGCACCGTCCCGCCATGGGCACGCACCTGGTCGACGAGCGCGTCCAGCACGTCCATCGGGTCGAGCTGGGCCTGGTCGGGCAGCAGGACACCTCCGTGGGACGGGAAGGGGACGTCGAGGTCCTCGATCCACCGGACGCCGAGGCCGAGCGACTGCGCCGCGTCGAGCTCGCCGCGGACAGCGGAGACCTCGCTCTCGTCGGCGGCGTAGGTGATCGCGTCTCGCGTCTGCACGGTCACGCCGTGGTCCTGGCAGAAGCGCAGCAGCCACTGCTGTCCCTCGAGGTTCGCGTCGAGGTAGGCCCGGGTGACTCCGTGCGACTGGAGTCGAAGCATCCGCGACAGCTTGGTGCCCTGCAGGAGCGACAGCTTGCCGGTCGTGTGACCCGTGGTCACCGCCCCGATGTGTCGCGCCTCGACCACGGCGACCCGACGACCGGAACGAGCCAGCAGAAGGGCGGTGGTGAGCCCGGTCAGGCCGGCCCCGACGACCAGGTCGTCGACCGTCCCACCGTCATCGAGGGGATCGCTCACGTGCGACACGGTGCGGTCGAGCCACAGTGACCTCATGCGCCGCCCTTGGTCGAGCTCATGAGCTTGACGAGCACTCCGCCGTCATACGTGCGGACCTCGTCCATCGTCAGGGCTGATCTGGTGGACCGAAGCCGCTCACGCACGCGGTCGGCTTGACGGACCGAACCCAGCTGGAGCACCACCGATCCGCCGGGGACGAGATGCGTCTCGCACACCTTCAGGCAGGACCAGACGACGTCGAGCCCGTCGCCGCCTCCGTCGATGGCGATCAGCGGATCGTCGGGGAGCCGGCCGGTCTCGGCTCGCGGAACCCAGGGCGGGTCGGCGATGACAAGCTCGAACCGCTCGTCCGGAGCGATCACGTCGTCGATGCGTCCTTCACGGACGTCGACCCGGTCGCCCATGCCCGCGGTTGCCGCGTTGCGACGGGCGAAGTCGCACGCTGCGGGGTTGATGTCGACGACCACCAGTGTGTGCGCAGTCGATCGCGCAGACGCCAGCGCCAGCAGTCCGATGTGTCCGGCGCCGCTGCAGAGCTCGAGCGCGCGGACGCCGTCGGACTCGCTGAGCAGCAGCTTCGCCGCCCACCTCGACTGCGCCTGAGTCCACGGCCGCGGCTTCAGCACGCGATCGTCGAAGGCGATCGTGAGGTGGCCGAAAGCCATCGACTGCGCGACGCCTGGGTGCGTGTCGGGAGTCGGGAGCATGCCCGTGCGTACCTCCTTCCGGCCACGGAGAGCATCAGAAGCTCTCGACATGCATGGTCCCGCAGGAGCGGGAAACATGCATGGGAAGGAGGAATGAGTGAAAGGAGATCCGTCATGCCCGGTGAGAAGAACCGCAGCCTGAAGAAGCCCGACATGTCCGAGTCGCTCATCGACCTGCTCCGCAACCACTGACTGGACCCGGAGGCTGCTGCGCAGATCAGCGTGATCAGATTCCTGACGGCGGCCAGAGCCCGATGACCAGCGCCATCGCAGTCACCGTGATGAGCTCGTTGAGCGCGGTCAGGGCGGTGATCTGGAGGGTGCGGGTGTCGAACAGGTCGTGAACCAGCATGCGAGCGGCGGTGAAGGCCAACCAGAGGATCCACGCGCTGACGAGGGCCGAGAGCAGGAAGCCGCCCTGGTAGAACTCGTGCGACAGGAACGTGACGCCCGCGAGCGCGTAGGCCGTGACGAAGCCGGCCACGATGACGACGGGGTAGATGAAGGCGGGGCCGCCCTCGACGGACTCGTCAGAGTGCCCGACCATCTCCATCCATCGACGGCCGAAAACCGCTGGGAGGTAGAACACGAATCCGACGATCATGGCGGCCACGACGGCGAGGACGACGGCGACGTGGTTGATCTCTGGGGTCATGACGGCCTCCCGGCAGTGTCTTCGACGATTACACCAGATGCGGACGCCCCGTAGGCTCAACCTCATGGCGACTCCGGCCGAGGAGATCGAGGTCGACGATCGGATCGTGCGGGTCACCAACCCCGACCGGGTCTACTTCCCCGAACGCGGCTGGACCAAGCTCGATCTCGTCGAGTACTACCTCTCGGTCGGCGACGGCATCGTCACGGCGTTGTTCGAGCGGCCGTGCATGATGCACCGGTTCCCCACCGGCCTGGCCGGCGACAAGGTGCACCAGAAGCGCGTGCCCGCCGGCGCCCCACCGTGGCTGGAGACGGTCCGCGTGCACTTCCCGCGCTACAACCGCAACGCCGACGAGCTGTGCGTCACCGAGCTCGCGTCGGTCATCTGGGCCGTGCAGATGTCGACGGTCGAGTTCCATCCGTGGAACAGCCGCCGCGCCGACACCGAGAAGCCGGACGAGTGGCGCATCGACCTCGACCCCGGCCCCGAGTGCGACTTCGCCACGGTCCAGCGTGTCGCGCATGTGGCCCACGAGGTGCTGGACGAGCTCGGCGCCACCGGCTGGCCGAAGACGTCGGGTGGCTCGGGGATGCACATCTACGTGCGCATCCGGCCTGACCACGGGTTTCAGGACGTCCGCCGAGCGGCGCTGGCGTTCGCCCACGAGGTGGAACGACGCTCACCCGACGTCACGACGGCTTGGTGGCGCAAGGACCGGCACCCGGCCGACCTCTTCGTCGACTACAACCAGAACGCCCGCGACCACACCATTGCCGCGGCCTACTCGGTGCGCGGCTTCCCGGACGGCCGCGTGTCGACGCCGATCCGCTGGGACGAGATCGACGACGTCGACCCCCACGACTTCACGCTCCAGACGGTGCCGCCGCGCTTCGCGGAGCTTGGTGACCTCCACGCCGGCATCGACGACGCCGTCTTCGACATCGCCCTCTTGCTCGAGTGGGCCGACCGCGACGACCTCCCACCCGGGGACGGCCCGGAATAACCCCACTGGCGGCCGATCGTTGGACGGGTCATGCCTTCGGTGCCGTCCAGCGCTCTTCGAGGCGCCGTCACGACGATGGCGATTGTCGTGGTGAGCGCAGGGGCGGCGGCCGCGACCCCGATCCCGGGCGACCCGCTGCCGCCGGGCACACCTGAGTACGTCGGCGCGCCGGCGACTCCGAATCCGGTGGACGCGCCGGCTCCGCCGCAGCATCCGTTCCTGGCGCCCGACCCGGGCAACAACATCCACAACGACGCGTACATGACGGACACCTACCCCGGTCCCGGACCGCTCGGCGTGCGTCCGGAGGTCTCGTCCACGCTGCAGGTCGCCGAGTGCGCGAGCCTCACCTTCGACCGTCGCGACCGGATCGAGACGGTGTGCGTCGGCGCCACGACGCCGCATCTGAAGCTGTTCGACCCCGAGACGCTCGAGGAGATCGCGTCCTACCGGCTGCCGAACCGCCGACTCGGGCTCAACGTGTTCAGCGACTTCTCCGGCGGCGGCTACTTCTACCTCGACCATGAGGACAGAGCGGTCATCCCCACCGGCGACAACCACATCCAGGTGGTGGGCCAGACCGCGGACGGCGCGGGGTTCGAGCTCGCCCGCGACCACGACCTGACCGGAGCGATGGCGGGTGACGACAAGATCGTCTCGGCCCTCCCGGCCTGGACCGGGGAGATCGTCTTCGTGACCGAACAAGGCGTCGTCGGAGCCATCGATCGCGACACCGGGAGAACCGAGACTCTGCCTCTCGGGGAGACGATCACCAACTCCTTCGCGGTCGACGAGACCGGTGGCGGCTACATCGTCACGACGAAGGCGATGTACCGGATCGACCTCAGCGACGCAGGGGTCCCCGAGGTGACGTGGCGCGAGGAGTACCCGAACGTCGGCACGACGAAGCCCGGGCAGACCTCGCCCGGTTCGGGCACCACGCCGACGCTCGTGAACGACGAGTGGGTGGCGATCACCGACAACGCCGACCCGATGAACGTCGTGGTCTACCGCCGGGGGAGTGACGTCGCGGGTGAGCGGGAGGTCTGCCGGGTCCCGGTCTTCGAGAAGGGCGCGAGTGCGACGGACAACTCGCTGATCGCGGCCGACCGGGCTCTGGTCGTCACCAACAATCACGGCTATCAAGGACCCGCCCAGACCCTCGCGGGCAGCATCACCGCACCGGGCGTCGACCGCGTCGACATCGACGCCGATGGCAACGGATGCCGGGTCGTCTGGCAGAACCGCACGGAGCGGTCACCGTCTGCGGTGCCGAAGATGTCCCTGGCCAACGGGCTGGTCTATGTCGTCACACGCGAACGCAACGGACCCGGCGACTCCTGGTACCTGACGGCCCTGGACTTCCGCACCGGCGAGCCGGTGTTCAAGCAGCGCTACGGAACCGGGTTCGGGTACAACGTCAACTACGCACCGATCAGCCTCGGTCCGGACGGCACCGCGTACGTCGGTGTTCTGGGCGGACTGGTGCGGATCGCCGACGGGCCTTGACCGTCACGGCTGGTCGCGCAGCGCTTCATATCGGCGCAGCGACTCCCGACGCTCCTCGGCGTGGTCGACGATCGGCCTCGGGTAGTCGGCCGGCGGGTCGGCCATCGTGTGGGGTTCGTGCACGTGCTTCGCAGGTACGTCCGCCAGCGCGGGCACCCAGCGCCGCACGTAGGTGCCGTCCGGGTCGAACTTCTTGCCCTGCGTCGTCGGGTTGAAGACCCGGAAGTACGGCGAGGCATCCGTGCCGCATCCGGCCACCCACTGCCAACCGTGCTGGTTGGAGGCCAGGTCGAAGTCCACCAGATGCTCCGCGAAATGACGGGCGCCGTGCTGCCACTCCAGGTGCAGGTCCTTGACGAGGAAGCTGGCGACGATCATCCGTACTCGGTTGTGCATCCAGCCCTCGCCGAGGAGCTGGAGCATTCCGGCGTCGACGATCGGGAACCCGGTGCGGCCGGCCTTCCATGCTTCCAACTCGTCGCCGGGATCGTCGTACGGCATCGCCTCGAAGGCGTGGTCGTAGTAACCCCATGCGGAGTCCGGACGTCGGTCGAGGACGTCGGCATAGAACTCTCGGAAGGCCAGCTCGCGCCGATACGCCTCGGCGCCCCTGGAGCGACCCAGATCGGCCAGCATCGTGCGGGGATGGATCTCGCCCCAGTGCAGGTGGACGGACATCCGTGACGTGCGGTCGGCCCCGGGTTCGTCGCGCACGGTGTCGTATTCCTCGAGATCGGCTTCGAGGAACGCTCGCCATCGCCGGCGCGCTGCCTCTTCACCCGCCGCAGGAAGAGCGACGTGGTCGAGGCCATCAGAGTCCGTTGGCCGCGGCGCCGACCCGCCCGGATCGAGCCACGGAACCTCACGCACGGCCGGCTCCGGGTCAGGCCAGCCGTGCTCGCGCCACGCTGCGTAGAAGGGCGTGAAGACCTTGAAGCGGGAGCCGGTCCCCGTGAACGCCCGCCCCGGCGGGACCGCATAAGGCGATCCGGCGCGGACGAGCTCGATGTCGTGCTCGGCAAGCGCCTGAGCGACCTCGTCGTCGCGCGAGGAACCGTCCGGTTCGTGGTCGGCTGTGACGTGCACGGAGTCGGCTCCGACCCGACGTGCCACGCGCACCACCTCGTCGACCGGACGTCCCTCGACCAGGTGAAGACCGTCGACACGCTCCGAGAGGCGCTTCAGCGATGCACCGAGATACGCGTGCTGGACGCGACTCGCGTGATCACCCGGATCGAGCACGAAGAGCGGAACCACGCCGTCAGGACCGGCATCCACGGCGGCCCGGAGAGCGGGATGGTCGGCAAGCCGGAGGTCGCGTCTGAACCACATCACCGAGATGTCGGCCACAGTCAGGCGTCGCTCGCGTCGAGAGCTTCGGCGGCCTTCGCGATGTTGCGCTGCATACCGCCGAACACGATGCCGTGGAACGGCAGCGCCGACCACCAGTAGAGGTGGCCGAGCAGCCCGTGCGGATGGAAGAGGGCTCGGTGGAGGAAGGTCGTCGTGCCGCCGTCGGTGGAGCCGACCTGCAGCTCGAGCCAGGCGAGGCCCGGCACCTTCATCTCCGCTCGGAGCCGGAGGAGCTTCTCGTCGTCAGTGGCCTCGACGCGCCAGAAGTCGAGCGCGTCGCCGACGACGAGATCCCTCTCGTTCCGCCGTCCTCGACGCAGCCCCGGGCCACCGACCATCCGGTCCATCAGCCCGCGTACCCACCATGCGAATCCCCATGAGTACCAGCCGTTGCGACCGCCGATGCCCTCGATGACCGACCAGAGTGCCGCGGGAGAGGCGTTCACCTCCCGCGTCCTCGAGTCCTGGTAGAGCGAACCACCGGCCCAGTCCGGATCGGACGGGAGCGGTTCGGCGGGCGCGCCTGGCGTCGACGCCGACGACCACCGGGTGGGGACGTCGAGGTTCCTGATCTTGGTGAGCGCGAGCTCGACCGATCGTTCGTAGCCGATCAGACCGTCCGGCGGGTCGGGCACGTAGCGCTCGATGTCGTGATCGGCAGCGACGACGGTGTTGCGCAACGACTCCACCAGGGGGCGGGCGAGACCGGCCGGGACCGGCGTGATCAGGCCGACCCAATGGCTCGACAACCACGGCGACAGCACCGGCACCGGCAGCACCCGCCGACGTGGCAGCTCGGCCACCTTCGCGTAGCCCTGCATCATCTCCAGGTACGTGAGGACGTCGGGGCCACCGATGTCGAAGCGCCGGTTGACGTCGGCGGGGAGGTCGGCGCATCCCACCAGGTAGCGCAGCACGTCGCGGACGGCGATTGGCTGGATGCGCGAGTGCACCCATCGCGGCGTCACCATCACCGGGAGCCGTTCGGTGAGGTAGCGCAGCATCTCGAACGACGCCGACCCCGACCCGATCACCACCCCCGCCTGGAGCACCGCGGTCGGCACGCCGGACTCGAGCAGGACGTCACCCACCTGCTCACGCGATCGGAGGTGCTCCGAGAGCTCTTCGTCCTCCGGCACCATGCCGCCGAGGTAGACGATGCGCTGCACACCGGTGTCGGCCGCGGCCTCGGCGAACGTCGAGGCCATGCGACGTTCCGTGTCGGCGAAGTCGCCGCCGGTGCCGATCGAGTGCAGCAGGTAGTAGGCGACGTCCACATCGTCCAGCGCCGACCGGACGTCGTCGGCAGCAGTGGCGTCGCCGACGACGATCTCGACCTCATCGGCCCAGAGGTGGGCCCGCGCCTTGTCCGCGTGGCGCACGAGGACGTGCACGTCGTGGCCGGCGTCGAGGAGCTCTGGCACCAGTCGTCCGCCGATGTACCCCGTCGCTCCGGTGACGAGACTGCGCGTGGCCATGCCTCCAGTGTTGCGTCCCGAGCGCGACCCCGCAGATCAGTTTCGTGCTGCGGCTGCTCCGACCAAAGCCGTGAACAGACCGGCGTCGGGCTGCGTCTCGGGGTGCCACTGGACCGCCAGCCAGAAGGGTCGGTCCGGGTCCTCGATGGCCTCGACCGTGCCGTCGTCGGCATGGGCCGCGGGAACGAGTCCCGGGTGGTCGAGCACCGACTGATGGTGGTGGCATCGCACCGACGGGCCGGTGACCAGGATCTTCGCCAGATGGGTGCCGTCGACGAGCTCGATCTTGACGTCGCCGTACACGTCGCCCCCGGGCGAGTGGTTCTCGTGGCCCAGGGTGTCGGGGACGTGCTGGTCGAGATGGCCGCCCGCATGCACGGCCATCACCTGCATCCCCCGGCAGATGCCGAGCACGGGCAGCTGCTTCTCCGCGGCGGCGTCGAGCAGGGCGAGCTCCCAGGCATCGCGGTCCTCGCGCCAGTCGGCCGTGCGCTCGTGCGGCACGTCGGTGTACCGACGCGGATCGACGTCGGCCCCGCCGGCGATCACGAGCGCGTCGATCCGTGCGGCGACGTCGCCCGCATCTTGCGCCGGATCGTCGGTCGGCGGCAGGAGCACGGCGATGCCACCGGCCTCCTCGATGGAGCGCGCGTAGGCAGCAGGCAGCAGGTCGGCCTCGTCGTCCCAGACGCCCCACCGCGACTGCTCGCGGTAGGTCGTGATGCCGATCAGGGGCTTCATCTCACTGTGCTGATCTCATTGGGGCGTGACGTATGCGCCGGAGATGCCGCCGTCGACGAGGAAGGTCGAGGCAGTGATGAAGCTGGACTCGTCGGAGGCGAGGAACAGGACGGCGTTGGCCATCTCGTCTGGCTCGGCGAAGCGGCCCATCGGCACGTGGACGAGGCGTCGGGCGGCGCGTTCGGGGTCGGTGGCGAACAGCTCCTGGAGGAGCGGGGTGTTGACCGGCCCGGGGCACAACGCGTTGACCCGAACGCCTTCGCGGGCGAACTGGACGCCGAGCTCGCGCGACATCGACACCACCCCGCCCTTGGAGGCGGAGTAGGAGATCTGCGAGGTGGCGGCGCCCATGACGGCGACGAAGGAAGCGGTGTTGATGATGGAGCCCTTCTTCTGCTCGAGCATGTAGGGCAGGACCGCCTTGCAGCACAGGTAGACGCTGGTGAGGTTGACCTCCTGCACCGTGCGCCAGGTCTCGAGCTCGGTGGTCAGGATCGAGTCGTCCTCCGGCGGCGCGATGCCGGCGTTGTTGAACGCGACGTCGATCGACCCGTAGGTCGACTTCGCTGCCGCGAACAGCGCGTCGACCTGCTCCTTGTCGGTCACGTTGGTGTGCAGGTAGGTGCCGCCGAGCTCCTCAGCAAGGCCGGAGCCGCGGCTGTCGTCGAGGTCGCCGATGACGACGTTCGCGCCTTCCTGGGCGAACCGGCGAGCGGTGGCCAGGCCGATGCCCGAGCAGCCGCCGGTCACGACCGCGGTCTTGCCCTCGAGGCGCCCGGTCATGCTGGTCCTTCGTCCGAGATGAAGATGTTCTTGACGTCGGTGAACGCGTTGGGCGCGTCGGGTCCGAGCTCGCGGCCGAGGCCGGACTGCTTGAAGCCGCCGAACGGGGTCCAGTACCGGACCGAGGCGTGGGTGTTGACGCTGAGGTTGCCGGCCTCGACGGCCCGTGAGACGCGCAATGCCTTGCCGACGTCGCGGGTGTAGATGGAGCCGGACAGGCCGAACTCGGTGTCGTTGGCGAGCTGCACGGCCTCGGCCTCGTCGCGGAACGGCATGACCGCCACCACCGGACCGAAGACCTCTTCGCGCCAGATGCGCTGGTCGACCGAGTCGGCCAGAACGACCGTGGGCGGGAACCAGAACCCGCTCCCGGACGGGGCGCTGCCGGTGAAGGCGACGTCGACCTCGTCGACGAAGCCCTGCACGGTCGTGCGCTGCTGCGCCGAGATGAGCGGCCCCATCTCGCTGGAGTGGTCGGCGGGGTCGACGACCTTGATGCCCTGCACAGCGGGCTCCAGCAGCGAGACGAACTCGTCGTAGGCCGACTGCTCCACCAGGATGCGCGACCGGGCGCAGCAGTCCTGGCCGGCGTTGTCGAACACCGCCATCGGTGCTGCCGCCGCGGCCTTCGCGAGGTCGGAGTCGGCGAACACGATGTTGGCGCTCTTGCCGCCGAGCTCCAGCGTCAGGCGTTTCACCTGGTCCGCGCAGCCGGCCATGATCCGTTTGCCCACCTCGGTGGAGCCGGTGAAGCAGACCTTGCGGACGGCCGGGTGAGTGACGAAACGTTCACCGACCACCGAGCCCTTGCCCGGGATCACTGTGAAGACGCCGTCGGGCAGGCCGGCCTCCCGGCCCAGTTCGCCGAGACGTATCGCCGTCAACGGCGTCAGCTCGGCCGGCTTGAGCACGACCGTGTTGCCGGCCGCCAGCGCCGGCCCGAATCCCCAGCCGGCGATCGGCATCGGGAAGTTCCACGGCACGATGATGCCGACGACACCGAGGGGTTCGTGGACGGTGATGTTGATGCCGCCGGCGACCGGGATCTGCAGCCCGGTCATCCGCTCCGGCGCGGCCGAGTAGTAGTTCAGGACGTCGCGAACGTTGCCCGCCTCCCAGGTGGCGTTGCCCCAGGTGTGGCCCGAGTTGCGGACCTCCAGCTCGGCCAGCTCGTCGATGTGGTCGTCGACGAGCGCGGCGAACCGGCGCAGCAGCCGGGCCCGCTCACCCGGCGCCATGTCCCGCCAGGCGGGGAACGCCTCGGCCGCCCGCTCGATCGCCGCGTCGGTCTCCTCGACCGACGCCGAGCCCACCTCCGTGACCGCCTCTTCCGTTGCAGGGTTGACGACGACGTGAGTACTCATGCTCACATTCTCTCGAAGCTGCGGCGCAGCTCCCAGTCGGTCACGGCAGCGTCGAACGACGCCAGCTCGACGTCGGCCATGTTGGTGTAGTGGTCGACGACCTCCTCGCCGAACAGCTCACGCGCCAGCGCCGAGCCGTGCCAGGCGTCCCGGGCCTCGCGCAGCGTCGACGGCACGTGCTCCTTGTCGGAGGCATACGCGTTTCCGGACAGCGGCTCCTCCAGGGTCAGCTCGTTCTCGATCCCGTGCAGACCACCGGCCAGCATCGCCGCCAGCGCGAGATACGGGTTCACGTCGCCGCCGGGAACCCGGTTCTCCATCCGCGCCGACGCACCATGGCCAACGAGGCGCACCGCGCAGGTCCGGTTGTCCTCGCCCCACGCGATCGCCGTCGGCGCGAACGACCCGGGCTGGAACCGCTTGTAGGAGTTGACGTTCGGCGCATACATCAGGGTGAAGTCACGCATCGTCGCCAGCACCCCCGCGATGAACCAGTCATACGTCGCGCTGCGGCCCTCCTTCTCCCAGAACACCATGCTGCCGTCGTCACCGCGCAGCGACAGGTGGATGTGGCACGAGCTGCCCTCGCGCTCATTGAACTTGGCCATGAACGTGACCGACTTGCCGTGTTGGGAGGCGATCTCCTTGGCCGAGTTCTTGTAGACGCTGTGGTTGTCCGCCGTCATCAGCGCCTCGTCGTACAGGAACCCGATTTCGTGCTGGCCGAGGTTGCACTCACCCTTCGCACTCTCCACCCGCATCCCGGCCGCGTACATGTGGTTGCGGATGTCGCGCAGCAACGGCTCCACCCGACTCGTCCCCAGGATCGAGTAGTCGATGTTGTACTGGTTCGCCGGCGTAAGGTCGCGATAACCGGCCGTCCAGGCGTCCTCATAGGTCGTGTCGAACACGATGAACTCCAGCTCGGTACCCGCCAGCGCGACGAACCCGGCATCGGCCGCCTTGTCGAGCTGGGCCTTCAGGATCGTGCGCGGCGACTGGACCACCGGTCGGTGGTCCAGCCAGACCAGGTCGCACTGGATCATCGCCGTCGCCGGCAGGTGGGTGAGCACCCGAATGGTGTCGAAGTCGAGGGCGAACTCCATGTCGCCGTAACCCTTCTCCCACGACGACATCGCGTACCCGTCGACGGTGTTCATGTCGATGTCGACGCTGAGGAGGTAGTTGCAGCCCTCGGTCCCATGCTCGGCGACGACGTCGAGGAAGTACCGGCCGTGGAAGCGCTTGCCCTGCAACCGGCCCTGCATGTCGGTGAACGCGACGATCACCGTGTCGACGGCGCCGTCCTCGATCAGGCCCTTCAGCTCGTCGACGGTCAGGAGCTGCGGATGGCGAGTGCTCATCAGGGGCCTTCTTTCTTCGGGTCGTGCAGTACCGGTTTGTACGGGGCCTTCAGCGAGACGCTGACCGGAACGAGCTCCCCGGCGACGTCGACCTGGTAGTCGCCGACGCGGAGAACCTCGGCGGAGGCCACCTGTCCTTCCGGCGCCTTGACGTAGGCCAGGCCGACTCCGGCTCCCAGCGTCTCGCCCCAGGCGGCCGATGTCACCTGGCCGGCGGCAACGCCGTCGCGCCGCACCAGCTCGCCGCCCCACAAGGTCGCCTGTGGATCGTCGGAGACGAAGGAGACCATCCGTCGCGACGGGCCGTCGGCGCGGGCCTTCTCGACTGCGGTGCGTCCGAGGAAGTCGATGTCGGTCTTGAGCTTGCAGGCGAACAGCAGGCCGGCCTCGACCGGGTTGAAGTCGGGGGTCAGCTCGCGGCCGAAGGCGCGGTAGCCGCTCTCGAGCCGGAGCGACTCGATGGCGTAGTAGCCGGCGTTGACGACGCCGAGATCGTGGCCCGCCGGCATCAGCGCGTCGTACACGTCGAGCGCGTGCTCGGTCGGCACGTACAGCTCCCAGCCGAGCTCGCCGACGTAGGTGATCCGGGTGGCCCGCACAGTCGCGTCGGCGAGCGCGATCTCCCGGCTTGTGCCGAACGGGAAGCCGTCCTCGGTCAGATCTGCGTCGGTCAGACGCGTCAGCAGGTCCCGCGACCGTGGCCCCATGACGCCGAAGACCGCGTAGTCGGACGTCACGTCGGCGACACGGGCGTCGAGCCCGTCGGGGATGTTGCGCCGGATCCAGTCCTGGTCGCGTTCGGTCGTCGCCGAGCTGCTGACCAGGAAGAACTCGTCGGGACCGGCCCGGGTGACGGTCAGGTCCGACTCGTAGGTGCCGCGCCCGTTGAGCAGCGCCGTGTAGACCGTGCGGCCGACCTCGACGCCCACGTCGTTGGAGCAGATCCACTGCAGCGCGCGTTCGGCGTCGGGTCCGGTCACCCGGTACTTCGAGAACGACGTCTGGTCGAACAAGGCCACCGCCTCGCGGGTGGCACGATGCTCGGCCGCGACCCACTCGTGCCAGTTCTGCCGACCCCAGGAGTACTCGATGGACGGGTCGCCGGTTTCGGGTGCGAAGAAGTTGGCGCGCTCCCAACCCATCTTGCTGCCGAAGCCGGCATTGGCGGCGGCGAGCCGTTCGAACACGGGGGAGGTGCGCAGGGGTCGGGCGGTCTCGAGCTCCCGGTTGGGCCACGGGACGGCATAGTGCAGTCCGAGGACCTCGCCGACCCTGGCCCGCAGCCAGTCGTTGTCGGCGTGGAACGAGGCGAAGCGCCGGATGTCGACGGCCAGGAGGTCGGTGGTTGGCTCGCCCTCGATGATCCATTCGGCGAGTGCGTGTCCGGCACCCCCTGCCGTGGCGATGCCCACCGAGTTGAATCCGGCGCCGACGAAGAGGCCGTTCACGTTCGGCGCCTCGCCGAGGATGAACTGGTTGTCGGGAGTGAAGCTCTCCGGTCCGTTGTAGAACTTGCGGATGCCGGTCTCGCGCAGTGCCGGGATCCGTTCCAGCGCACTGTCCATCAGGATTGCGAAGTGGTCCCAGTCCTCATCGAGCAGCTGGAACTCAAACGGGTGGGGGATCTGGTCCGGCGAGACCCAAGGCTTCGCGTTCGGCTCGAACCCACCGACGACGAGTCCGCCGACCTCCTCCTTGAAGTAGGTGTAGCCGTCGGGATCGCGCAGGATCGGCAGGTCGGGGTGCATGCCCTCGATCTGGTCGGTGACGACGTAGAAGTGCTCGGCCGAGTGCAGCGGCACGGTGACGTCGATCCGTGCGGCCAGATCGTTGGCCCACTGTCCCGCACAGTTGACGACGATCTCGGCCTCGACATCACCGTGACTCGTGTACACGCCGACGACGGCGTCGTCCTCGGTGAGGACCTCGAAAACCCGGACGTGCTCCACCACCCGCGCACCCCGTTGACGGGCACCCTTCGCCAGCGCCTGGGTCAGGTCGGTCGGGTTTGCGGTCCCGTCTCCAGGCAGCCAGATCGCGCCGGCGAGGTCGTCGGACGCCATCAGCGGGTAGCGCTCGCCGGCCTCCGTTGCGGTGAGGATCTCGCACTTCAGGTCGAACGCCTCGGCCGTGGCCGCGGTGCGACGGAGCTGGATCATGCGGTCCTCGGTGCGGGCGACGGTCAGGCCGCCGCACTGCTTGAAGCCGGCGCTCAGGCCGGTCTCGTCCTCGAGCCGCGAGTAGAGGTCGGTCGAGTACTGCGCCAGCCGGGTACCGCTCTCGGTCGCGCGAAGCTGCCCGACGAGGCCGGCCGCGTGCCAGGTCGTGCCGCATGACAGCTCGCCCTGCTCGATGAGGAGGACGTCGGTCTCGCCGGCGAGGGTGAGGTGGTACGCGACGCTCGTGCCGATGACACCGCCGCCGATGATGACGATGCGGGCCCGGGCCGGGAGCCCAGTCGCCGGCCCAGTCATGTCCTGAATCCTGCCGCCGTGTCGAGGAGGTCCTCGAAGCCAGGTGAGCGGAAGTCGGCGACGGCCTTCTCGAAACGATCCTGTCCCCAGCCGTGGAAGTCGAAGTCTTGGTCGGAGGTCGCGGCCTGGATGTAGCCCCAGAGCGACCACCCGTAGCGGGACACGGTGGCCTGCAGACGCGTCCGCGCGATCTTCTCCGGTGAGTGGTGGTCGACGTAGGCGGTCACGAGCTCGTCGAGGTGGTCGTCGTCCAGCTCGCACTCGGTCCAGGTGTTGCCGAGCTCGAAGAACGGGTCGTTGTTGCCCGAGTACTCGTAGTCGATGAGCCAGAGCTTCTCGCCGTCGTCGACGAAATTTCCCGCCAGCAGGTCGTTGTTGCACGGCACGGTCGGCACGTCGTTGACCTCGAGCGCGACCCGGATCTGCTGGAACGGCGCTTCGAAGTCTCCGTAGTCGTCCGGATGCGCGAACCCACCGTCGACGACGGAGGCGAGGTACCTCTGCTGCCGGGTGAACATGTCGAAGTCGCCGACGAAACGTGGTCCGGCATGGAGCGTGCGGCACGCTTCCGCGACCCGCGTCAGGGCGTCGGGCTTGCGCAGGTCTTCGTTCTCGAACGAACGACCGTCGATGAAGCCGATCACCAGGACGTCGAGGTCGGGCCGGAAGTCCACGACCGGTGCGCCGATCCCTGCCAGCTCGGCTGATCGGGTGTTCGCGTGCTCGGACTCACGGTTGATGCCGAGCAGCGACGTGTCGCTCCGACTGCACCGTGCGACGAAGACGCCCTTGGGCGTCGTGACCTTGAGGTTCAGGTTGGTGAGCCCTCCCGGCAGCTCCTCGATCTGACGCGGCTTGTCGGCCAGGCTGGGGATCTGGTCGAAGAGCTCCTCCAGCGACCCACCGTTCGGCGCAGTGTTCATCCGACTGCGTCCGCGGTGAGCTCGGCCGACACCGTGGTCGAGACGCTGGTCCGCAGGCTGATGCGGGTGCGATCGGCGCGGTAGCGGTCGAAGGCGTGCTCGACGGCGACGCCAGACGCGGTGAACGACGTGCGCGTCACGAGCATCAGGGCCGCGCCCGGTTCGACGTCGAGCAGCGTGGCGTGCGCGTGGGTCGCGACTGCAGGCTCGAGCCACTCCTGCGCGCTGTGGGGGGCGAGGTCGTAGTCCCTGCGCATGATCGCGTAGATCGACCCGGTGAGTGGGCGTCGGTCCAGGCCGGCGAAGAGATGCGCGGGAAGGTACGTCTCCTCGAGCGCCAAAGGCTCGCGACGGGCCGATCGCACGCGGACGATCTCGAAGACGTCCTGGTTCCGCCCGAGCTCCAGCGAGGCGGCCACGGCTCGGCCGGCCCGCACTCGCTTGACGCCGATCACGCGTGCGCCGGCGCGCACGTTGGCGCGCCGCATCTGCTCGGTGAACCCCGGCAGGCCGGTCAGGTCGCACTCGATCTGCCGCTCCCGGATGATGTTGCCGCCGGCCCGGCCGCGCCGACGCTCGAGGAGGCCGCGACTCTCCATCGACCCCAGCGCCTGCCGCAGCGTCATGCGGCTGACGCCCAGTGCGGCCGCGAGCTCCTCCTCACGCGGCAGCTTGTCGTCGGGAAGCAGCCGCCCGGCGTCGATGCGTCCGAGCAGCCACTTCTCGATGCGCGCGTGCGACGGCTCATCGCTCGTCCTGGAGAGCCGGGGCTTGTTCCCCAGTGCCCGATGGTCGACCCCGAGGACCCTCACCTGTAGGACGTCAGTCGTCGAGAAGCTCGGCGACCGCCGGGTCGATGTTGTGGATGGGCCCATGGAACCACTTCTTGGCCGACACGTTCCACCAGATTGCCAGCAGGAGCACCGCGCCAACGGTGACGATCGGTGCGTAGTTGACGAACTTCCAGCTGAAGTCGTCACTGAACGGCACGGCGGGAGGCACGAACGGCATCATCAGGTACAGCGAGACGATGACGATCTCGGCCACGGCGATGAGGTTCATCCACTTATACTTGGACCCGTTGGTCCACGCACCCGGCTCGAATGCGTCGCCCATTCGCCAGCGCAGCCAGATCGGGATCGCGAACGAGGCGTACAGCCCGATGACGGCGATCGACGTGACGGCGTAGAACGCGATCGGGAGAATCAACGGCTCCTCTGCGGTGCCCAGGTTCACCTCGACCAGTGCCGGAAGGGTGACCAGAGCCGCCGCGACCGCGACGCCCATCACCGCGTTCGCGGGCACGCGCGCGGCCGTGAGCTTTGACCAGATCGCCGAACCCGGGACGGCACCGTCGCGGCTGAACGCGAAACCCATGCGGGACGCCGACGTCAGGCACGAGGTCGCGCAGTAGAACTGTGCCGAGGCGGAGATGAACAGCACCACGGTCGCCCAGTTCGTGCCGAGCGATGTCGTGAAGATGTACGCGACGCCGCCCGCGCCGACTCCGGCGTTGTCGGGTGCGCCATCGAGGTTGGGCACGGCGAACACCACCGCCAGCAGGAGGATGTACCCGCCGAGCGCAGAGTAGAAGATCGAGCGCCAGATGCCCTTGGCCGCCCCCATGGTCGCCGAGGCAGTCTCCTCGGAGAGGTGGGCGCAGGCATCGAAGCCGGTGATCGTGTACTGCGTCAGCAGGAACCCGAACGGGATGACGGCGAAGAAGAAGAAGAGGCTGCTGGTGCTGCCGTCGGCGAACCCGGAGTTGTTGAACCGCTCGGTGAACACGTAGTTGATCGACTGGTGCTGATCCGGCACGAACACCAGGATCGCCACGATCGCGGTGGCGCCCACGACGTGCCACCACACCGACACGTTGTTCATGATCGCCATCATGTGACCGCTGAAGATGTTCAGGAGCGACGCGAGCGCGAGCACGATCACGAAGGTGATGAACACCCTGGTCAGCGAGTAGCTCTCGGCGTACGTCTCTGAGTAGGTCGAGATCGTGAGGTCGATGAACGTGGCACAGCCGTACGAGACGCCGGCCGTCACCGCGATGAGTCCGATCAGGTTGAGCCACCCGGTGAAGAAGCCGGCGGCCGGCCCACCGAGCTTCGAGGCCCACCAGTAGATGCCGCCCGAGGTCGGGTACGCCGACACCAGCTCCGACATCGTGAAGCCGATGATCAGGATGAAGACGCTGAGGATCGGCCACGACCAGGAGATCGAGATCGGGCCGCCGTTGTTCCAGCCGGCGCCGAAGTTGGTGAAACATCCGGCCAGGATGGAAATGATCGAGAAGGAGATCGCGAAGTTCGAGAACCCGGACCATGAACGGTTCAGGTCCTGCTTGTATCCGAGCTTGGCGAGGAGCTTCTCGTCTTCTGTGAGGTTGTCGATCTGATCGGTCATGGCGCCGCCGTTCTCAGAGAAGTTGATTGATGCTAGCGCAACGGAATCGATTGCATCTAGACCTTTTCTCCGCGAATTTCGTTACTCGAGAGTCACTTCAGCAGGCTTCTTGTCCGTGCGCAGACCGCGCCACACCGGGTGCCGCAGGTGGCCCTCCGGCGTCCACTCGCTGTACGTGACCTCGCCGACGAGCCTCGGGCTGACCCAGCGTGCCTCGCGGGAGATCTCGCGCGGGACCTCGACCGGAGCGGTCTTCCGTTCGATGCCCTGAAGGCGGCTTGTCAGGTCGCGGAGCACACGGTCGCTGAACCCCGTGCCGACCCGCCCTATGTAGAGCAAAGAAGAAGATCCATGCTCGGGTACAGCCAACAGGAGCGATCCAATCCCACCAGACCGGTTGCCCTTGCCCGGACGCCAACCGACGATCACGGCCTCCTGCATCCTCTGATTCTTGATCTTGATCCACGAAGCCGACCGGGTGCCGCTGCGGTAGCGCCCGTCGCGACGCTTGGCGACCACGCCTTCGAGGCTCAGCCGTTGACTCGCCTCGACGGCGTCTTCGAGCGAACCGTCGAACGCCCCTGGCACTCGCACGACGTCGCGATCCAGGTCAAGGCTCTCAAGCACGGCGCGACGCTCCTCGTACGTCGCGTTCTTCAGCGGGTCACCGTCATGGCGCAGGACGTCGAACAGCAGGTAGCGGATCGGCCGCTGGCCCTGCTGGAGTCGCGAGAACGAGGGCACCCCGTCGGGCCCGATGGCCACCAGCTCGCCGTCGAGCACGGTGTCGGTGAGATCGTTCGCGGCCAGTGCCTCGACCACCTCCGGATAAGTGCCGGTCATGTCCTTCCCGGTCCGGCTGAACAGCGACACCTCGGCGCCGTCGCACACGGCGACCGCCCGGTAGCCGTCCCACTTCATCTCGAACGCCCAGTCGTCCTCGTCGTCGAGGTCGAACGCCTTGCCTGCCGTCGCCAGCATCGGCGCCTCCGGCTTGGCCGTCGCCGTGCGCTTGGTCGGAGACTTCGACGGTCTCACCACCCGCTTTCGTTGGTCTCCCGGTTTCATCAGGTGGATGAGCCAGTTCTCGCCGGTGCGGATGAGGGCAAAGCGGCGCGGCTCGCCGAGCCCGCCCTTCTTGGTGCCGGTGAGCGTGGCGATGACCTCGCCGTCGCGCCACTTCTCGGCCTCGTACGTGCCGGTGTCCCAGATGGTCACCTCGCCCCCGCCGTACTGACCCTTCGGGATCGTTCCGGCGAACGTGCCGTACTCCAGCGGATGGTCCTCGGTCTGCACGGCGAGGTGGTTCTTCGCCGGGTCGGTCGGCACGCCCTTGGGCAGCGCCCACGAGACGAGCACGCCGTCACGCTCGAGGCGGAAGTCCCAATGCAGCCGGCTCGCATGGTGCTCCTGGATGACGAAGGAATTGCCGTCACCGGGCAGGTCGGCGCCAGCTGCAGGCACCGGCTCCGGCGTCTTCGAGGCATCGCGCATCGAGCGGTAGGTGGACAGCGTGTCCGCCGCCGGTGCCTCGTCGCCGCCTCCTCGCGCCAGCGGAGCCAGCGGGTCCTTGCGCCGCTTCATGCGGGCCAGCACCTCGTCGTACGTCAGGTGCCGCAGTTCCGGGTCGTTCAGCTCGCGCCAGGTGCGCGGCACGGCGACGGTCGGCTCGGTGCGGCCGCGCAAGGAGTACGGCGCGATGGTGGTCTTGTTGCGGTTGTTCTGGCTCCAGTCGGCCAGCACCTTGCCGCCCCGCAGGGCCTTCTTCTGCGTGGTGACGACGAGGTCGGGCAGCTCGCTCTCCAGCACCGACGCGAATTGCCTGGCGAAGCCGTTGACGTACTCCGCGTCGTGGCTGCCGTCGAGCCCGGCGTACAGGTGCAGTCCCTTGCTGCCACTCGTGACGGGGAACGACTCGAGCCCCAGCTCGGCCAGCAGCCGCTTGGCGCGCTTGGCCACCGCGACGCACTCGGGCAGACCAGCGCCCGGGCCGGGGTCGAGGTCCAGCACGAAACGGTCCGGGTTCAGCTGGGCGCCGTGCGGGCCGACCCGCCACTGCGGCACGTGGATCTCCAGCGCCGCCATCTGCCCGAGCCAGGCCAGCACGGCCACTCCGTCGACCACCACGTAGCTGTTGCGCCCGCTCCGGTGCTGGATGGACGCCCGGCGGATCCAGCTCGGCGCCGAGGCGGGCAGGTTCTTCTCGAAGAACACCTCGCCGGGCTTGTCGGCGGTGCCGACGCCGTTGACCCAGCGCTTGCGCGTGGCCGCGCGGTCGACGACGTGCGGGAGGATGTGCGGCGCGATCTCGACGTAATAGGAGATCACGTCGGCCTTCGTAGTGCCCGTGGCCGGGTAGAAGACCTTGTCCGGGTTGGTCAGACGCAGGCGATGACCTCCGATGGAGACGGTCTCACCGGAGGATCGCGCCATTACGACGCGCCTCCCCATCCCTGGCGGCGCGACCGCGGCCCCGCATCCCGACCGGCGGCGTTCTCGTCGGTCGCCGCACAACACCGGTGCGCCTCCCTCCTCGGCCTTGCCGGATCGGGCGCGGATGCCACGCTCGCTACCCGCCAGGGATGGGGAGACACGTCGCCTAAGCGCCCTTGCGGGACTTCTTCTTGGCGGCCGTCGACTTGCTCGTCTTCTTCCCAGCGCCTGACGATGTGCTGGCCTTCTTCTTCTTGCTCTTGTCGACGCTGCGCTGCAATGCCTCCATCAGGTCGATGACCTCGGCCTTCTCGCCCTCCTCCTCCGACTCGCCGAACGTGGCGGCAGTATCGAGGGCGTCACCCTGTTCGAGCTTCGCCTCGACCAGCATGCGCAGCTGCTCCTGGTAGTCGTCGGTGAATTGGCTGGCGTCGAAGTCCCCGGCGAGGGAGTCGACGAGCTGCGAGGCCATGTCTCGTTCCTTCTGGCTGATGCGCGGCACCTCGTCGAGAACGTCGAAGTCGGCCTCGCGCACCTCGTCGTCCCAGAGCATCGTCTGCAGCACGAGCGCCTTGTCCTTGACGCGAAGCACGGCGAGGCGGGTCTTCTGGCGCAGCGCGAACTGCACCACCGCGCTGCGGTCGGTCTCCTCCAGCGCGCGTCGCAGCAGGGTGTAGGGCTTGAGCGCACGGGCGTCCGGCTCGAGGTAGTAGGCCTTGTCGAGGCGGATCGGGTCGATCTGGTCCGCCGGCACGAACTCGACGACGTCGATCTCGTGGTTGTTCTCGGCGGGGAGCGACTTCAGCTCCTCATCGGTGAGCA
>NZ_JBOHDT010000080.1:0-5994 GCF_050700635.1 Aeromicrobium sp.
CCTGCGCGAGGACGAGGGTTGGGTCGACATGCAGGTGCAGTACCTCATCGACGAGCGCCGCGCCGGCTCGAAGCACCTGGTCGTGGGCCGCACCGTGCTGCCGCCCGGCGCACGGCACGACCGGCACGCGCACCCCGACGCCGACGAGTTCCTGGTCGTGATGTCGGGCCACGGCGAGATCCACACCAACACCGGGATGGAGCCGTCGAAGGCGGGCGACGTGATCTTCACGCCGCGCGGCAATTGGCACGGGTACGTCAACACCTCCGACGAGGACGTGCTGCTGATCTGGGGGTGGAGCGGCGCCGGCTCGCTGGCCGCCGCGGGGTACGCCCTCCCGGAACCTGACGAGAGGTTCGACGACTGAGCGGCATCGACCCGCGCATCCTGCGCGGCACCACGCGGATGCTGGCCCGGCGACAGGACGAGCTGGATGCCGGAGCAGCGCACCTCGGTTGGAAGGTCGGGTTCGGCTCTCCTGCCGCGATGGCGGCGCTCGGCCTCGACCGTCCCCTGGTCGGCTACCTGACCGCTGGTCGCCGGCTGGGGTCCGGGGCGGTGGTGCCGGTGGCGGGCTGGAGCCGGGGCGTCATCGAGGCGGAGATCGCGGCGTACATCGGACCGGGGCTCGCCGTCGAGGGGTGGGGGCTGGCGGTCGAGCTCGCCGACGTCGACCATCCCCCGGACAACGTCGAGGAGATCGTGGCCGGCAACATCTACCACCGGCACGTGCTGCTCGGCGACCGCGTCGCCGCGCTGCCCGAGGAGCGCGGGGTCCGGGTCCGGCTCGACGGTGACGAGGTCGCGGCGACGTCAGATCCCGACGAGCTGGTCGGCGAGCTGGGCTGGGTGCTGGCGACGACCGCCTCGACCCTGACCGCGGCCGGGAATGAATTGCTCCCCGGCGACGTCGTTATCACCGGGTCGATGATCCCTCCCATGGACATCGCCCCCGGGCAGCTCTGGGAGGTGTCCGCGCCCGGGCTGGGCTCGATCGCCGTCCGGCTGACCTGAGGAGGCACACATGCCGCAACGCTGGGTCGCGACGGCACCCGGAGGGCCGCAGGTCCTCGCCCTCGAGAAGTACGACGTCCCGCCACCCGGCCCGGGCGAGGTGACGATCGAGGTCCGCGCCGCGGGGGTGAACCCCGCCGACATCAAGCACATCGGCCGCGGCGACCCCGCCGACTTCCCGATGCCGGTCGGCTACGAGGTCGCGGGCGTGGTCACCGCGCTCGGCCCTGGCACAGCGTTCTCCATCGGCGACGAGGTGGTCGCATACCGGGTGACCGGTGGTTGGGCGACCGCGCTGACGGTGCCGGCTGCCGACGTGTTCTCGAAGCCAGCTCGGTTGTCGTTCGAGGCGGCCGCCAACCTCCTGCTGGTCGGCGCCACCGCGTCGGAGATGCTCGACGTCACGGGGGTCGCGGCGGGCGACACGATCCTCGTCCACGCCGCGTCGGGAGCCGTCGGCGTCAGCGTGCTGCAGCAGGCGGCTCTCCTCGGTGCCCAGGTGGTCGGCACGGCGAGCGAGCGCAACTTCGACGTGGTGCGCCGCTACGGCGGCATCCCGGTCGCGTACGGCGACGGCCTCGAGCAGCGGGTCCGCGACGCCGCCCCCGACGGCGTGGCGGCCGCCCTCGACTGCATCGGCACCGACGAGGCGGTCGACGTATCGCTCGCGGTGGTCGCCGAGCGTTCGCGGATCGTGACGATCGCAGCCGGCCACCGCGCGGAGCCCGATGGCATCCGCCACATCGCGGGCGCGAAGCCGGCGAGCAAGGCCTATCGCGACCGCATCCGTCCGCACCTCGTCGCGCTGGCCGCCGCCGGGCAGCTCGACGTCCCGGTTGCCCGCACCTACCCGCTCGCCGACGCGCTCGACGCAGTGGAGGTCGTCCTCGGTCAACATCCCGGCGGCAAGCTCGCGCTGATCCCCTGACGAAAGGACGCAACCCGTGACCGACCTCGACCTCACCGCATTCAAGGCGCTCAGCTTCGACTGCTACGGCACCCTCATCGACTGGGAGGCCGGACTCAGCGCCGTGCTCGTGCCGTGGGCTCTTGAACAGGGACTCGACCTGCCTGACGCCGACCTCCTCCTCGCGTATGGCGACAACGAGTCGACCGTCCAGAAGGAAACCCCCGCCGCGCTCTACCCGGACGTGCTCGCCACCGCCTTCCGCCGGACCGGAGACACGCTCGGCCACCCGGTGAGCGACGCGTGGGCGAAGCGGCTGGGCAGCTCGGTTCCGAACTGGCCGCCGTTCCCCGACTCCGCGGACGCTCTGGCCCGGCTGGCTGAGCACTACCAGCTGATCATCTTGTCCAACGTGCATCGCGACGGCTTCGCGGGCAGCAACAAGCACCTGCGCGGCGACTTCGCCGCGATCATCACCGCCGAGGACGTCGGCGCCTACAAGCCGGCCGAGAACCACTTCCGCGCCTTGGACGCGACGTTGCCTGGGCTCGGCGTCGACCGCACCGAGCTGCTCCACGTCGCCCAGAGCCTGTTCCACGACCACGTCCCGGCCAAGCGCGAGGGCCTGCCCTCGGTGTGGATCAACCGGCAGCACGACCGTCCCGGCTGGGGGGCCACCCCCGAACCGTCCGGCGAGTGGTCCTACAGCCTCGAGTTCGGCTCGATGGGCGACTTCGCCGACGCCGTCGACCAAGCCTTCACCGGCACGGACGCCACGAGGTAGTTGGAGCGTCAGCCGCGGGCGTAGGACACGGCGCGGATCTCGTCGGCCACGAGCTCGGGCTCGTCGAGCGACAGGAACGTGCGGCCGCCGGGAACCTCGACGACCTCGGCGTTGGGCCCGAAGGCGTCCTTCAGCCGATGGGCGAACTCGATCTTGAAGAAGCGGTCGGCCGCTCCCCACACCAGACGGACCGGCTTGCCGAACGTGCCGAGTCTGGTGGAGACGTCGACGAGTTCACTCGGCTTGATGTTGCTCACGAACCGGGACGTGTCGCGTCGGACGCCGGCATCCTCGAGCAACGGCGTGATCCATCGGCGTGAGAGCTGCGGATCGAGTGGCTTGTCGACGAGGCCACCGAATCCGATCACCGAGTGGCGCAGGAATCGCGGACGCATCGACTCGCCCATGAGCCGCAGGCGCCACGGTTTCCGCCCGAGTTTGAGGAGGAAGTCGAACGGTGCCGGCGGGAACTGGTCGAACGCGTCGCAGTTGGTGAGCACGAGCCGGCCGATCCGCGTGTGGTCGGCGTCGAGCACGAACTGGCACAGCGCGCCGCCCGTGTCGCTGCCCACGAGCGTCACGTCGTGGAGGTCGAGGGCGGTGAGGAAGTCGATGATCAGCTGCGCCACTCCGCGCGGGGACTGGTCGGCGTCCGGCTTCAAGGCGATGGTGTGCGAGCCGAGCGGCAGGTCTGGTGAGTACGACCGGATGCCTTGGGCGGCGAGGAGGTCGGTGACGCCGGTCCAGAGCCCGTGATCGACGAGGAAGCCATGGATGAGCACGACCGGGGGCGCGTCACTCTCATCGGGCCCGGCAACGTGGTAGCGAATCTGTCCCTGAGGGAGGTCGATCGTGGGCATGGCGCTCCTTGGCGGGGTACGGTGTGATCGTGTTCCGACTAACATACATACAGTCTGTATGAAAGGCAAAGTGCGCACCCAGGCCCAGCGGTCCGCCGCGACCAGGGACGCGCTGCTCGACGCAGCGCGTCCGCTGTTCGCCGCTGACGGTTTTGGACGCGTCAGCGCCGATGCGATCGCGAAGGCCGCCGGCGTCACGCGAGGCGCGATGTACCACCAGTTCGCCGACAAGACCGAGCTGTTCGCCGCCGTCTTCGAGGCGGTGGAGGCCGAGGTCATGGAGCGCATCGGCACCTCCGTCGCCGATTCGGGGAAGACCGACCCCATCGAGCTGATGAGGCTCGGCGCGCGAGCCTGGCTCGACGCGTGCGCCGAGCCGGCCGTGCACCGGATCATCCTGGTCGAGGCGCCCTCGGTGCTCGGCTGGGAGCGCTGGCGCGAGGTGGGGATGCGCTACGGGATGGGTCTGGTACAGGGACTGCTCGAGCACGGGATCGAGTCCGGGCGCGTCCCGGCGCAACCCGTGGTCCCGCTCGCCCACGTGATGATCGGCGCGCTCGACGAGGCGGCGCTGTTCCTCGCCCGGTCGGACGGATCGGCGCGGGCGCGCAGTGAGGTCGACGACATCGTCGACCGGCTGATCGACTCACTCACCTCATAGGAACGCTAGGCCGAGGCGAACCAGGGGTCCCGCAGGTCGTAGTACCTGACGTCGCTCATCAGGGTCTGGAACTCCTCGGGCGGGTCGGTGTTCTTCTCGCCCTCCCGGGCGCTCGCCTCGTCGGTGAAGGCGACCGTGTTGATGAACGTTCCGTCGTCGGTGATCCCCATGGTCCCGCCGATGACGTCGGGCCGCTGCTGGCGCAGGTCGTCCGAGTCGTCGGTCATGGCCGCCTTGAGTCCATCGACGTCGTCCGTCCGGCCCTGGATGATCTGGACGAAGCCGGCGTCGTCAGACCCACCCTCCAGCCAGACCGTGACGTCGTCGCAGTCGTAGAAGGTCGGCGGGCCGTCCATCAGCGCCGCCATCCTCTGGGCCATGGCGTCGGTCTCGGGCCGCGCCGAGTTGGCCATGGCCTTCTCCTTGGACTCGAACCGGACGACGCCGATGAACGTGTCGTCGTCGGTGAATCCGTACGTGCCGCCGAGGAAGCCGTATCCCTCGTTGGGTAGCTCGCCCCATTCCTCCATCAACGCGCGGACCTCGTCTTGCCGGGTGCTCTTGGACTGGATGACCTGGATGAACATGGTTGCCCTCTCCGTCGGTGTCGACTCGACGCTATTCCTCCACGGGCACGCGGTCCACAGGTTTGGAAAACCAACATCTAAGGTTGGTCCACGTGGCACTCTCCATCGGCATCGTCGGTCTCCCCAACGCGGGCAAGTCGACTCTCTTCAACGCTCTGACCCGCAACGACGTCCTCGCCGCGAACTACCCGTTCGCCACCATCGAGCCGAACGTCGGTGTGGTGGGTGTGCCAGACGCCCGGCTGCCGGTCCTGGCCGGCATCTTCGGATCGGCCAAGATCCTGCCGGCCACGGTGCAGTTCGTCGACATCGCCGGCATCGTCCGCGGCGCGTCCGAGGGCGAGGGCATGGGCAACGCTTTCCTGTCGCACATCCGCGAGTCGGACGCGATCTGCCAGGTCACCCGGGTGTTCCGCGACGAGGACGTCACGCACGTCGACGGCGAGGTGTCGCCGGCCGACGACATCGAGACCATCTCCACCGAGCTCGTCCTCGCCGATCTCCAGACCGTCGAGAATGCTCTCCCGCGGCTGGAGAAGGAGTCCAGGCGCGACCAGTCGCTGGCCGCGCAGCTCGCCGAGACGCAGAAGGCGCAGGAGGCGCTCGCCGCCGGCACAGGCATCTTCCAGTCCGGCCTCGATGCCGGCCTGCTGCGTGACTTGCACCTGATGACCGCCAAGCGGCAGCTGTTCGTCTTCAACTGCGACACCGACGAGCTGGCCGACGAGGACCTCAAGGCGCGCATGCGCGAGATCGTCGCGCCAGCGGAGGCGATCTTCCTCGACGCCAAGAGCGAAGCCGAGCTCGCCGAGCTGGGCGACGACGAGGAGTCCGACGAGATCCGCGCCGAGATGCTCGCCGACATGGGCGTCGAGGAGCCAGGGCTCGACGCGCTCGCCCGCGTCGGTTTCGACACCCTCGGCCTGCAGACCTACCTGACCGCCGGCCCCAAGGAGTCGCGTGCCTGGACGATCCGCAAGGGCGCCACGGCACCCGAGGCCGCCGGCGTCATCCACACAGACTTCCAGCGCGGCTTCATCAAGGCCGAGATCGTCTCCTTCGACGAGCTCGTCGCCGCTGGCTCCATGAACGCCGCCAAGGCTGCCGGCAAGGTCCGCATGGAGGGCAAGGACTACGTCATGTCCGACGGCGACGTCGTGGAGTTCCGCTTCAACGTGTGA
>NZ_JBOHDT010000081.1:0-5347 GCF_050700635.1 Aeromicrobium sp.
CCGCTCGCCGTTGCTCCCACCCCCGACAACCTGCGCTACCTGCAGACGAAGGCCCGCCGCATGGGCCACGACCTGCCGGAGCTCGCCCAGCCGACGGAGGACGAGACATGAGCAAGCACGGAGCACCAGAGCTCGAGGTCGAAGCGTCCGGCGCCAGGGTGGCGGTCGTCGCGTCCAGCTGGCACCAGCCGGTGATGGACGGACTGCTCGGCGGCACCCGACGAGCACTCGACGACGCCGGCGTCACCGACGTCACCATCTTGCGCGCTCCCGGATCGTTCGAGCTGCCGCTCCTGGCTCAAGCCTGCGCCGTCGCCGGCTACGACGCCGTGGTCGCACTGGGCGTCATCATCCGGGGCGGCACGCCCCACTTCGAGTACGTGTCGACCGCGGCCACCGACGGTCTGGCCCGCGTCGCCCTCGACACCGGAGTGCCGATCGGGTTCGGCCTGCTCACCTGCGACGACGAGCAGCAGGCCCTCGACCGCGCCGGGCTGCCCGACAGCAGCGAGGACAAGGGACGCGAGGCCGCCGAGGCCGCCCTATCGACCTGGAGCGTCCTGCGCGGTGTCCGTCAGGGCTGACGGGCCTTCCAGCGGCGTTCGACCTGCCGCAGGAGCGCCGGGTACACGATCCAGTGCCTGAACGGCTTGATGAAGGCCATGTAGGCCCTGCCGAAAGCGCCACGTGGCTTGACGTACACGGCCATCTGGCCCTGGTAGCGGCCGTCGCCGCCATCCTCAACGGCACAGCCGGCCCACGCCAGGTGCATCACGCCATGGACGGTCTTGTTCGAGACCTCCGCGGCCGACTCGGTGTCGGTGCGGTACAGCGGCTTGAACGGTAGCGAGCCGAAGTCCTGGCCCCATGTCGTGTCGCGGAGGTCGTCCGGCAGCCGCCCGGCCAGGGACGCCTCGTCTGTGCCGGGGATCGGTAGTGCTTGCTCGCCGCCATCCGGTTCGGAGATCCGGCCGAGGTCCAACCACGCGCCGAGACGGTCGCGGATCCGCCAGAGGGCACGGGCCGGCAGGGAGTCCGCGTTCGCGGGATCGAGGGACGACACCAGCTCGAGCAGCTTCGGGAAGTCGTCGGCCCCGCCGTGCACCGGGAGCGCCCAGACGTCCTCCAGGGTGAAGTCCGGCACGATCTCGCGGATCCGCCAGGGACCCGACTCGTGTGCGGCGTTGGGAAGCCTCATCGTGGCGTCAGGATGCCACGTTGGACGCCACCATGGAACGCGGCTGGAGGCCGCCCGACTTCCGGCGATCAGCCATCGAATGACTCGCGTGAGTCGCGGCGAGGACGGACGCCCTAGACTGACTTGCGCCATGAAAACCTTCGATCAGCTGTTCGCCGAGCTCGCCGACAAGGCGAACACCCGCGCCGAGGGCTCGCGCACGGTCGCCGAGCTCGACGCCGGCGTGCACGCGATCGGCAAGAAAGTGGTCGAGGAGGCGGCGGAGTCGTGGATGGCTGCCGAGCACGAGAGCGCCGACCGCGCCGCCGAGGAGATCAGCCAGCTCCTCTACCACACGCAGGTCCTGATGCTCGCGAAGGGAATCGCGCTCGAGGACGTCTACGCGCATCTGTGACGGGTGGATCCTTACGTGTCCATCCGTGCCCCGACCGATCCGACACGCATCCGTCACGTCTCGCCTGAGAAGAGAGAGAAATGCTCACCGTCGCCGTGCCCAACAAGGGCGCTCTCGCCGATTCCGCCGCCCAGATGCTCGCGGAGGCCGGCTACCGCCAGCGCCGCAACGCCAAGGACCTCGTCACCATCGACGCCGACAACGGCGTCGAGTTCTTCTACCTGCGTCCGCGCGACATCGCCATCTACGTGGGGGAGGGCACGCTCGACGTCGGCATCACCGGTCGTGACCTGCTGCTCGACTCCGGCGCGCACGCCGCCGAGGCGTTGCCACTCGGCTTCGGCGGGTCGACGTTCCGTTTCGCGGCGCCGGCCGGCCAGATGAGCGAGCTCCAGGATCTTGCCGGCACCCGGGTCGCCACCTCGTACCAGGGGATCGTCGAGACGTACCTCGCCGACAGGGGCATCGAAGCCACCGTCGTCCGGCTCGACGGCGCGGTCGAGTCGTCCGTCCGTCTCGGTGTCGCCGACGCGATCGCCGATGTCGTCGAGACGGGCACGACCCTGCGCCAGGCCGACCTGGAAGTCTTCGGCGACCCGATCCTGACGTCGGAGGCGGTGCTCATCACCCACAGCGGACTGGAGGAGGTACCCACCGGGTTCGAGGTCTTCAAGCGGCGCCTCGACGGAGTCCTCGTCGCCCGTACGTACGTGATGATGGAGTACGACATCCGCACCGAGCACGTCGACCGAGCCGTCGAGCTCACGCCCGGCATCGACTCGCCCACCATCTCGCCGCTGCGCCGCGAAGGCTGGGTCGAGGTGCGCTCGATGGTGCCCCGCGACACTGCCCAGAAGGTCATGGACGAGCTCTTCGAGGTCGGCGCACGCGGCATCCTCGTCACGGACATCCTCGCGTGCCGGCTGTGACGACGTACCGGCCAGTGGGTGCCCGGATCGTGGCCTACGGCGCGTCGGTGGCGCTGGGCGTGGTCGCGGTGGTGGTCGGCATGGCGTTGCCACCGGAGATCACGTTCACCGTGGCCGAGCTCATCACGCTGGCTCTCACGTTCCTGGCCTTTCTCGCGATCCTGCACGGCATCGCCCGCAGCTACGTGCGGGTCGACGACGACGGCCTCGAGATCCTCAACGGCTACCGGCGGCACCGAATCCCGTGGGCGGTGATGCGCGGCATCTCGATGAACCGCGGCGCACCGTGGCCGACGCTCGTGCTGCACGACGACGATCGCGTCATGCTGTTCGCCATCCAGGGCAGCGACGGCAAGGCCGCCAACGACGCCGTGAACGATCTTGTCCGGCGGATCGGATGACCCACCGCCCATCGCTCGCAGAGCCGGCGTTCCCCGATGACGACGGCACTATTGACTCAGCCCTCGCGGATGCGCTGGGCGACGACGCCGAGGTTCTCGCGGTGCTCGGCGATGTCCGTGTGTTCGTCCCGGTCGTCGCGTTGCTCGGTGACTCACCGGCCGGAACTGACAAGAACGCTGACATGGCCGCGGTGCTGATGACCGGAGCCGACGGGCGGAAGGCTTTGCTGGCCTTCAGCAGTGTTGCCACCATGGCGGCCTGGAATCCCGACGCTCGACCGGTTCCCGTCCGCGGACGCGACGCCGCACGTGCCGCTCTCGACGAGGACGCATCGGCCCTGCTCCTGGACCTGGGAGGAGTCGGTTTCACCGTCATCGAGGCCACCGACGTGCAGCACCTGGCCGCCGGTCACCGTCTCGTCAGCACCGACGCCGGCCCCGCCTGGCTGACTTGACGCGATTTCACGAACGCACGCGGCCGCTGGTACCCTTGAGGGCGAAGTGGAGCTCACCTCCCACCTGCTCGATCGCAAGATCGTGGGGTAGACGGCCGGTACGCCCGGCCGACGGCGATCCCGCCGCTCGCCTCTGGCGAACGAGGGAATGTGCCGGTGGTGGCCTTCGTTTCAGCACGGAGGCCATTTTTCATGTCCTCCACCATGACCATCAGGAGGATCCATCAGCACAGAGCTGCGCGTCAACGACCGCATCCGAGTCCCGGAGGTCCGTCTCGTCGGCCCCGGCGGTGAGCAGGTCGGCATCGTCCGTATCGAAGATGCCCTGCGTCTGGCCGCCGAGGCCGATCTCGATCTCGTCGAGGTCGCGCCGACGGCACGTCCGCCGGTGTGCAGGCTCATGGACTACGGCAAGTTCAAGTACGAGGCCGCCCAGAAGGCACGCGAGTCGCGTCGCAACCAGACGAACACCGTCATCAAGGAGATGAAGCTCCGCCCCAAGATCGACCAGCACGACTACGCCACCAAAAGGGGTCACGTCGTGCGGTTCCTCAAGGCGGGCGACAAGGTCAAGATCACGATCATGTTCCGAGGCCGCGAGCAGCACCGACCCGAGCTCGGGTACCGGCTGTTGCAGAAGCTGGCCGAGGACGTTCAGGATCTCGGCGTCGTCGAGGCGCACCCGCGTCAGGACGGCCGCAACATGACGATGGTGCTCGCGCCCCTCAAGAAGAAGTCCGAGGCCCAGGCCGAGGTGAAGGCCGAGAAGGCCCGCACCACGGCAGAGAAGGCGGCCGAGCGTGAGGCTGAGGCGGAAGCCGACAAGGCCTATCGCGAAGAACAGAAGAAGACGGCGACACCGAAGAAGCCCAGGCGTCGCTCCGAGAACCTCGACCCAGACATGGAGGCATAGATGCCGAAGTTCAAGCCCCACTCGGGCATGAAGAAGCGCGTCAAGATCACCGGCAAGGGCAAGCTGCGCCGTGAGCAGACCAACCGTCGCCACAACTTCGAGCACAAGCCGAGCACCCTGACCCGCCGTCTCGCCGGCACGACCGACGTGTCCAAGGCGGACACCAAGAGGGTCAAGAAGCTGCTCGGCCTCTGAGCCGACCCAACAGCCACACCTGAACGGCACAGCCCCCACGTACTCGTCTGAAGGAGAACCGAGATGGCACGCGTCAAGCGTTCTGTCAACGCACAGAAGAAGCGCCGCGAGACCCTCGAGCGCGCCGCGGGATACCGCGGTCAACGGTCGCGTCTGTACCGCAAGGCCAAGGAGCAGGTCACGCACTCGCTGGTCTATTCCTACCGCGACCGCAAGAAGCGCAAGGGTGACTTCCGTCGGCTCTGGATCCAGCGCATCAACGCTGCCGTCCGCGCCGAGGGCATGACCTACAACCGCTTCATCCAGGGCCTCAAGGCCGCGGGTGTCGAGGTCGACCGCAAGAACCTGGCGGAGCTCGCCATCAACGAGCCGGCCGCGTTCACCGCGCTCGTCCAGGTCGCCAAGGACAACCTGCCGGCCGACGTCAACGCCCCCAAGGACGACGCCGCCGCCTGACCGCGACGGTCCCGAAACGCGTGGCGAGTCCCGGGCCCCTCACCGTCCGTAGCGGACGGGTGAGGCACGCCCGGCGGCTCGCCACTCGTTCGTTCCGGGCCGCCGAGCGCGAGTTCCTCGCCGAGGGGCCTCAGGCCGTGCGCGAGGCGTTGGCCGAGCCGGGTGTCGTCGTCGAGGTCTTCGCCTCAGTCGAGGCGTCCGAACGACACCCTGAGCTGGCCTCGCAGGCTGAAGCATCGGACGTCGCCTGGCACGTGGTCACCGACGACGTCATGGCCGACGTGGCCGACGCCGTCACGCCACAAGGGCTGGTGGCACGGTGCCGCAGCATCGTCCGGTCACTGGCCGAGCTGCCGGTCGACACCGGCTTCGTCGTGGTCTGCGCGGACATTCGCGATCCCGGCAA
>NZ_JBOHDT010000082.1:0-18055 GCF_050700635.1 Aeromicrobium sp.
CACCGAGATGCCGCCCTGGTACCAGGCCTGGACCATGATGTCCTTCCCCGCGACCGGGATCAGCGAGCCGTTGTGGGCCACGCAGTTCTCGGTGTTGGAGTTGGTCCGCGGGATCTTGTAGTAGCTCTTGAACGCGAGCTGCCCATCCTGGATGTCATAGATCCCGTTGGCACCCTTGTCCGGGCCGACGGTCGGGTTGCACGTGGCAGCGCCACCGCCACCGAGCTCGTCGGTGTAGACCACCTTGGTACCGCTGTTGTTGAAGGTCGCCGAGTGCCAGAACGCGAAGTTCTCGGTGTCACGGGTCTGCTCGGTGACCACCGGGTTCTCCCGATCGGAGATGTCCATCAAGATGCCGTCACCCATGCAGGCACCTGCAGCGATGTCCTTCGATGGGTAGGCGGTGATGTCATGGCAGCCGCTGGTCTCCCGCGAGTAGTTGCCGGCCGGGTTGCCACCCTCGGGGAAGAGCACCTTGGTGTCGACGAGCTTGGCCGTCTCCGGCTTGTCCATCGAGATCTTCGCCACGCTGATCAGGTCGTGCGGCGGCTGGCAGTCCGGGAACGTTGCGCTCGGGAAGTACGACGACACGTAGACCCACAGGTTCTTGCCGGACTTGCTCGGCGCGAGGGTGTGCGTGTGCGATCCACAGGGGGTCTCCACCGCGGCGACGTACTCCGGCTTTGTCGGGTCGCTGATGTCGAAGACCTTCAGGCCCTCCCACGACTCCTTCTGCGTGGCCGACTGCGCAGTGTTCGTGCAGGTGTTGTTGCTGCGGCTCGAGTCCGTGGAGAGCACCAGCACGTCGCCGTACACCGAAATGTCATTCTGCGAGCCCGGGCAGATCACCTGCGCCACCGGCTGGGGGTCTTCGGGGTTGCTCAGGTCGTAGACCATGAATCCCTCGTAGTTGCCTGCGTAGGCGTACTTGCCCTGGAACGCCAGGTCGCTGTTCAACGCCGTCTCCGCGGCGAACGTGCCGCTCTTGGGGATGTTCTTCAGCAGCTCCATGTCCTCGGCGGCCTCGTCGCCGGCGGAAAGATCTGCGGCACTGTCGTTCATCGCCGAGAGGTTCTTGTTGGTCGTACAGACCTCGGCGAAGTTGTCCTTCGCCTTGTTCAGCCGCTTCTTCTCCTCCTCCGTGCAGTTCGGTGGAGCGCTTTTCGGTGCAGCGCTGGAGGTCGACGCCTCTTGCTCGTCGTCGTGTGCGGCGACCGGCGCGGCGAAGACAGTTAACGCCAGTGCGAGAGCCGCTGTAGCGGCCAGACCGATCGGTCGAGCGCGCAGAAGTGCTCGTTTTCGAAAGGAGTGCATCCCCGAGACCTTTCATAAGAACGCTGTGGGGTTTCCACAGGCATCACATACGTCTATCGTGTATGCAATCCGGAAGTAAAGACTTCGGGCCGGAAAACTTTCGAAATCGGCCTCTACTCGGGAAGAGACTGCCGCATGCCCAAGCTGCCCACGATCGTCGTACGACTGCTGCTCTCCGCCGCCCTGGCGGTGGCTCTCGGAGGGTGCAGCTCCGACTCCGAACCGGACGGCCCGAAGGTGATCCAGCCCGGTGCCCCTGGCGAGCCGAACGCGAGTGGCGACCCCGACACCGCCGCGCAATCGAACGAGTGGAACCACACCGACGTCGCCTTCATGCAGATGATGATCCCCCACCACCACCAGGCGCTGGAGATGTCCGACCTGGCCGGCAAGCATGCCCGCAGCAAGGCCGTGCGCACCCTCGCCGAACGGATCAGCGGGTCCCAGGCTCCCGAGATCCAGGCCATGTCCGCCTGGCTGGATGAGCGCAAGATGGAGGTCCCGCGAGCTGGCGAGGACCCGATGAAGTACGACCACTCACAACACGGCCACAACTCGATGATGGGCATGATGACTCCCGCCCAGATGAAGAAGCTGTCGGCGGCCCGTGGTGAGCAGTTCGACCGGCTCTTCCTACGGGGCATGATCCGGCACCACGCCGGCGCGGTCGACATGGCCGAGGATGCGGCGCAGGACGGCAGTGACATGATCGTCGGCGAGATGACCGCCGACGTGGCCGCCACCCAGTCGGCCGAGATCGGCCGGATGCAGGACATCCTCACGCGGCTCTGAGCCCGTCGGGAGAACCGCCGTCAGGCCGAGTGGGTGCGGCGCAGCAGATCCTTTCCGACCGCGTCGAGATCGAGGTCGTCGCCGGCCACGGCGCGTTGGCGGCCGGCGCCGCCACCATCACGAAGAAGGCGTTCGACGCCGTCGCGCACGACCTCGTCGTCCCCGGCCGCATGCAACGCCTCTTTCACGTGGTCGAGCAGCGCACCGACGACCTCGCGGGCCGGTCGCGGCTCGGCGGTTCGCGGATCGAGAAGCGAGCCGATGAGGCCGTATCGGCGGGCCAGGAATCGGCCCGCGCGCAGCATCTCGATCCGCCAGGGTGTTTCGAGCTCCGTCGTGGTGGCTGACGTCTCCACGAGTGCTCTGGTCAGCGCCGCGATGACGATGGCGTCGTTGACGTCGGTGCACACGTCGGAGGTGCGGATCTCGACCGTGGGGTGGAGCTCGGCGAGGCGAGCGTCGAAGTAGACCATCGCCTTGTCGATCACGGCACCGGAGCCAACGAGGCGGCGCACGGCTTCGTGGTACCCGGCGGCGTCGCGGAACGGCTCGACCGGTCCTGCGCTGGGCCAGCCGTCCCACACCTGTTCGCGCCAGCATGCGTAGGTGGTGTCGACACCGTCGTTGAAGGGTGAGTTCGCAGAGAGAGCGACCAGGGCGGGCAGCCACGGCTGGATCCGGTCGAGGACGCGGACACCTTCCTCGTCGCCGTCGATCTGCACGTGGACGTGCATGCCGCAGACGACTCCGCGCCGGCCGACCTCGCCATACAGCTCGAGCATCTCCTTGAAGCGAGGCTTGGGCGTCACGTTCCCGGCGACGGCGTCCGCGAAGAGGGACGTGGGCACGGCCAGGACGGCCGCACCCTCCGCCGTGGCCGCCTTCGAGGCACGCTCTCGCCCGGCAACCAGGTGGGCCCGCAGCTCGGTGAGGTCGGTGGTGGGCTCGGTGTTGATCTCGATCTGCTGGAGAAAGAGCTCCTGCTCGAGTTCCTCCCGCTCGTCGTCAATGCGCTCGTCGGCACGCATCGTCCCGCGCGAGACCGGCAAGACTCGGTAAGACTTCGGGTCGACGAGGAACATCTCCTCCTCGGCCCCGACACGCCGCACAGTCACCATCCGCCAGATCCTAAACGTCCGGGAGGTCAGGAATGTCAGCGTGGTCGGTGTTCCCGGTAGTCGACGACCTGCTGGAACGTCGGCCGGTTCTGCCAGTCGATCGGGCGCACGCCCACCAGGCCTGCGGACGTCGAACGGATGTAGTCGATCGACTTGTCGTACGTCAGGTCGGACGGGTCCGTCACCTCCTGTGCCTGGGTGGCGCGTTCGACCGCAGCGGCCAGGGACGCGCGGAGGTCGTCCCGGCACTGGTCGATCGCCCCGTCTCCACACAGCGACGGGTCGCGGAGATCCTTGTCGATGTAGCTGTACCAGGGCGGTCCGAGCCACGCGGACCCTTGGCCGCCGCGCGGATGGTTGTCCAGCGGCTGGGGCAAGGCCCTGGCGAGGTCGTCGCCGAGCCCGCCGGCGGCGAAGTCGTACGCGAGCGCCTCATCGCCGTCCTCCCACCACGTGTCGAAGATGCGGATCGCCGCTTCGTGGGCGTACTTTCCGTCGCGGTCGTGGTCGACCCGGTGCGACCCGTCGTCCTTCCACGCCGACAACAGCTCCCGCGCCTGGGCGGTCGCCGGGTCGTCGCCGATGACGTCGAGCAGCTCGGGCAGCAGCGTCTCGGCGCGGACGTCCTCGGTGGCTGCGTCCTCGACGATGCTGGCGAGCTGCGCCCGGGACACCGGCCCCGTCCCGATGGCGCTTTCGGCCCGACGGGTGAGTGCCAGCGATCGGTGCACAGGACCGTCTGCCCACTTGTCGTCGGCCGCCGCGAAGTCGCGAGCGGGCTTGTTGTTCCAGCTGGCAAGGTAGCCGGTCGGCGGGTTGACCTCGCGGACGTGACCGTCGAACGGCAGCCAGCCGTTCCAGTCGAAGGTCGCATCGCCCCAGCGGGGCAGGTCAGTGTCGGTTCCGGCGGCCCGCTGCGGCAGTCGTCCGGATGAGTAGAAGGCGATGTCCTGGTCGTCGGTGTAGAACCAGTTGAACGTGTAGTCGATGCCGTCGGCCGCCTGCTGGAACGAGGCGGCGTCCTTCGTGAAGCCCGGGTCGTTGAGCCGGCTGAACCCGAGGACCGATGCGGCCTCCCGTCCGTACGTGCTGCGCTCGAGGGCGATCGCCACCGGGGTTCCGTCGACCGTGGTGCGGGTCTGGACGATGCCGTGGTGGGTGCGCCAGACCTGCATCTTCAGGGTCGTGGGGGCGTTCGGTGCCGAGACGTTCGGGACCACGGTCTGCTTGTGCTCGTCGTACTTCATCGGCACGCACGCGCCGTCCTTCAGGTACGACGTCGACTTCACCGTGGCCGGGCTGCCGTCGGCGTTGCACAGCTTTTCGGCGACGGTGTCGACGTTGTCGCTGCCCGAGCTGGTGGCCGACCACGCGTAGTCGACCCCGTGGCCGAGCTGGACGACGAGCTGGGTGCCGGCGAACGAGACGCCGCGGGCCATGACGCCGGGGCCCATCAGCACCTGCTCGGTCAGCAGCTGCGGGTTGAAGTAGCCGGTCTGGGGGCCGAAGACGGCGAGCGGATGACCGGTGCTGGACTTGTCGGCGCCCACCATCAGGGCATTGCTCATGCCGCCCTCGTCGGCGAGCAGGCTCGAGACGTCGATCGCTCCCTTGGGCACCTTGGGCTCGGCCGGGATTCCGGTGAGCCCGTTCCGCAGCGCATCGAGCAGCGTTTCCAGCGGGGACGTGGTTCCGGCCGGGTCGCCGCTGCCGCTCGCGGTGGGTCCGTCGAGATCGGGGATCGCGACGCCGGGCTTGGTGGGGTCGAAGGCCACATTGTCGTAGGGGAACGACTTGGTGGACGTGGTCGGCGCCTCCGGATCGTTCTTCTGGCGAAGGTCGGCGAACATCGTCCTGGCCTTCGTCTCCCCGAACTTCGCGACGAGCTTCTCGTAGTAGCGGCCGTTGGCGAACTCCTGCCCGCCGCCCTTGCCGAAGATGCCGCCGACGAGGGAGGCGATGAAGGTCAGGTCGGCGCGGGTCCACTTGGTGGGCTTCTTCTGCAGGGCCGCGTACTCGGCCGGACAGCCGGCGCCGGTCGGAAGCGCGCCCGGGCACATTCGCTCCTGGGCCGCGTTGATGCCGGCGATGAACGCGTCGGCGCCCCGCAGCAGCCGCTCGCCCTCGGCACCGTTCTCCTTCGCGAGGATCTCGAGCTGCTCTTGCGCCTCCTTACGGGTGTAGAAGGCCGAACGCACCTGCTCGCGGTCCATCGCGATGTTGCCCTCCGTGCCACCGACGAACTCCGCCGTCCGGCCGGCCCCGGCGTGGCGCAGGATGTCCATCAGGAACATCCGGTCCTGGGTACCCGCGAACCCGGCGCCGAACATGGTGTCCTCGTACGTCTGGCCGGTGATGTACGGCACGCCGAAGTGGTCGCGCCGGATGGTCACGCCGGCCCGCGGCTTCTCGGTCTCCACGACCTTCTCGGGGACGAAGCCGGCCTTCTTGTAGTCCTGGTCGATGACGGCGTCGGTGATCTGGTCGGGGGTCTTGGTGGCGAGGTGGTCATAGAGCTCGAGCTGGTCGGCGAAGTTCTTCGGCGCGTTCTTGCCGTCCCTGGCCACGCGTCCGGTCGGGTCGCCGCCGAGCACGGTGACGAGGTCGAGCGCGGTGATGGTGCCTCGCTGGCCGGGCGGCAGGATGTTTCGCACCGAACCATAGGAGTCGGCCACGGCCGGGTCGTCGGGGTCGATGGCCTGCGCGGGGAGAGTCGACGCGATGAGCGCTGCAACACTGGCCAGAATGATCGCTGCGGCTCGTCGCACGCCGACTCCTTGGTGCTCGGGAGTGTGGTGCCAGTCACAACGAGCCGACCCCCGAGAGGTTACTTACGGGTAGCCGGACTCGCCGCTCAAGCGGACTGGATGCGTCTCCTATCAGCTGGTCGGCGGACGGAGTTCGATTGGACTCGGCGGCTCCTGTTCGGGCGTGAACCAGATCGCACCGGTGCGGCATCAGACCGAGCTAGAACGCCCCTGTACCGCAACATCTATCTCGGATCCGAGACAACCCTCGAGCAGCGTTGCGGGCTGCAGGACGGATCGGACGTGCCCAGGGTCAGTGCAGTCGCAGTGTGGCGACCACCCCGGCGTGGTCGGACGCCCACAACGGCGTCACATTTTGGTAGGGGGATTCACCAACGACCTGTGCCGACCGGGCTCTGACGGCGGCGTGGGTCAGGATGAGATCGACGCGTGACCGGAGCGACGTGGGGTTGGTCAGCGTTGCGCTCTGGCAGCAGGTGAGTCCGGCTTGGTCGGGGTTGACCGACCAGGCGTCCTTGAACCATTCCTCGGTCAGGTGAGCGTAGGAGTCGGTGGAGCTGCCGTCGGCGGCCGAGTTGAAGTCGCCGACGGCGACTACCGCACCCGGAGCGTTGGCAGGGCCAGCCAGGAACTCGGCCGCCTGAGCCTCCTGCACGGCAGGGAAGTCCTCAACCTCGAGGTGGGTGTTGACGAAGCGGAAGCGCTTGTCTTGGAAGGTGCCATCGATGGAGGTCCACCCCCGGTCGAAGGACACGGCCGGACCCACGGGCGGCTGGAACGACTGCTGCCTGGTGAAGCTGTCCTCCTGCGGATTGGCCCACTCAAGGTTGGTGGTATCGGTGTTGACCAGGATCACGTCACGGTCGTGCAGGGTGAGCGTGCAGTCCGGCACCGGCGACGCGGTCACGCACTCGAACCCGGGCGCCACCAGCGGCACAGGGCCGATGTTGGCATTCGCCGACACTGCAGCGACTTCGTAGTGGAGCCCGCGGGCGGCGAGCTGGTCCTGCAGGATCGCCAGGAAATCCTGGCTGGGAGGGGTGGCCCCGTCCTTGATGGGTCGAGCCACCCATCGTGATACCTCCTGCAACCCGATCAGGTCCGGGCGCTGTTCAGCGACGGTGTCGGCGATCGCACCCGCACGGCTTGGGAAGTTGGTGAACAACATGGTTCCGTAGATCTGCGCCACCGCTGCGACAAAAGTCGATCCGCTGGTCGCGGTCAGGGCGGGCGTCAGGCTCGACCCGAGATAGACGTTCTGTGTCATGACCGTGAGCTCGCGCTTCTCTTCGGCCTGGGCCACGGGAGCGCCCATCACCAACATCAGGGCGCACAAGACCGCAACTGCGAGGCCACACCGAGTCCGAGATTTCATTTCCTGCCACCATTCCTGGTCTTGCCGTGGCGAGCCACGAGCGTGGGCGAATGGGACGGAGTCTTGCGCACCGGTAGGTCATGGCCTCCGCAGCGAAACCGGCAGTTCACCGTTGCGTCCCAGATTGGGTCGCCAATGCCTCAGGAGCCCCGGCAGCCCGGGGCCGCGCGGTGACTCGCCATGGTGCAACGCGTTCTCAAAACTGGGTGAGATCAAGCGGCGGAAAGCAAAAGATCCCGACTACCAATCGGTAACCCGTTACCTCATTGATGGGCCAGGGGTGAGTAGTTCTCATGCCCGCAATCCGGGCAGGTGTGGGCCTCATCAGGAGGCCCGCCATTTCGAGAGGAGAGAGAGATGAGAACGCTTCGTGCCATGACCGTGGCCGCGGTATCGACTCTGGTATTCGTAGGGGGAGTGGCGACACCTGCATCGGCGCAGCCGGTCATCCAGGACGGGCTGGTCAACGTCTCAGTTGGCAACGTGACGATCCTGAAGAACGTCAATGTCGGAGTCGCGGCCCAGGTCGCTGCGGAAGTTTGCGGCGTCGACGTCGGCCCCATCGCGGTCCTCGGGAACGCAGTGGACGCTGGCGATGGACCCGCGACGATCTGCCATTCGGCCCAGGGCCCGGTCAAGATCGAACAGAACACCTGACCTGACCGGCTTGATGGCGGCCCCAGCAGCTTCGAAGTGCTCGGCGTGACTGCGAAGTCAGCGTTCTCCACAACCCGCGTGACCTGCTCTACCGTTACCCCCGCCAATGCGGCAGGATCGCGGCAACCGCTCTTCGTGGGAAGGGGCCATCGGGGGATGGATTCTCAAGCGCCTGTGTTGTCCGAGCGTGTCCGCGAGCTGGTGCGTGAACGCCGCATCGACCCGCGCAACGACGCAGCGGCGGTGCGCAGCGTGGCGCTCGACGTGCTGGCCGAGCACGAGCGACGCAGCCTCACCGGCGCCGTGCGCGCCATCGACGATTCGGAGCTCGTGGTCGGCAGGATCGTCGCGGATCTCTCTGGATTCGGCCCGCTGCAGCCGTACCTCGACGACCCGACCGTCGAGGAGATCTGGATCAACCAGCCCGATCGGGTGTTCGTCGCCCGCGACGGCAAGCACGAGCTCACGGCCACCATGCTCACGGCCGCCCAGGTGCGCGAGCTGGTCGAGCGCATGCTCTCCTCGTCCGGGCGGCGACTCGACATCAGCCAGCCGTTCGTCGACGCGATGCTCCCCGGCGGCCATCGCCTGCACGTAGTTCTCGAAGGCATCAGCCGCGACTTCGCCGCCGTCAACGTCCGCAAGTTCGTGGCCAAGGCGCACAGCCTCAACGACCTCGTCGCCCTCGGCACGATCGACGACGCCACCGCCACGTTCCTCCACGCGAGCGTCCTGGCCGGGCTCAACATCGTCGTCTCCGGTGGCACACAGGCGGGCAAGACGACGTTGCTCAACTGCCTGGCGGCGGCCATCCCCGGGTCGCAACGCCTCGTTTCGGCCGAGGAGGTCTTCGAGCTCAAGGGCACACATCCCGATTGGGTGGCCCTGCAGACGCGTCAGGCCGGGTTGGAGGGCACCGGCGAGATCACGTTGCGGGCCCTGGTCAAGGAGGCCCTGCGGATGCGCCCGAGCCGCCTCATCATCGGCGAGGTCCGCTCGGCCGAGTGCCTCGACCTCCTGCTTGCGCTCAATGCCGGGCTTCCGGGCATGGCCAGCATCCACGCGAACTCCGCGCGGCAGGCGTTGGTCAAGATGTGCACCTTGCCCCTGCTCGCCGGCGAGAACATCGGTTCCGCCTTCGTCGTGCCCACGGTAGCGTCCTCGGTCGAGGTCGTCGTCCATGTGGCCTTCGACGGCAACGGTGCTCGCCGCGTTCGCGAGGTCGTGGCCGTCACCGGCCGCGTCGAGAACGGCATCATCGAGAGTGAGCCGGTCTTCACGCGACGCAACGGCTTGCTGGTCCGTGACCACGGCATGCCCGCGCGACGCGAGGCGTTCGAGGCGGCCGGCATCGACCTCGACGAGGTCCTCGGCACGACCGGATCGAGCTCCGGAACGAGCCGATGGGCGCACTGATCGGGCTGCTCGCCGGCCTCGGGCTCGTCCTGGTGGTCTGGACGTTCGGCGACCCCGGCTGGCGGCCGCAACCGCGCGAACGTGGCGACGGACTTAGAGGCCTGCTCGCGCGGGCCGGACTCGGCGAGGTGCAACCGGGAAGCCTCCTCGGGCTGTGTGCCGGAGCCTTCGTGCTGGCGTCGTTCGTGATGCTTGCGGTGTCGGGCGTCCTTGCCATCGGTCTCGTGTTCGGCCTCCTGGCCGCACTTCTGCCTCTCGCCATCCTGCGCGGGCGGGCGATCCGACGCCTTCGGGAGCACGCCGAGCTGTGGCCGGACGCGGTCGACAACCTCGCCTCGGCCGTGCGGGCCGGGCTCTCGCTCCCGGAGTCGCTCGTCCAGCTCGGGGAACGCGGGCCGGAAGGCCTCAGGGCCCCGTTCATCCGGTTCGGCCGCGACTACCAGGCCACCGGCCGATTCGACGAATCCCTCGACCTCCTCAAGGACCGTCTCGCCGACCCGGTCGGCGATCGCGTCGTCGAGGCCCTGCGTATCGCTCGCGACGTCGGCGGCGGAGACCTCGGCCGGATGCTCCGCGCGTTGTCCGGCTTTCTGCGCGACGACCTGCGCACGCGCAGCGAGCTCGAGGCGCGTCAATCGTGGACGGTCAACGGGGCTCGCCTCGCGGTCGCTGCGCCGTGGGCCGTCCTGCTCGCGATGAGCTTCCAGCGAGACGTCGTTGCGCGCTACGCGACGGCCACGGGCGCGGTCGTGCTGGTCGTGGGCGCCGTGCTCTGTGTCGTCGCCTATCGGCTCATGCTCTGGATCGGACGCCTTCCCACCGAGCGCCGGGTGCTCGCATGAACATCCAGGTGATCGGTGCGGTTGTCGGCGGCATGCTGGGTCTGGGTGTCGTACTGGCGCTGTCGGGGTGGCGTCGAGTCCGTCGTCCGGCACTGGAGCTTCGGGTGGTTCCCTACGTGCGCGACGTCCACCCGGATGTCGAAGTCACAGTGCGACCGCGAGCGCTCGGTGCGGTGTTCGGACCAACGTTACGCGCCGCGGCTCACACCATCGGCGATGTCCTCGGCGGGTCCGTGAGCGTCCAGCGCAGGTTCGTTCGACTCGGATCCACGACGACACTCGAGGAGTTCCGGGTCCGCCAGCTGATCTGCGGTGTAGTCGGGTTCGCCGGTACCGCCGTGTGCGCCACGCTGGTGTGGAGCATGCGCGGTGGAAGCGTCCCGGCCCTGCTCATCGCCTGTGTCGTGGGTTTCCTCGCGGGTATCCTGGGCTGCGACAACCGCCTGTCGGCGCAGGTTCGCGCTCGCGAGGAACGGATGCGCGAGGAGTTCCCGGTCGTGGCCGATCTGCTCGCTCTCGCCGTTGCGGCGGGCGAGAGCCCGGTGGCCGGGCTGGAACGCATCCTCCGCGTCGTCCACGGGAGCCTCGGCCATGAGCTGGGCCTGGTTCTCTCGGACGTCCGCACGGGGGTGCCGGTCGCCTCGGCCTTCGATGCGCTCGCCGCTCGCACCGGAGTCTCCAGCATCGCCCGCTTCGCCGAAGGTCTCGCTGTCGCCGTCGAGCGAGGCACACCTTTGGTCGACGTCCTGCACGCCCAGGCGGCCGACGTCCGCGAGGCGTCGCGCCGCGACCTCATCGAGGCGGGCGGTCGCAAGGAGGTCGCGATGATGATCCCGGTCGTCTTCCTGATCCTCCCCGTCACCGTCGTCTTCGCCTTCTTCCCTGGCTACGTCGGACTGCACCTTGCCTCATGAGAAAGGTCTTGATCTTGAGCCTGTCGAAAGGAACTGCCATGAAGTGCCTGATGGCCGCTCGGGACGAACGCGGCGACGTGCCTGGATGGGTGATGATCACGGTGATGTCGGCCGGGCTTGTCGCCATCCTCACCGCAGTGGCCGGCCCGCAGCTGCAGTCGATGCTCCAGAACGCGCTGTCGGCCGTCGGTGGGTGAGCGCGAACGGGGGTCGGCTGTCGTCGACTTCGTGCTCGTCATGGTGGTGCTCGTTCCGCTCGTGCTGGGCATCGCGCAGGTCGGGCTCGTCCTCCACGTCCGCAACACGATGACGGCAGCCGCCTCGGACGGCGCCCGGGCTGCCGCCCCACTCGGTGCCACGCCCTCGGACGGCATCGTTCGCACCCGCCAGCTCATCTCCGGTGCACTCGCCGACCGGTACGCAGACGACGTCACCGCGGCGGTCACGACGATCGGGGGAGTGCCGGCCACCGAGGTTGTCGTGCGAGCCGAGGTTCCCGCTCTGGGCATCCTCGGTCCGTCGGTCGAGCTCACCGCGACCGGCCACGCGGTCCAGGAGGTGGAGCCGTGATCCGTCGCGTGGAGCGCGGCATGGCGACCGTGGAGTTCGTCTGGATGACGCTACTTCTCCTCGTGCCGTTCGTGTACATCCTCGTCGCGGTGTTCGACACCCAGCGGGCTTCGTACGCGGTGTCGGCGGCGAGCAGGTCGGCGGCCCGCGCCTATCTCCAGGCAGACGATCCCGCCGCCGGCGAGCAGCGCGCCCGCATCGCCGCCCGCGTGACGCTCGACGACCAGGACGTCGACGCCGACGTGGCCATCTCCTGCCGGCCGGGTCCTGCCGACTGCCTGCAACCCGGCTCGTCCGTCCGGGTGGTCGTCCGCACCGTCCAGCCACTCCCTCTCACGCCGTCGGCGCTCGGCGACCAGCTCGGCGGCATCGCCGTCGACAGCACCCATACCGAGCCGTTCGGCACCTACCGGGCCGGTCGCCCATGAAGCGCGAGGCGGGAACGGTCACCGTCATGACGATCGGCTTCCTGATGCTGCTGGGGCTGCTCACGGTGGTCGTGGTCGACTCGTCCGCGGCGTTTCTGGAGCATCAACGATTGACCAACCTCGCTGACGGCGCCGCCCTCGCCGCTGCCGACGGGCTCGACGAGGCCGGGTTCTACGCCGACCGCCGCGTCGTCCTCGACCCCGACGAGGCCCGACGCCTCGTGGACGACTACCTGGCCGGCGAGGACGTCCACGCCGTCGACGTGCTCACCGACGGCGACACCGTCAGTGTCCACCTCGAGCGTGACATCGACCTGGCCCTCGCTCCACCGGGCTGGACATCGAGCAGCACCATCGTCGCCGAGGCCACGTCCCAGCTGAGGCGTGCAGGCCCGGGTGGATCGTGACATGGTCGGCGGCGGAGGAGATCCCATGAACGAACACGTGGCCGTGGCGCGGCAGCAGGCGCTCGGAGACATCCCGCGCCGCAGCGCCAACCGCTTTCCCGACAAGACCGCCATCATCGACGGCGACACGAGGCTCACCTTCGCCGAGCTCGACGCCGCCGTCGACCGCACCGCCGCCGCGATCGATGCGGCCGGCCTCGCCAAGGGTGACCGGCTCGCGCTGCTGAGCCACAACTGCTGGCAGTTCGCGGTGCTGTCATTCGCCACGGCCCGCGTCGGCGTGGTGCTGGTGCCGGTCAACTTCATGCTCGGCGCCGACGAGGTCGCCTTCATCCTCGAGCACAGCGGCGCCACGGCGTTCGTCGCCGAAGACGCGCTCTGCGAGGTTGCCGACGCCGCCATCGCCAAGGTCGACACCGGCATCGACGTCAAGGTGTCCGTGCCGTTGTCCGGGGGAGCGGTCCCCGACGGCTGGCTCGACATCGGGTCCTGGATCGAGCGGGACGGCACTCCACCGGCGGTCCCGGTGGCCGACGACGACCCACTGCGGATGATGTACACGAGCGGCACCGAGTCGCGCCCCAAGGGCGTGCTGCTCTCGAGCAAGGCCCTGATGTGGCAGTACGTCTCGTGCATCGTCGACGGCGGCATGACCGCAGGCGACGTCGAGGTGCACTCGCTGCCGATGTACCACTGCGCGCAGCTCGACTGCTTCTTGTCGGTCGACGTCTACCTCGGCGCCACCAGCATCATCCTGCCCGGCCCCGACCCGGCCGCCCTGCTGGAGACGATCGAGCGGGAGAAGGTGACCAAGCTGTTCTGCCCGCCCACCGTGTGGATCGCGCTGCTGCGATCTCCGGAGTTCGACTCGACCGACCTCAGCAGCCTGCGCAAGGGCTACTACGGGGCGTCCGCCATGCCCGTCGAGGTGCTGAACGAGCTGCTGAAACGCCTGCCCGACATGCGGTTGTGGAACTTCTACGGCCAGACCGAGATGGCGCCGCTGGCCACGATCCTGCCTCCGAAGGACCAGCTCGAGCATGCCGGGTCAGCCGGACGGGCGGCCTTGAACGTCGAGACGCTGGTGGTCGGTGACGACGACCGGCCGGTGCCGGCGGGCACCGTCGGCGAGATCGTCCACCGCAGCCCGCACGCCACCCTTGGCTACTACCGTGACGAGGAGAAGACGGCGGCCGCGTTCGCGCACGGGTGGTTCCACTCCGGCGACCTCGGCGTGCTCGACGACGACGGATATCTCACGATCGTCGACCGCAAGAAGGACATGATCAAAACCGGCGGCGAGAACGTCGCCAGTCGAGAGGTCGAGGAAGCCGTCTACCAGCTCGACGGCGTCGCCGAGGTGGCGGTTTTCGGTGTCGACCACCCGAAGTGGATCGAGGCCGTGGTCGCCGTCGTCGTCCCGAAGAAGGGCGCGCGCATCAGCGAGGAGCAGGTGATGGAGCACGCCCGATCCGTGTTGGCCGGCTACAAGCGACCCAAACGCGTCGTCATTGCCGAGTCCCTCCCGAAGAACCCCAGCGGCAAGATCCTCAAGCGTGAGCTGCGGGCCGAGCACGCTGATGTCGTCGCCGGCGGCGGTTAGGGTGGGCGTCACAAGCGAGGAGTGTGGATGACCGACGACGACACGAAGTCCCAGGACATGAAGGCCAAGTTCCGCGAGGCGCTGGAGAAGAAGGGGAAGAACCAGCACGCGACGGCCGAAGGCGCCGAGCACGACACGAGCGAGAAGTCACATGGGGCCGACAAGCCGATCGAGGTCAAGGAGTTTCGCCGCAAGAGCATCTAGGCGAGTGAGGCGCGCAGGCGGGCGCCGTACTCGGCGGCCTCTCCATCGCGGTACTTCGTGCGCGGCCAGAAGAATCCGCGCAGACCGTCGCCCTTCGTTCGGGGGACCACGTGCACGTGCAGGTGCGGGACGCTCTGCGACACCACGTTGTTCATCGCGACGAACGTGCCCTGCGCGCTGAGCGCCGCCGTCATCGCCGTGGCGACTCTCTGCGCGGTGGTGAACAATGGCACGACGAGCGGCTCAGGCAGGTCGAGCAGTGTGTCGATGTGCTTGCGCGGCACCAGCAGGGTGTGGCCCTTGAACACCGGTCGGGCGTCGAGGAAGCCCACGACCTGCTCCTCGTCCAGCACGATCTCGGCCTCGACCTCGCCGCTCACGATCTGGCAGAACAGGCACATGACGGCATCCCACCACACACTGGATAGTCTCGTCGGGTGGCAGCCGTCGACTTTTCCGAGCAGATCCAGGAGCTCGGCGCGACGCTGACGTCGATCGAGAAGGTTCTCGACCTCGACGCCATGCGCGCCGAGATCACCGGCCTGCAGGAGCAGGTCGGCGCCCCCGACCTCTGGGACGACCAGGCCAACGCCCAGCGCGTCACTGGACGACTCTCTGTCCTGCAGGCCGACCTCGAACGCATCACCGGACTGCGTGAACGGCTCGACGATCTGGAGATCATGGTCCAGCTCGGCCAGGAGGAGGACGACGCCGACGCCCTCGCCGACGCCGAGACCGAGCTCGGACGCCTCCACGCGCAGGTCGAGTCGCTCGAGGTCCGCACCCTGCTCTCCGGCGAGTACGACGAGCGCGACGCCCTGGTGTCCATCCGCTCCGGCGCCGGTGGGGTCGACGCCGCCGACTTCGCCGAGATGCTGCAACGCATGTACACCCGCTGGGCGGAGCGGCACCAGTACGGCGTCGAGGTCTACGACGTCTCCTACGCCGAGGAGGCCGGCATCAAGTCGACCACCTTCGCGATCAAGGCCCCGTACGCCTACGGGACGCTCTCCGTGGAGGCCGGCACCCACCGCCTCGTACGCATCTCGCCGTTCGACAACCAGGGCCGACGACAGACGTCGTTCGCCGCCGTCGAGGTGGTGCCGGTGCTGGAGGAGACCGACGAGATCGACCTCCCCGACGAAGAGGTGCGCGTCGACGTCTACCGCTCCTCCGGCCCCGGAGGCCAGAGCGTCAACACCACCGACTCCGCCGTGCGGCTCACGCACATCCCCACCGGCGTGGTGGTCAGCTGCCAGAACGAGAAGAGCCAGCTGCAGAACAAGGCGAGCGCGATGGTGATCCTCAAGGCCAAGCTGCTCGCGCTCAAGAAGGCCGAGGAACGCGCCCAGCTCGACGAGCTGCGCGGCGATGTCCAGGCTTCGTGGGGCGACCAGATGCGCAACTACGTGCTGAACCCGTACCAGATGGTGAAGGACCTACGCACCGAGCACGAGACCGGCAACACCCAGGCAGTGCTCGACGGCGAGATCGACGACTTCATCGAGGCCGGCATTCGCTGGCGTCGAGCCCACGACCGGGTGGCCTAGCAGGCGACCGCATCGGAAAGAGGGCCGAGATGTTGCAGTTTCTCCCCAGTCGGCATGCCGGTCCGACGGTGCTTGACTGGAGGCATGTCCATCGCGGACGTCGATGCCGCATTCGCCGCGATCGACCGCGCCGAGTTCCTCCACCCCCGCGACCGGGTGGACGCCGACTTCGACGGGCCGATCCCGATCGGCCACGGCCAGACCAACTCCCAGCCGCGCACCGTTCGCGCGATGCTCGAGCTGCTCGACGTGCGTCCCGGCCAGAAGATTCTCGACGTCGGTAGCGGGTCCGGCTGGACGACCGCCCTGCTTGCACGGCTCGTCGGCCCGGCCGGAAGCGTCCTCGGCGTGGAGCTGGAGCCGGACCTCGCCGCGTGGGGGGCGGAGAACCTCGGACGGCAGGACACCCCATGGGCCTCCATTCGTCCAGCCGACCCGGAGGTCCTCGGCATCCCGGCTGAGTCGCCCTTCGACCGTGTCCTCGTCTCAGCGGCGGCGCGCAAGCTCCCGGACGCGCTCGTCGAGCAGCTCACCGACGACGGCGTGATGGTGGTGCCCGTCAACGCGACGATGACACGGGTTCGACGCACCGGGCCGGACCCGGGTGACGCAGACATCAGCGCGCACGGGGCGTACAGCTTCGTGCCGCTGCGCTGACCTTGGCCCCTAGCGCATCGCGGCCCGCGAGGGCAGACTGGTGGAGGGGTGATTGGAGATCACCATGGCCACCACTTCGCCATCAGAACGACTGCTCAAGACGATCTGCGGATCTTGTCTCATCCTCGCCCCGGCCGTGCTCCTGGTCGGTGGCCTCCTGCATCCGGAGGAGACCACGAATGCCGCCCGCCAGTTCGAGATCATCGTCGCCAACCTTGGGCGGTGGGAACTCGCGCACTGGCTCATCGCTGCATCGATGCTCCTGATGATCGGAGCGGTGGTGGGTCTTGCCCACCTGTTGCACGAGCACCGGCCAACCGAGGGGATCATCGGTGGCGCCACGACCATGGTCGGGGTCATGGCACTGTTCGCCATCGCGAGTGCCGAGGCAGCGATCGTGCCGCAGATCGGGCGATCCGGAGATGCGCAGCTCTTCGCGAGCATCGTCACCAGCGGCGGTTTCTGGGTTCTGCTCGGTCCGGTCCTGCTGCTGCCGCTCGGCCTGATCATCATGAGCTACGGGATGTACCGGAGCCGCGTCGCGCAAACGTGGGTCGCAGGCACAGTCGCGTTGGGCTCGGCGGCGTTCGCTGTCTCGCTGCCGACCGGCTCGCCGGTGGCCTTCGCCATCGGTCTCGTCCTGATGTTCGTGGGACTGGCCCGGGTCGGGTGGAGCGTGCTTGCAGAGACCGATGAGCAGTGGCACCACCCGCCCCAGATGGGAGCCCAGCTCGCCGGGTAGCCGCTGCTGAAGGAGCGGTTTCGACGGGCCGACCGGAGAGGGCTCCGCAGACCCGTGGTGCGGTCTGCCTAGACTCGTCCGAGTGATTCGCTTCGACAAGGTGACCAAGACGTACCCTGGGCAGAAACGACCGGCACTGCAGGGCGTGGACCTCGAGGTCGAGAAGGGTGAGTTCGTCTTCCTGGTCGGCGCCTCAGGCTCGGGCAAGTCCACCTTCCTGCGCCTCGTGCTGCGCGAGACCCGACCGACGAACGGACGCGTCTACGTCGCCGGCAAGGAGATCAACAAGCTCTCCAGCTGGAAAGTCCCCAAGCTGCGTCGCCAGGTCGGCACCGTGTTCCAGGACTTCCGCCTCCTGCCGAACAAGACCGTCACCGAGAACGTTGCATTCGCCCTGCAGGTCATCGGCAAGTCGCGCCACGAGATCAACAAGCTGCTCCCCGAGACGCTCGACCTCGTGGGTCTCGACGGCAAAGGACACCGCATGCCCGACGAGCTGTCCGGCGGCGAGCAGCAGCGCGTCGCGATCGCCCGGGCCTTCGTCAACCGGCCGATGATCCTCATCGCCGACGAGCCGACCGGCAACCTCGACCCCGCCACCAGCGTCGGCATCATGAAGCTGCTCGACCGCATCAACCGCACCGACACCACCGTCGTCATGGCCACGCACGACTCCACGATCGTCGACCAGATGCGCA
>NZ_JBOHDT010000083.1:0-15845 GCF_050700635.1 Aeromicrobium sp.
GCGTGGGTTCGTGCCCGGCGAGGGGACGAAGCACGAGATCAGAGCGCATCGCTTCGATGGATCGACCACCCCGTTGGTCCTGCCCGTTCAGGAGATCGACGCGGAGCGCGAGATCGCCTACGCCAAGGCACTGGATCTCGCGCCGACCACCTCTCAGAAGAAGATCGCGGAGCAGGTTGGCGTCTGCCAGGGGACCGTGGGGAACTGGATCAACGGCGTGCACAAGCCGCGCGGCTTGTCGAGTGCTGCGACGACCACCCTGCCGCCCGACGTCGTCGTCACGCCCGCATTGATGAAGCTGCTCGGCTACTACACGGCGGAGGGCCGGTGCAACGGGAGCCTCGAGTTCTGCTTCGGGTCCCACGAGCACGATCTCATCTCCGATTGCACAGCCTTGATGCGCGAGTTGTTCGGGATCGAGCCGGCGATCCGCCACACGAAGCAGAACACGACCAGGCTGCTCTATTACTCCGCAGTCCTGGGGCGGTTCTTCGAACGACACTGCGCCACCGGCAGCCACAACAAGCACGTCCCCGAGTTCCTGTGGGATCTGCCTCGCCCCTACTTCCTCGCCTACCTGGAGGGTTACTTCAAGGGCGACGGATACCGGTCCTCGGAGGGAAAACTCGTCATGTGCTCGGCTAGCCATCAGCTCATCAAGGAGCTGGCCTGGTTGTGCTCCATGCACGGGATCAAGACCGGCGTGGGCCACGGGCGCCAGCAGGGCGGGCGCATCATCAAAGAGGGCAAGAAGGCGCTTCCCGACGGCGATCACTGGAAGCTCACGATCGGCAAGATCAGCGACCCGTTCGCGGCCGACCCCGGTGATCACCGGCACAAGATGCCGGTGATCACCCGCATCGAGCGCAAGCCATACAACGGCTACGTCTACGACCTCTGTGGCTGCGACAACGAGGCTTTCTTCGGCGGCGAGAAGCCCGTCCTGCTCCACAACAGCCGCGTACGCGATCTCTTCGAGCAGGCGAAGGCGAACTCTCCCTCGATCGTGTTCATGGACGAGATCGACGCGGTCGGCCGTCACCGCGGCGCGGGGCTCGGCGGGGGCCACGACGAGCGCGAGCAGACCCTCAACCAGCTGCTCGTCGAGATGGACGGTTTCGACGTCCGCGGCGGCGTCATCCTCATCGCGGCAACGAACCGGCCTGACGTGCTCGACCCGGCGCTGCTGCGTCCGGGCCGCTTCGACCGGCAGATCGGTGTCGAGGCGCCCGACCTGCAGGGCCGCACCCAGATCCTGCGCGTGCACGCTCGCGGCAAGCCGATCGCGGCGGGCGTCGACCTGCAGGCCGTCGGCCGCCGGACACCGGGCTTCAGCGGCGCCGACCTCGCCAACGTGCTCAACGAGGCCGCGCTGCTCACCGCACGCACCAACCAGAAGACCATCACCGACGCCTCGCTCGACGAGGCCATAGACCGCGTCATGGCCGGCCCGCAGAAGCGCACGCGCCTGATGAACGACAAGGAACGCGCAATCACCGCCTATCACGAGGGCGGGCACGCCCTGGTCGCCGCCGCGCTGCCGCAGAGCGACCCGGTCCACAAGATCACGATCCTGCCCCGCGGCCGCGCACTCGGCTACACGATGGTGCTGCCCGACGAGGACAAGTACTCGCAGACACGGGCCGAGCTGCTCGACAAGCTGGCCTACATGATGGGCGGCCGTGCCGCCGAGGAGCTCGTCTTCCACAACCCGACCACCGGCGCGGGCAACGACATCGAGAAGGCCACCACGCTGGCCCGGGCCATGGTCACCCAGTACGGCATGACCGAGCGCCTCGGTGCGGTCCGACTGGGCGAGAACGAGAGTCAGCCCTTCCTCGGGCGCGACATCGGGCATGCCCGCAACTACTCCGAGGCCGTCGCCGCCATCGTCGACGAGGAGATCAACAAGCTCATCTCGCAGGCCCACCAGGAGGCCTTCGACATCCTCTCCGACAACCGCGACGTGCTCGACGCCCTCGTCGAGGAGCTCCTCGAGAAGGAGACACTCGACAAGGCCGAGGTCGCGGAGATCTTCGAGCCGCTGCGCCGTCGCCAGATCCGTCCGGCCTGGACCGGCTCGGACACCCGCGTCCCGTCCACGGTTCCGCCGGTCGAGAGCTCGACGAACGGCCGCCCCGAGGTCGGGATCGTGATCGGCCCCGACTCCGGTCCGGACGCACCGCCGCCCGGCGCCCCCGACGACGACATCGCGGGCGAGACTCTTGCACCACCACCGCCACCGGAGTCCCCTTCCCCAGGCGCACCGTGAGCGTCGACCTCCCACGGGCCGAAGCAGCGGTCCGCGAGCTGCTGATCGCGATCGGCGAGGACCCTGACCGCGAAGGGCTGCGTCAAACCCCGCGCCGTGTCGCCAAGTCGTACGTCGAGCTGCTGGCCGGAATGGATCAGGACCCCCGCGAGGTCCTCACCGCGTCGTTCGAAGTCGGCCACGAGGAGCTCGTGCTGGTCAAGGACATCGAGGTCTGGTCGTTGTGCGAGCACCACCTGGTGCCGTTCGTCGGGTTCGCCCACGTGGGCTACATCCCTCGTGAGGGCGGGCACGTCACCGGGCTGTCCAAGATCGCCCGCCTCGTCGATATCTACGCCCGGCGCCCGCAGGTGCAGGAGCGGCTCACCACCGAGATCGCCGACTCGCTCACCGAGGTCCTCGAGCCGCGCGGCGTGATCGTCGTGATCGTGGCCGAGCACCTGTGCATGTCGATGCGTGGGGTGCGCAAGGGCGGCGCCAAGACGATCACCAGTGCGGTGCGCGGCCAGCTGCGCGACCCCGCCACCCGTGCCGAGGCGATGGGCCTCATCACCGCCAGGGGTCACGAGTGACCTCAGGTCTACTCGGACCTGGACGCTGCCGCGTCATGGGAGTGGTCAACGTCACGCCCGACTCGTTCTCCGACGGCGGCAAGTGGCTGGATGCCGACACGGCCGTCCGTCACGGGCTCGACCTCGTCGCCGAGGGCGCCGACCTCATCGACGTCGGTGGTGAGTCCACCCGGCCCGGCGCGCTGCGCATCGACGCCGAGGAGGAGCTGCGTCGCGTCATCCCTGTCGTCACAGGCCTGGTGACCGAGGGTGTCACGGTGTCGGTCGACACCATGCGCGCCGACGTCGCCGAACGCGCGCTCGATGCCGGCGCCACCCTCATCAACGACGTCTCGGGCGGACGGGCGGACGAGCGCATGACCCACGTGGCCGCGAGCTCGGGCGCACCCATCGTCCTGATGCACTGGCGCGGGCACGCCGATTCCATGCAGAAGCTCACCCAGTACGACGACGTCGTCGCGGATGTCGCACGCGAGCTGAGTGCGCAGGTCGAGGCTGCGCTGTCGGCCGGGGTGCGGCGCGAGCAGGTTGTCATCGACCCCGGGCTCGGATTCTCCAAGACCGGCGACCAGAACTGGACGGTGCTGGCCCACCTGGATGCGTTCATCGCCCTCGGCTACCCCGTGCTCGTCGCGGCCAGTCGCAAGCGGTTCCTCGGCGAGCTCCTACCCGACGCGGCTGACGCCTTGCGTCCCACCCACCAGCGCGAAGCTGCCACGGCCGCGATCTCGGCGATCTGTGCGCTCGCCGGCGCGTGGTGCGTCCGGGTGCACGAGGCGGCTGCCACGGCCGACGCCGTCCGGGTGGTCGCGCGGCTGGGGGAGGAGTCGTGAAGGACGTGCTCAGCACACACCGAGCCTTCTACGACGCGGTCGAGACCGGCGACCTCGACCTGATGACCTCGCTCTGGGTCGACGACGTCGACACGTCGTGCATCCACCCTGGCGCCGAGCAGCTGAAGGGCACCGACGCGGTGCTGCGCTCGTGGACGGTCCTGATGGCGAACGTCGGCTACATCCAGTTCTTCCTCACCGACATCGCCGTGACCACGATGCCGCCGGGCTCCGACAACCCCGACACCGCGGTGGTCACGTGCACCGAGAACATCCTGTCCGGAGAGGGCATGGCCTCGGTCGAGTCGTTCGCCGGTGGCAAGGCCCTGTGCACCAGCATCCTGGTGCGCGACCGCAGCGGCTCGGGCGGCTGGCGCTTCTGGTCGCGCCACGCCTCGCCGGTTCTCGACATCGAAGTGACGGAGGAGCCATGAGCATTCCCGAGGGCCTCGATCGCATCGATCTGCGCGGGATCACCGCGGTCGGACGTCACGGAGTGTTCGACCACGAACGCCGTGATGGGCAGACGTTCATCGCCGATGTCAGTCTGGGGCTCGACCTCGAACCCGCGGCATCGAGCGACGACCTGACCGCCACAGTCGACTACGGCCAGCTGGCTCAGGACCTCCACGACGTCATCGTCGGAGAGCCCGTGGACCTCATTGAGTCGGTCGCCCTACGTATGGTGAACTTGTGCTTGGCACGCCCCCATGTGCGATGGGCTAGCGTGACGGTGCACAAGCCCGAAGCGCCCATCACGGTGACGTTCACTGACGTCAGCGTCACGATAGAGCGGAGCAAGCAGTGACCGAGTCGCCCACTCCATACGTGTTGGACGCCGACACCATGACCGGCGGCATGCGCCCGATCCGGCAGGCGGTGCTGGCGCTCGGCTCGAACCTCGGCGAACGGCTCAACCGGCTCCAGAGTGCAGTCGCCGCGCTCGAGGACACCCCGGAGGTCACCATCGTCGCGATCTCCTCGGTCTACGAGACGGACCCGGTCGAAGCCCCCGCCGACTCGGGCAAGTTCCTCAACGCCATCGTGCTCATCGACACCACGCTCACGGTCCACACCCTGCTCGACCGCGCGCTGGCCATCGAGGACGCCTTCGGCCGCGAGCGATCCGAAAAGGGCGCCCCGCGCACGCTCGACGTCGATCTCCTCGTCGTCGGCCAGCGCGTCTGCGACGACGATCAGCTGAAGCTGCCCCACCCACGAGCGCACGAGCGTGGCTTCGTGCTCGTTCCGTGGCTGGAGATCGATCCTGAGGGTGAGATCCCCGGTCAGGGATTCGTCGCCGACCTCATCGGCGACGTCGACACCTCCGGAGTCAGCAAGCGCGAGGACCTCGAGATCATTTTGTGAGACCCGAGCTCCGGCGCACGTCCGCCTTCCTCGTCGTGGCGATGGTCACGACCGGTCTGGTGCTCGGTCTCCTGGTGCGTCCGGTCTCGGTGCGTCTCGACGCCAGTCCGCCACGTGTGGGCTGGGGGGCGGCCACCACCTTGTTCGTCGTCGCCCTCATCGTGGGTGCGCTGGCCTGGAGCACGTGGCAGAGCCTGCACAAGAAGAAGCAGCGGATGACCTCCGACCACGGCGTCAAGATGCTCGCGCTCTCACGCTCGTGTGTCATCGTCGGTGCGTTGTTCGCCGGCGGCTACGCCGGTTTCGCCATCACCTTCCTCGGCGACCTCGACACCCCCCTGGGCGAGGAGCGTGCGCTGAACGGGGCCGCCGCCGCCGCTGCGGGGCTACTACTCGTCATTGCCGCCCTGCTGCTCGAACGCGCCTGCCGCCTGCCCGAGGACCACGACGACGAGACCGCCCCCGACGCCACGCCAGCCTAGGAGAGCAGCGCTGCGCGGAGCGTGCCGAGTCCGACGCTGCCGAGGGCAAGGGCGCGGCGGTGAAACTCCTTCACATCCCACGCGCCGCCGGCCGCTGCATGCGCGTCGTCGCGCACCTGCTCCCACAGCCGTTGACCGACCTTGTAGGACGGTGCCTGACCTGGCCAGCCGAGATAACGGTTCGCTTCGAACCGGAGCAGCGGCTCGTTGAGGTTCGCGTGCCGGGCCATGAACCCGAACGCCATGTCGCCCGTCCAGCGGTCCGAGCCGTCGGGCAGCCGCTTCTCGAGGTGGACGCCGATGTCGAGCACGACGCGGGCCGCCCGCATGCGCTGACCGTCGAGCATGCCGAGTCGGTCGGCGGGATCGTCGAGGTAGCCGAGGTCGGCCATCAGGCGCTCGGCGTACAGTGCCCAACCCTCGCCGTGGCCCGAGTTCCAGTTGGCGCTCCGGCGCCAGGCGTTGAGGTCGGCTCGGTTCCACACAGCCAGACCGCACTGGAGGTGGTGGCCCGGTACGCCCTCGTGGAAGACGGTCGTCAGCTCGCGCCAGGGAGAGAACTCGGTGATGCCCTCCGGGACGCTCCACCACATCCGGCCGGAGCGCGCGAAGTCCTCGCTCGGCGGTGTGTAGTAGATGCCGCCCTCCTGGGTGGGTGCGATGAGGCACTCCAGCCGACGCATCGGTTCCGGGATGTGGAAGTGGCTGCGGCCGAGCTCGTCGACGACGCGGTCGCTCGTCCGCTGCATCCAGGCCTGCAGGTCGTCGGTGCCGTGCAGACGCCGCGAAGGGTCGCCGTCGAGGTGCGCGACGGCGTCGTCGACGGTGCCCCCGGGCACGATCTCGCGGGCGATCGACTCCTGCTCTGCCACCATCCGGCCGAGCTCGTCGAGGCCCCACTCGTAGGTCTCGTCGAGGTCGACCGCCGTGCCGACGAATCCGCGCGAGGCCAGGGCGTAGACGTCCGGTCCCACGGCGTCCTTCTCGCGGGCGTGCGGCGCCAGCTCCTCGCGAAGGAACCGCACCAGCTCGTCGTACGACTGCGCGGCTCCGACGGCTCCGGCTTCGAGGTCTGCCACGAGTGATGCCGGCAGCTCCGAGGCCGTGCCGCGCTGCACCAGCGTGGCGAAGAATCCGTCGGCGTCAGCGTGACGCGACGCCTGGTCGGCGACCTCCTGCACCTGACGCACGGCCGGTGTGTCGCCCGCGTCGATACCGGCCTGCAGCGACGCGAGATAGCCGTCGACAGCGGCCGGCAGGTTGCGCAGCCGAAGAGCGATGCCGCTCCAGTCGTCGACGGTGTCGGTGGGCATGAGATCGAAGACTGCACGGAGGTTCTGGACGGGCGACTCGATGACGTTCAGGTCGGTGCGCCAGAAGCCGGCATCGTGCTGCTCGATCTCGAGCCCGAGAACGCGCTGGAGCTCCAGCTTCGTGACCCCGTCGACCGGGTCGGCCGGGGTGGCGGCGTCGACGCGGGCCAGCATCGCGCGGGTGGCATCGGCACGCGCCTGGTGTCCGTCGGGCGACAGGTCGGAGTACTCGCCCTCCCGGCCCGGCCGCCCGAGCTCGACGTGCCACTCCGGCTCGTGCTCGAGCATCGTCTCCAGCCAGGCGTCGCTGAGCTCGTCGAGGGCGGACGGGGTGCGGGTCACGGGCTCGGCGGTCATGCTCTCGACCTTAGGCAGCGACCACCGAGTGGCGCAGATCGGGCCGCAAGTGGCGCGGAGTGGCGATTCCAAGACGGCGTGTCGCGCCATTCTGCGCCACTCGCGGGTGGGATTGCGCCGCTCGGGGCGCTACTTGTCGATGTCGCCGACGACGAAGAACATCGAGCCGAGCACCGCGACGAGGTCGGCCACCACGCAGCCGCCGACGATCTCGGGCAGCACCGCGACGTTGTTGAACGACGCCGTGCGCAGCTTGAGCCGCCAGGGCGTCTTCTCGCCACGCGAGACGAGGTAGTAGCCGTTGAGCCCGAGCGGATTCTCGGTCCAGACGTAGGTCGAGCCCTCCGGGGCCTTGAGGATCTTGGGCAGCCGGACGTTCACCGGTCCGGGCTCGAGCTCGGCGATCCGGGCGAGGCAGGCGTCGGCCAAATCGAGCGACACCTTGGCCTGCTCGAGCAGCACCGAGAATCGGGCGTAGCAGTCACCGTCGGTGCGGGTCGGGACGCGGAGCGTGTCGGCGAGCTCACCGTAGGCCAGGTACGGCTCGTCGCGACGCAGGTCAATGTCGACGCCGGACGCCCGGGAGATCGGCCCGGATACGCCGTAGGCGTGCACGAGCTCGGGCGAGAGGAAGCCGACCCCCTTGGTGCGCGCGGCGAAGATCTCGTTGCCGAGCACGAGATCCTCGATCTCGGCCAGCCGCGTCCGCACCGCGGTGACCGCGGCCGTCGCCCGACCCGGCCAGCCGGCCGGGATGTCCTCCTTGAGACCGCCGACGCGGTTGAACATGTAGTGCATGCGTCCGCCGGAGATCTCCTCCATGACCTCCTGCAGCGTCTCGCGCTCGCGGAAGGCGTAGAAGATCGGCGTGATCGCGCCCAGCTCGAGCGGATAGGAGCCGAGGAACATCAGGTGGTTGAGCACCCGGTTCAGCTCGGCCAGCAGCGTCCGGATCCACGTCGCGCGTTCGGGCACCTCCATGCCGAGCATGTCCTCGACCGCCATCGCGACACCGAGCTCGGAGCTGAACGCGCTGAGCCAGTCGTGGCGATTCGCGAGCACGATGATCTGGCGGTAGTCGCGCACCTCGAAGAGCTTCTCGACGCCGCGGTGCATGTAGCCGATGATCGGCTCGCAGTGCACGACGCGTTCGCCGTCGAGGGTGAGCCGGAGGCGCAGGACCCCGTGGGTGGCCGGATGCTGGGGCCCGATGTTGAGCACCATGTCGGTGGTGGCGAACCCGGTGCCGACGGCGGCGGTCACCTCGCGCGGCTGAGCCATGAGCCTCAGTCTTCCATGCCAGTTCTCGGCCGGTTGTCGGTCATCAGCCACCAGAAGTCGCCCCAGCCACCCTTGGCCCGCAGCTCGGCGGACTCGGACGCACGGGCGAGCGCGGTCATGTACGCGCTGGGGTCGGCGGTGGCGAGGTCGAGCGGCGGGCGGGTGCCGTCGATCCCCAGCCGGGCGAGCGCGTCGCGCTGACGCTCCAGGGTGGCGCCGACCCGCGCCGCTGCTGCATCGACGGCGACGTGCGCGGTGACGTCGCGGCTGCCGTCGGGCACGACGTCGACCTCCTGACCGCCTGCGAACGACGCGAGGCTGCCGAATGGTGGACGCGCGTCGGCCATGTGGCCGTAGTCGACCGCCAGCGCAACGCCGTGCACCCGGCCGACCGCGTCCGCCCACGCGTCGTCCCGCGGCTCTCCGATCTCGGCTCGGCTCCCGGGTTCGCCCAGCGGCCACCACCGGTCGAGCCAGGCGGACTCAACCGGCCCTCCGAGGGTCTCGCGACCGGTGTCCGGGTCTACCTCGACGTGGCGCGCGACACCGCCGTCGTCGACCTCGACGACGTCGCACGGGATGTTGTCGAGCCACTCGTGCGCGATCAGGAGCCCCTCGATCGAGGCCGGCAGCTCGTCGGCCCACTCGATGCCGGCGGGAAGGTCGGGTCTGGGCGCCAGCTCCACCCCGGTGAGTCGCAGCGTGGCGTCGATGCCGTGCAGCCGGCCGAGCAGCTCACCACCGCCGGCACCGAGATCGACGACTGCGTCCAGCCCCGCTTCGCGCGCGAGTCGCGCGATGGCCTGCGCAAACACGTCGGACGAGGTCACTGAGGTGCGGAAGTGGTCAGAGGGACGCGAGTGCATGAAGAAACCGCCGGGGCCGTAGAGCGCGTCGTGCCAGGCGTCGCGCCACGGTCTGGGCATGCCGATCAGCGTACGCAGATGTGACGTGTTCCACGCGGCCGTCGGCTGGTGGTGCCGTCATGGGCGCACGTAGACTGGAGGCGTCCAATTGTCTGGTACCCCTCGCGGGACTGGAACGAAAGGCACCAACGCATGACGCGTCTCTCCATCGGCGTCATCGGAGCCGGCAGAGTCGGTTCCGTCCTCGCCGCAAAGTTCCGTGCTGTCGGCCACCCGATCGTGGGTGTGAGCGGCCGCTCGCCCGCTTCGCAGCTGCGCATCCAGACCCTCCTGCCCCCGATCGATGGACACAGTGTCGAGGTGCTCGCGCCCGCCGAGGTCGCCGCACGCGGCGACGTCCTCCTTCTGGCCGTTCCCGACGACGCGCTCATCCGGGTGGCCGAGGAGCTCGCCTCCGTCGTCCGTCCCAGGCAGGTGGTGCTGCACACCAGCGGCCGGCACGGCACCGACGCCCTCGCTGCGCTCGCCCGAGCCGGCGCACGCACCATCGCGTTCCACCCCGCCATGACGTTCACCGGCACCGATGTCGACCTCGATCGCACCTGCGTCTTCGGCCTCACCGCAGCTACGGCCGAGCGCGCCCTCGCCGAGGAACTGGTGGCTGATCTCGGCGGCACCCCGATGTGGGTCGACGAGGCCGACCGCACCCTGTACCACTCTGCGCTGGCGCACGGCGCCAACCACCTCGTCACCCTGGTGGCACAGTCGATGGACCTGCTCCGTCAGGCCGGGTCCACCGATCCCGCCGCCGTGCTGCGCCCGCTGCTGGGCGCTGCGCTCGACAACGTCCTCGACTTCGGTGACGCTGCCCTGACCGGACCTGTGGTTCGCGGCGACGTCACGACCATCCGCGCGCATGCGGACGCCTTGGCCGCCGACTCCGACATCAGCGATACGTACCTCGCCCTCGCGCGGGCCACCACGCGACGGGCCGAGCTCGACGGCCGCCTGTCGCCGCAGAGCGCGCGCGACATCCGCCAGGTGCTCACTGAGGCCGAGTGGGACGCGCTGGCCGAGTCCGCCGTGGGCGTCTCATGACCGACCTCACGGTGGCGCGCACGCGTGCCGACCTGGCTGTTGCCCGCGGTGACGGGGCGGTGTCGTTCGTCCCCACGATGGGGGCATTGCACGACGGTCATGTCCAGCTGCTCAAGCACGCACGACCGCTCGGAGACACGCTCGTCGCGTCGATCTTCGTCAACCCGACGCAGTTCGGGCCGGGGGAGGACCTCGATGAGTACCCGCGAACCTTCGATGCCGATCTCGAGCGTAGCGACGAGGCGGGCGTCGACGTCGTTTTCGCACCCACCGTCGAGACGATGTACCCGACCGGAACCGACACGACCGTGTTCGTCGACCCAGGACCACTCGGCTCCGTCCTCGAGGGGGCCGTCCGTCCGGGCCATTTCCGGGGCGTACTCACCGTGGTCGCCAAGCTGTTCGGCCTGGTGCGGCCCGACGTCGCCGTCTTTGGCGAGAAGGACTACCAGCAGCTCGTGCTCATCCGGCAGATGACGCAGGCACTGTGCCTCGACGTCGATGTGCAGGGCTGCCCCACGGTACGTGAGGCCGACGGGCTCGCCATGAGCTCGCGCAACGCATACCTCTCACCGGTCGAGCGGGAGCACGCGAGCGTGCTGTACCGCGCGCTCCGTGCGGGTGCCGCCAGCGCGCCCGACGGCCCGGAGGCCGTGCTCGCCGCCGCACACCGCGTCGTCGACGGCGTTCCCGTCGATCTCGACTACCTGACACTCACGAACCCCGACCTGGGCGAACCCGCACCGGGTCAGGAGGCCCGACTGCTGATCGCGGCACGGGTCGGCAAGCCGCGCCTGCTCGACAACGTCGGGCTCACAATGGGGAGTGGATGACCATGATGCGCACGATGATGAAGTCCAAGATCCACCGCGCCACCGTGACGCAGGCCGACCTGCACTACGTCGGATCGGTCACCGTCGACCAGGACCTGCTCGACGCCGCGGACCTGCTGCCCGGCGAGCTCGTCCACATCGTCGACATCGACAACGGCGCCCGCCTCGAGACGTACACGATCGCCGGCGAGCGCGGCTCGGGTGTGATCGGCATCAACGGCGCCGCAGCTCGCCTCGTGCACCCGGGCGACCTCGTCATCCTCATCGCCTACGCACAGATGGAGGATGCCGAGGCCCGCGAGCTCGAGCCGCACGTGGTGTTCGTCGACTCCGAGAACCACATCATCGGCACGGGCACCGACCCGGCGGAGGCGCTCCCCGGATCGGGCCTCATGCGTGGCGACGTCACCCACAATCCGTCCGTGCGGAGCTGAGCCATGTCGCTGCTGACGATGGACATCAGCAACAGCCACACGGCGCTCGGGATCTTCAAGGACGAGGAGCTGACGGCTCATTGGACCGTGCAGTCGGACGTCAGGCGCACCTCTGACGAGTGGTATCTCGTGCTGCAGGGGCTCGTCACCCGCACGACTCTCGCCGAGGTGACGGCAGTGAGCGTGTGCTGCACCGTGCCGGCGATCCTGTTGGAGATCCGGGAGATGATCGACCGGTACTACGCCAAGGCCCCGGTCTCGATCGTCGGGCCGGGCGTCAAGACCGGTGTGCCGATCAACACCGACAACCCGCGTGAGGTCGGTGCCGACCGGATCGTCAACGCCCTCGCCGTCTCCCAAGTGTACGGCGGGCCGGCCATCGTCGTGGACATGAACGGCACCGCCACGATCTTCGACGTGGTCGACGAGAAGGGCGCCTACCTCGGCGGGGCGATCGCTCCGGGGGTCGAGATCTCGCTGGAGGCCCTCGCCCGTCGCGGTGCCCAGCTGCGCAGCGTCGAGCTCGCCAGCCCACGAGGCGTGATCGGCAAGAACACCGTCGAAGCCGTGCAGTCCGGCGTCGTCTACGGATTCGCCGGTCAGGTCGACGGCATCGTGCATCGAATGATCGAGGCGATGGGCGCGGACCCCGACCATGTCTCGGTCGTCGTGACGGGCGACTTTCCCGAAGCCGTCGTCGACCACTGCCAGACCATCACCGCCCGCGACCCGTTCCTCACCCTCACCGGCCTCCGCCTCGTCCACGAGAAGAACCACGACTGAGGGGCGTCAGCGGCGACGGATCCTCCGCAGTAGCTTTCGAGCCCTTAGTCCAAGGAACCAGAAGCCGAGGCTGATGAGCTCACGAGTGGTGAAGCGGCTCGACTCGCGCTTCACCCGCGCCATCCGCAGCGCCTTCTCCTGTTCTTCGCCGTGCCGGTCGATCACGCCGAAGAACGGTCCGCGCCATGCTGCGGCGGAGTACATGCCGGCGAGGGCGTCCGCGGCGAGATCGATCGGGACCATCGTCGGCAGGGCCGCGTCGTCTGCGCGGGCCGGCACCTCCTCGGCCAGGGTCTGGAGGTCGCCGACGACCCGGACGCCTGAGGTCGCGATCGCCTCGGCGTAGCCTGCACCCTTCTCAGATGCGCGCTCCACCGCCCAGGCGGGCAGCCGCAGGCGGTCTTTGCTCCCGTCCTGGAACTCCATCACCCGCCCCAGGGCGCCCTGGCGGACCGTGCGCTGATAAAGCTCCCAGCCGACCCCGTACGGCTTGATGACCCGGTTGAAGGCGCGGAACAGCTCGACCTCCGGCACTGTAAGGCCGCGGTTGCTGGCGAACCCGCCCATCTCCTGCTCGACGAGCGTGCCCTGCGGTACGCCCAGCATGGACTCGAAGCTGTCGAACAGCAGCCTTGGGTGTTCGCGGTCGAGGATGACGACGGTCACCCGGTCCGGTCCGGCCACCTTCGCCCAGCGGCTGACCACGCCGCCCTGGTCGTTGCGGCGGTGATACGTGCTAGTGACGCTATCGTCCGGCGGGTCTCCGAGCACGGCCTCCAACCACTTGTCGAACCTCATGGAGACACCGGTCTTGACGTACTGCTGCCACGCCGACGGCAGGATCGCGCCGAGACTGCGCAGTGTGACGACGACGTGGGTGTGTTCGCCGAGGGTGTCGACGAACCGGGCCGCCATCTCATCGTCGGACTCCGAGGCGAACTCGTGCGTGATGAAGATGCGGCGGCGGGTCTCGGCCTCGATCTCCTCCATGAGGTCGTCCCAGTGCTCCGGCGGTGGCGCTGGCTCGCCGGGTGTGCCCCAGCGGCGCCCCATGAAGCTGAGCACGGCCGTGCGGTGGTTGGTGTCGAACCCGGGGTAGAGGACCCCGTTCTTGCGCAGGGCGTCGCGACTCGCTCGCGCTGCGGCCTGCAGCGACGTGGTGCCCGACTTCGGGATACCGATGTGGAAGAGGCGCGTTCTCGCCGGGAGCTCGAGGTCGTCGGACACGGTCACCTCCTACTAATCATGCGAATCAGCTTCTGCAACTTGGCGCCGATGAAGCCGGTGGCAAACCAGACGACCTCCTTGGTCGTGGATTTCCGGGCCATCCGCTTGACCTTGGCCCGGCGCATCGCCACGGCGCGCTCCTCGCTCTTGTCGACGCTCTTCTCGACGCTCTTGTCGTCGACGACTGGGTCGAAGAAGGCGCCGCGTGACGTGGCAGCCGACAGCATCCCGGCCAAGGCCTCAGCGGCCAGCTCGACCGGGATGTGGTTCGGCGGGGGATCATCGTGTGGGCGCGGTGGCACCTCCTCCGCGAGCTGGGCGAGGTTGCCGACCACCTGCACGCCAGTGGCGGCGATCGCGTCCGCGTAGCCCGCGCCGATCTCGGCGGCACGCTTGACCGCCCACGGCGGCAGCTGCAGCTTTTCCTCCCCGGCATCACGCGACTCCATGATGCGGCGGATGGCGCCGTTGCGGACCATCCGCTGGAAGTCGGGCCACTGGACGTCGTTGGGCCTGATGACCTCGTTCAGCGCCAGGAAGAGCTCGGCTTCGGGGACGCTGAGCCCGCGGTTGGAGGCGAACCCACCGAGTTCCTGCGCCGCGAGGGTGCCGGACGGCAGGTCGAGCAACTGCTCGAAAGTGCCGTACAACAGCTCCGGACGCCTCTTGTCGAGCACGACGACGGTGACGCGATCAGCGCCGGCGGCTTCGGCCCAGCGCTGAACGACGCCGGCCTGGTCGTTGCGGTCGTGGAAGCCCTTGGTGACGTTGCGGTCGGGCGGGTCGGCGATGACCGAGCCGAGCCAGTCGTCGAACGCGATCGGCACGCCGGCCTTCACGTACTGCTGCCAAGCGGACGGCAGGATGGTCCCCGGGCTCCGCAGGGTGACGACGACGTGCGTGCGCTCGCCGATCGCGTCGATGAACCGCTTAGCCGTCTCGGCGTTGGACTCGGAGGCGAACTCGTGGCCGAACAGGACCCGGCGCTCGGTGTCAGCCTCGATCTCCGCCATCACCTCGTCCCAGTACCGTCGCGGCGGGATGCCCGCGGACGTCCAGCCCCATCGCCGCTCCATGAAACCGAGGACGGCGTCGCGCTGGTTGAGCTTCGTGCCCGGGTAGAGCACTCCGTTCGCCCGCAGCGTCTCGCGGCCGGCACTCGCCGCCATCTGCAGCGACGTGGTTCCGGACTTGGGGATGCCGACGTGGAACAGCCGGGCTCGCTCCGGTAGCGGGGCGACGTCTGGCACGAAGGACTCCTTCTCGCGAGGGCAGGGGCATCCCGACTCTACGGCCGACGGCGGTGCGGCCGCGAATCGCGTCTCAGGCTGCATCCTCCTTTGCCTTGCCATCCGAGCGCGGACACCACGCGCCCTGTCGGACCGGAACGAGGAGACACGCCCTAGGCTTGCTGCTCGTGAGCGACGACACCGACGACCTCCCCGAGCAGATGCGGGTGCGTCGCGAGAAGCGCCGGCAGCTCATCGAACGCGGCGAGGAACCGTATCCCGTCACGGTCGCCCGCACCCACACGCTGCGGCAGGTGGTCGAGACGCACGACGCCGAGGCACTCGGGCCGGACGTGCAGACCGCTGAGACCGTCTCGGTCACGGGGCGCGTCATCCACCTGCGCAACACCGGCAAGCTCTGCTTCGTCCGCCTCCGCGAGGGCGACGGCACCGAGCTGCAGGCCATGCTCTCGCTCGATGCGGTCGGTGAGGAGCGGCTGGCCGAGTTCAAGCACGTCGTCGACATCGGCGACCACCTGGCCGTCACCGGCGAGGTCGTCACCAGCCGGCGCGGCGAGCTGTCGGTGATGGCCACCGAGTGGACTCTCGCGGCCAAGACGGTGCGGCCGCTGCCGGTCGAGCACAAGCCGCTGTCCGACGAGGCCCGCAGCCGGATGCGGTACGTCGACCTCATCGTCCGGCCGGAGGCGCGCGAGAACGTCCGGGTCAAGGCCAAGGTGCTGCAGTCGCTGCGGGCCACGCTGGACGCGCAGGAGTACATCGAGGTCGAGACCCCGGTGCTGCAGCACACCAACGGCGGCGCCGCGGCCCGGCCGTTCAGCACCCACGTCAACGCGTTCGACGAGGGCGCCCTGCTGCGCATCGCCATCGAGCTGC
>NZ_JBOHDT010000084.1:0-10058 GCF_050700635.1 Aeromicrobium sp.
AGGTGCTGCACACCGATGTCGAACCCGCCGTCACATGCACCGCCGGCCTCGATCGCGAGCGCCTCCAACCGGGACAGCGCCTTCGACGTCGTGCGCACCCGCTCCAGCGGAACGACGAGCCCGTCGCGGATCGTGAGCAACGGCTTGAATGCCAGTGCCGATCCGATCAGGGCGGCCGCCGATCCCACTCGTCCGCCCCGTTTCAGGTACTCGAGGGTGTCGACGTAGAGGAGCGTGGTGGAGGCTTCGCCGGCACGTCGCGCGGCATCGGCCACGGCGAGGGCGTCTCTCCCGGCATCGCGCACCCGGACGGCCCGACCCGCCGCGAAACCCGTGGCGATGCCGACCTGCGTGGAGTCGACGCATGTGACCGGTACGGACGCCTGCTTGGAGGCCAGCACCGCAGAGTCGAGCGTGCCCGACATCTTGGAGCTCAGGTGCACCGAGACGATGGCCGTCGCGCCGTCGCCGGCGAGGCGCTCGTACACGGCCAGGAAGTCGTCAGGAGTGGGGCGGGACGTGCTGACCGGCACGAACGCCGTGAGCGCCTCGGCGATCATGTCGGACGTGACGTCGTCGCCCTCCGTGTAGACGACGGGACCGATGATCACTTGTAGCGGAACGACGGTGATGTCCTCGCGCTTCGCATCACCGGGACTCAATGACGCCGTGGAGTCGGTGACGATCGCGACGTTCATGGCCGCAGCCTAGACGACGATGTTGACCAGCTTGGGCGCCCGGACGACCACCCGGCGCACCTCGCGGCCGTCGATGACGCGCTGCACGTTGGCTTCCGCCAACGCGAGCTCGGTGAGCTCGTCGTCGGTGGCCGACGGCGGCACCTCGAGTTTTGCGCGGACCTTGCCCTGGACCTGGACCACGCAGGTGACGGTGTCCTCGACCAGCAGCTCGGGATCGGCCTGTGGGAACGGCTCGTAGGCCAGCGATCTTTCGTGGCCGAGGCGCGACCAGAGCTCCTCGGCCAGGTGGGGAGCGAACGGCGCCAGCATCAGCACCAGCGGCTCGATGATCGTCCGCGGGCGCGATCGGGCCTTCGTGGCGTGGTTGGTGAGCTCGATCAGCTTGGCGATGGCGGTATTGAACCGCATCGCCTCGAGGTCGGCATGGACCCCGTCGATCGTGCGATTCAGGGCACGGCTCAGCGCGAGGTCCGGCTCGATGTCATCCACCACGAGCTGACCGGTGTCCTCGTCGACGACGAGGCGCCACACGCGCTGCAGGAAGCGTTGCGACCCGACGACCGCGCGCGTCTCCCACGGTCGCGACATGTCGATCGGGCCCATCGACATCTCGTAGACACGGAACGTGTCAGCGCCGAATGCGCCGTACATGTCGTCGGGCGTGACGATGTTCTTGAGGCTCTTGCCCATCTTCCCGTACTCACGGGTGACCGGACGGTCCTCGTAGGTCCACTCCGACCCACGTTCGACGACCTGCTCCGCGGGCACGTAGCTGCCGCGCTCGTCGGTGTAGGCATGGGCCTGGATGTAGCCCTGGTTGAGCAGGCGCTGGAACGGCTCCTCACTGGAGACGTGTCCAAGATCGAACAGCACCTTGTGCCAGAAGCGGGCGTAGAGCAGGTGCAGGACGGCGTGCTCGACACCGCCGATGTAGAGGTCGACGCCGCCGGCGCCGCCCGGCTCCCGCGAACCAAGCCAGTAGCGCTCGTTCTCGGGGTCGGCCAAGACCTCCGCGTTGTTCGGGTCCGTGTAGCGCAGCTCGTACCACGACGATCCGGCCCAGTTCGGCATGGTGTTCGTCTCGCGGCGGTACATCTTGGGGCCGTCGCCGAGGTCGAGCTCGACGTTCACCCACTCGGCGACGCGGCCCAGCGGTGGCTCCGGCTCGCTGGTGACGTCATCGGGCTCGAACGTGCTCGGCGAGAAGTCCGGAACCTCGGGCAGGTCGACCGGCAGCATCGAGTCGGGCAGGGCGATCGGGTGGCCGCCCTCGTCGTAGACGATCGGGAACGGCTCGCCCCAGTAGCGCTGACGGCTGAACAGCCAGTCGCGCAGCCGGTACGTGGTGGTGCCGTTGCCGCTGCCCTGCTGCTCGAGCCAGGCGATGATCGTCTCCTTGGCCTCCTCAACGCCGAGCCCGTCGAGGCTGACGTGCTCATTGGCCGAGTTGATGGCCGGGCCCTCGCCGAGATAGGGACCCTCATGTCCCTCCGGCGGCTGGACCGTTCGGACGATTGGGAGTCCGAAGGTCTCGGCGAACTCCCAGTCGCGGTCGTCCTGGCCCGGGACCGCCATGATCGCGCCGGTGCCGTAGCCGGCGAGCACGTAGTCGGCGATGAAAACCGGGATCATCCCCCCGTTAGCGGGGTTCCGTGCATATGCACCTGTGAAGACGCCGGTCTTCTCGCGGTTCTCCTGGCGCTCGATGTCGGTCTTCGCGGCCGCCTGCGCGCGGTAGGCGGCGACGGCCTCGGCGGGTGACGAGGCACCGCCGGTCCAGCGCGGGTCGACGTCGTCCGGCCACTCGCTCGTGACGATCTGGTCGACCAGGGCGGCCTCTGGGGAGACGACCATGTATGTCGCGCCGAACAGGGTGTCGGGACGAGTCGTGAACACGTCCATCGCGAAGTCTGAGTCGACCACGGGGAAACTGACGTTGGCACCGTGGGAGCGGCCGATCCAGTTGCGCTGCATGATCATGACCGGCTCGGGCCAGTCGACGCGCTCGAGGTCGTCGATCAGACGGTCCGCATAAGCGGTGATGCGCATCTGCCACTGGCGGAGGTTGCGCTTGAACACCGGGAAGTTGCCGCGCTCGCTGCGTCCGTCGGCGGTGACCTCCTCGTTGGACAGCACCGTGCCGAGCCCGGGGCACCAGTTGACCGGGGCGTCGCTGATGTAGGCCAGCCGGTAGGTGTCGATGACCGCGGGGTCGTCGGTGCCGAGCTTCTGGATCAGCTCGGCAATGGGCCGTGCCTTCTGCTGCTCGGTGTCGTACCAGGAGTTGAAGATCTGCAGGAAGATCCACTGCGTCCACCGCACGAAGTCCGGGTCGATGGTCGCGAAGGAGCGGCGGCTGTCGTGGGCCAGCCCGAGGCGCCGCAGCTGACGCTTCATCGTCGTCATGTTCTCGAGGGTGGTCTCACGCGGGTGGCGACCGGTCTCGACCGCAAAGATCTCGGCGGGCAGGCCGAACGCGTCGTAGCCGAGGGCGTGCAGCACGTTGACGCCGGTCATGCGCTTGTAGCGGCCCACGACGTCGGTGGCGATGTAGCCGAGCGGGTGACCGACGTGGAGGCCCGCGCCCGAGGGGTACGGGAACATGTCCATGATGAAGTACTTGTCGTCCGGGATGTCCGCGCCGGGGACGGCCAGGTCGCCGACCGGGTTAGGTGTCTCGAACGTTCCCTCGGACTCCCAGCGGTCCTGCCAGCGCTCCTCGATCTCAGCCGCGAGCCTGCTGGTGTAGCGGAACGCGGCCGTATCGGATGAGCTGACTGGGCTGGTCACCGACCGAACTCTACTGTCCCCGCTTGCCAGTAGGTTTTGAGGCATGGACATGAAACTTGAGCTGGTGAACGTCCCGGTGACCGATGTCGACCGGGCCAAGGAGTTCTACGTCGACAAGGTCGGGTTCAACGCCGATCACGACCATGTCGTCAGCGACGATCTGCGGTTCGTGCAGCTCACGCCGCCCGGATCCGCGTGCTCGATCTGCATCGGTACCGGCCTCACCCAGATGACACCCGGCTCGCTCGACAACATGCAGATGGTGGTGTCCGACGCGGACGCCATCCGCGCCGAGCTCGTCGGTCGCGGAGTCGAGGCCAGCGAGGTCGACGAGCAGGCGTGGGGCCGGTTCGTCTACTTCTCCGACCCTGACGGCAACGGGTGGGCGCTGCAGGAGCTACCCGCGTGGAGCCAGGGCGCCGGCGGCGACGGCGTCAACCCGGACGGCTAGGCCGTGCCTGGCGGATCCGCGCAGTCGATCCGGGCGTCATCCGCGCCCGGCTGACAAGGCCGAGGGCCGAAGCCATACCAGGGTTGTCTAGCGAGGAACGAGAACGCAGTCAGCCTGGATGCGGGGGCGTCCGGGCGGCGCGGGGATCCGCCAGGCGCGGCCTCAGCCCGGCCACCACATCGAGCAACCGCACCTCCTCGTCCGCCGAGAGCGGAACGCCGAGCTCGTGGAGCAGCTCCTCGAGCTCACCCTCGCGGAGGTCGCGGTGCTCGGTGGGTTGCCCGGGGCGTCGGATGGTCACGGTCTCGTGCGTCACGGTCGTGTGCCGGTCGACCCCGTGCCGGGCCAGCATCAGGCCGTGCAGGAAGTGGGTGCTCGGGTAGGTGCTGGTGAAGTGGTGGCCCATCAGCACGTCGACCGGATGTACGGGCAGCTCGTCGGTCGTGTGCATCAGCTCCCATCCACTCTCGCGCAGTCGGTGCAGCTCCCAACCCGGACCCACCTCGCCGGGGTCGGCGCGACGCACCTGGTGGCGCCATCCGCGGTGGTCGTCCTCGGCTCCGTCCTCCAGCGAGATGGGCCGCATGAGACTCATCCCGAAACCGGGATCGGCGAGCAGTCGTTCACCGTCGAGCGAGATCTCCACGACGCAGTGGGTGCGCGGCGCCTCCGTGGCGGCCCCGACGCGCCCGAGGTGCCGCTGCACGTCGTACCCCAGGCGTTCAAGCACGGCCGCGAACAATGTCGCGTGCTCGAAGCAGTAGCCGCCACGACCGCGGCCGACGAACTTGGCCTGCACCGCTGCGAGCTCCACGCCCTGGTGCTGACGCAGCAGCACGTCGATGTTGTCGAAGGTGAAGGCGCGCACGTGCGCCTCATGAAGCTCGTCGAGGCTCTCCCGGTCCGGCTCTCGCTCAGGCAGGCCGACCCGGTCGAGGTAGGCCGCGAGGTCGAGCTCGTCGATGTGCCATGGATGATCCATCACGTCGCCAGCCTGCCACCCCTACGTCCAATGGAGTAGGTACGCCTGCGCCGCACGAGGGACGACGTCGACCGGCGGGCTCGCCTAACGTGGTCCCGTGCCTCCCCCGTTCTACGGACCGCCGCGCCGCTTCTGGCTGTTCGGGCCGATCGCGCTGGCCTTCGTGCAGGTGGTCGGCACGTTCGGGGCGGCCCGGAATCAGCTGGATGCCCGCGAGCCGGACGTCGTCGCGGTCCTGATCGCCGTCGCCGGCCCGATGAGCCTGTACGGGCTGCGCCGTCGGCCCCGCACCGTGCTGCTGTTCGTCACGGCGATCACCGCTGCGTATGTCGTGATGGGCTATCCCTACGGCCCGGTCTTCGCGTCGTTCGTGGGCGCGGCTGTCGTGAACATCGCCGGCAGCCGTCGGGTCGAGGCGTGGGGTGCGGTCGGCGCCGTGGTGATCCTGGCGCTCACCGCCCATGCCGTCGTGACCGACGAATGGTCGTGGGGATGGTTCGCGGGCGTGCTCGCCTGGAGCCTGCTCGTGCTGGCCGCCGGCGAGCTCGTGCGGCTCAACAGGGCCCGGATGATCGAGTTCAGGCGGGCTCGAGCTGAGGAACGTCGCCGCGAAGCCGGCGAGGAGCGCCTTCGGATCGCCCGAGAGCTGCACGACGTCGTGGCGCACCACATGTCGCTCATCCACGTCCAAGCCGGCGTCGCTCTGCACCTCGTCGACCGCAGGCCCGAGCAGGTCGAGACCGCTCTGACGACCATCAAGGACGCGAGCAAGGAGGCGCTCACCGAGCTGCGCGACCTCATCGGTGTGCTGCGGGCCGAGGGCGAGCTCGCCCCGCGTGCCCCGGTCGCGCGACTCGACGCACTCGACGACCTGGCCGACCGGGCGTCACACACCGGCGTCACCACCACGGTCGAGGTCTCCGGTGACCTCGACGCGGTTCCGGCCGCCGTCGGCACGGCTGCCTACCGGATCGTGCAGGAGGCGGTCACCAATGTCGTCCGGCACAGCGGCGCCACTCGCGCCCGCATCGGACTCGTCGTCGGGCTGACCGAGCTCGACGTCAGCGTGATCGACAACGGCAGCGGCCCGGGCGACGCCGACGGCGGCCAAGGTGTCGATCATGGCGGCACGGGGCTGCGCGGCATGCGCGAGCGCGCCTCCGCACTCGGCGGCAGCGTGGACCTCTCCCCCGACGCTGGCGGGGGCGCCCGCCTGCACGCGATACTGCCGCTCGGGAGTGCCTCATGACACGTGTCGTGCTGGTCGACGACCAGGCCCTGTTGCGCGCGGGTTTTCGTGCTCTCATCGAGTCCGAGCCAGACCTCGAGGTCGTCGGCGAGGCCGGTGACGGCGAAGAAGCGGTCACCGTCGTGCGGAGCACCAGGCCGGACGTCGTGCTCATGGACATCCGCATGCCGCGGGTCGACGGGCTCGAGGCCACCCGACGGATCACGGCTGAGCCGGCCCTGACTGAAGTCCGGATCTTGATTCTCACCACGTTCGAGCTCGACGAGTACGTGTTCGAGGCCGTGCGGCACGGCGCGAGCGGCTTCCTCGTCAAGGACACCGAGCCGGTCGACCTGTTGGCCGGCATCCGTGCCGTCGCGGCAGGTGACGCGCTGCTCTCCCCCGGCGTGACGCGGCGGCTGATCGCCGAGTTCGCGACCCGCAGCCGGCCCGCGGCGCCGACCGCCCTGCTGGATCCGCTCACCGAGCGCGAGCGAGAGATCGTGGCACTCGTGGGCGAGGGACTGAGCAACGACGAGATCGCCGAACGACTCGTTGTGAGCCCCGCGACCGCCAAGACGCACGTCAGCCGGGCGATGACCAAGCTGCACGCCCGCGACCGGGCCCAGCTCGTGGTGCTCGCGTACGAGACCGGCCTCGTCCGTCCGGGGTGGACGTCCTGAGGGGATTCGTACTCCCGGTGGCGTAGTCGAAGTGCCCTCCCGTGGGCGACGACCCACGGTCGATCTGCCGCGAGTCTGGAAGCACATTCAGATTCGCCCGGACCGACAAGGAGAAACACCATGAACACCACCCTCATCACCGAGCTCGCAGCTCACGACCAGTACGGTCCCGGTGGCTGGTGGCCGATCTTCCCAATCTTCTGGCTGCTGGCGTTCATCGCCGTTCTGCTCTTCTTCGCCACCATGAGCCGACGCCGCCGGCACGGCCACAGTGGTTCGCAGAGCGGGCACGCACGTCTCGCGGAGCGCTTCGCCGCCGGCGAGATCGACGAGGACGAGTACCGCACCCGTCGGGCCGTCCTCAACGAGAAGGACCGGCGATGACCTCGGCTCCCGTCGTCGAGGCGCCCATCGTTCAGGCACGCGGCCTCGTCAAGCGTTACGACAAGTCCGCGACACCCGCGGTCGACCACGTCGACCTGACCGTTCGCGCCGGGGAGATCTACGGATTCCTCGGCCCGAACGGCGCGGGCAAGACGACGACGCTGCGGATGCTGCTCGGGCTCGTCCGGCCGACGTCGGGCACGGCCACCGTGCTCGGCGAGCCGGCCGGATCCTCGTCGGCGCTGGCCCGCACCGGTTCCATGATCGAAGGTCCGGCTTTCTACCCCTTCCTGTCAGGACGCGCCAACCTCCGGGTCGTCGCGCGCCTGGCCGGGGTACCGGCGGATTGCATCGATCCCGCCCTCGCGACGGTCGACCTCGCCGACCGCGGCGGCGACCGATTCTCGGCCTACTCGCTCGGGATGAAGCAGCGACTGGGCGTGGCGGCCGCCCTGCTGAAGGATCCCGAGCTGGTGGTGCTGGACGAGCCCACCAACGGGCTCGATCCGGCCGGCATGCGCGACATGCGCGCGCTCATCGTTGAGCTCGGACGTCAGGGCCGCACCGTCATCCTCTCCAGCCACCTGATGGCCGAGGTGCAGGACGTCTGCGACCGGGTGGCCGTCATCGCCGAAGGTCGCGTGGTCGCCGAGTCCACCGTGGCCGACCTGCGAGGAGGCACGAGCCTCCTCGTGACCGCGCATCCAGCCGATCGCGCGATCGCCTCAATCCGTGACCTCTCGGTCGTCGATGCGGTTCGGCGTGACGGGACGGACCTCCGCGTCGACGTGGACCAGACTCACACCGCCACCGTCGTCCGCGCGCTTGTGTCGTCCGGCGTGGACGTCATCCGCGTCCAGCGCGACGAACGCCAGCTCGAGGACGTGTTCTTCGAGATCACCGGACGCTCCGCCGATCTCGAAGGAGTCCTGTCATGAATCCCGCTCACGTCGTCGACGTCACCCGGGCCCAGCTGTTCGCCATGGTGCGCCGTCCGGCGGCCTGGACGATCGTGGCCGCGATGATCGTGCTGAACCAGGTGTTCAGCTTCCTCATCCCCTATCTCTCGTACCGTTCGTCCGACCCGAGCGGGTTCGACGCCGGATCGACGCCCGCGGAGCTGCTCGAAGGCACCCTGCCCGCGCAGATCGTGACGAACACCTTGGGCGGCTTCCCGGTGTTCGCCGGGGCGCTGGCCCTCGCCTTCGGCGCCGTCGTGCTCGGCAGCGAGTACGGGTGGGGCACGTTCAAGACGATCGTCACCCAGCGACCGAGCCGGCTGTCGGTGCTGGCCGGACAGATGCTCGCCGTCGTCACGTTCCTCGCGGCCACCGTGGCTGTGCTGTTCGTGCTGAGTGGCGCGACGTCGACGGCGATCGCGCTGGCCGAGGGCGAGTCGGCAGCGCTGCCCGGCTTCGGTCACCTGGCCGCCGGATACGTGGGCGGCGTGCTCGTGCTGACAGCGTGGGCGGGTATCGGTGCCGCCCTGTCAGTGGCGCTGCGCAGCGTGGCGCTGCCGGTCGGGCTCGGCGTGGTCTGGGCCCTCGGCATCGAGAACCTCGTGTCGGCGATGGCCCGCACGATGCTCTCGGCGCTGGAACCGCTGCGGGACGTGCTGCCGGGCGTCAACGCCGGCTCACTGGTCGCGGCGCTGACCCCGGACCGCATCGGCAGCCCGGCCCCAGGGGTGGCCGAGACGGTGAGCGGCACCCAGGCTGTGACCACCCTTCTCGTCTACGTGGTGCTCGCCGCCGGGCTGGCCGCCTGGTTCAACCAGCGGCGCGACGTGGCGTGACCGTAGGGAGACGCGCCCTTAGCTAACGGTGCGTGAGGGCGCAGAAGTTCTCGACCTTCGTGGTGGGGCCGGAGACGATCAGCTCGTCGGACGACGTGATCGACGTCTCCGGCCTCGCGTACGTGAAGTCCTCGCCGCGCCGCTTGACCCCGACGACCGTGACGCCGTACTTGGCGCGCAGACCCGTCTCCTCGAGAGTTCGGTCCCACGACACCTCCGGAGCCCGGGTGCGGGCGATGGCGAAGCCGTCGTCGAACTCGATGTAGTCGATCATCGCGCCAGTGACCATGTGAGCCACGCGCTCGCCCATCGCCGACTCCGGCCGGACGACGTGGTGGGCACCGACCCGCTCGAGGATGCGGGCGTGCTTGGCGTTGATGGCCTTGGCCCACACCTCCTTCACGCCGAGCTCGACGATGCTGAGCACGGTGAGGACGCTGGCCTCGATGTCGGTGCCGATGCCCACGACGGCGCGGTCGAACTGCTCGGCCCCGATCTGCCGGAGGGCCTCGGTGTCGGTGGAGTCTGCGGCCACCACATGGGTGAAGTCGCTGGCGAAGCGCTGCACGACCTCGGGGCGCTCGTCGACGGCGAGCACGTCATGACCGAGCTGCACCAGCGACCGCGCGACCGACGAGCCGAAGCGGCCGAGGCCGATCACCAGCACCGGTTCGTGGTTACCACCTGACTTAGCCAATGATCGGTTGCTCCTCGGGAAGGTGGTACCGCGTGGTGCGACGACGCAGGACGAACGCGGACGCCGCTGCAATCGTGCCCACTCGGCCCACGAACATCAAGACGGAGATGGTCATCTGCGCGTCGACGGGTAGCTGAGTGGTGATGCCGGTGCTCAACCCGACGGTGCCGAAGGCGGACGCGCACTCGAACAGCACGACGTCGAAGGCGAAGTCGGTCATCGACATCACGATGAACGTCGAGCCGACCACGAGCATCACCGCGAGCAGCGCGATCGACAGTGCCGTGCGGATGACGGCCGCGCTGATCGACCGCCGCCCGATCGTCACGTCGGGATCGCCTCGCAGC
>NZ_JBOHDT010000085.1:0-16592 GCF_050700635.1 Aeromicrobium sp.
ATGGCGATCCTCGGCTTCAGCCGGAGCAGCAAGATGGGTGTCTCCGCGATCGTGGGTGTCGGCAACAAGTCCGACATCGACGAGGACGACCTGCTGACGTTCTTCGAGCAGGACGACAACACCAACATCATCGCGATGCACCTCGAGGACCTCAAGGACGGTCGCTACTTCGCCGAGACCGCCAAGCGGGTCTCCGAGAAGAAGCCCGTGGTGGTGCTCAAAGCCGGGCGCACCGACATGGGTGCGCGGGCGGCGAGCTCGCACACCGGCGCGCTCGCCGGCAACGACAAGGTGTACGACGACATCCTGCGCCAGAGCGGCGTCGTGCGCGCACCAGGCCTGAACGAGATGCTCCAGTACGCCCGAGGCCTACCAGTGCTGCCGACACCGAAGGGCGAGAACGTCGTCATCATCACCGGAGCCGGAGGCTCGGGTGTGCTCCTCTCCGATGCGTGTGTCGACAACGACCTCAAGCTGATGGATATCCCGGAGGACCTCGCCAAGGCGTTCGACGAGTACATTCCGCCGTTCGGTGCCTCGGGCAACCCGGTCGACATCACCGGTGGCGAGCCGCCGTCGACGTACCGCAACACGATTGCCCTGGGCCTCGAGGATGAGCGGGTGCATTCGCTGATCCTGGGCTACTGGCACACGATCGTCACGCCGCCGATGGTGTTCGCCGAGCTGGTGGCCGAGGTCGTCGAGGAGTACCGCAAGAAGGGCATCGTGAAGCCGATCGTCGCGTCGCTTGCGGGTGACGTCGAGGTGGAAGAGGCCTCGGAGTACCTCTACGAGCACGGTGTCGTCGCCTATCCATACACCACTGAACTGCCGGTACAGGTGCTCGGTGCGAAGTACCGCTGGGCCCGCAACGCCGGCGCGATCGGATGAGGCTGGGACCGATGCGGCCAAGGCTCGACAAGACCCATCAAGTACGAACAAGTCAACAACCGATCACGCGTGTTGACGTCAACACAGACACGCGCGATGCGGTCCATCTAGGGGGAAAAATGCCGTGACTGTTCACGAATCTAGTACGAGCCCTTCCGGTTCGGGAGAGCAACTGTGGCATGCGGGCGGCCTCGAGCCGATGCCGATCCGCAAGCTGCCCAAGGCTCCACCGTCCATCCACATTCTTGGCCCGACGGTGTTCCTCGTCGCGCTCGGTGTCGGGATGGGTGAGTCCTACCTCTGGCCACGGCTGGTCCTGGTCTTCGGCCCGGACATCCGCTGGTTGTTCCTGATCGGCGTCACGCTGCAGGCCGTCGTCCTGCTCGAGATGTCGCGCTACGCGATGGCAACGGGCGAGAGCATCTTCTTCGGAGCGGCGAGAGTATTCAAGCCGCTCATGTGGTTATTCTTCGTCTCGGCCATCGCGATCTACATCTGGCCGGGTCACCTCTCGGCAGGTGCGGGAGCGTTCGAGGAGATCACCGGTATCCCGTTCGAGGTGACGGCGACGATCGTCTTGATCTCCATTGGTGTGCTGTTCAGCTCGCTCAAGAACATCTATGACGTCGTCGAGAAGGTTCTCGGCGTGTTGATCGGGATCCTCGTCATCGGCACGGCCATCATCGCTGCGATGGTGGGCACCTGGTCGGACCTCGCGGACACGATCACCGGGATGTTCGCCTTCGGCTACTTCGGCGAGGACAACCTGGCCCTCTCCGCGGCATGGTTCCCGATCATCGTCGGGTCGATCGCGTTCGCGGGACCGTCCGGCATGCAGCAGATGTGGTACACCCTGCAGCTGCGAGACAGCGGCGCCGCAATGGGCTCGCACATCCCCAAGGTCAAGGGGCTGGCGCACGCAGGCGAGACGGAGACCATGCCGACCCGTGGCTACATGTTCGACACCAGCGATTCCGAGGAGATGGAGAGGTGGAAGGGGTGGCGCAAGTGGGTCACCTTCGACGCCTTCTTCCTGTTCTGGGGCATCACCATGATGGTGACGATCTCGTTCACGCTCATCGCGCTGGCCGCTGCGAAGGAGAACCCTGATGTTGGCGAGCTCGTCCAGGGTGACGACCGCGACGCCGCTCTGGTCGCGATGTCGGACGGTTTCGCAGCCGCAGGGAGCCCGGTGCTGGGCACCGTGTTCTTCGGCTTCATCGCCCTGATCGGGCTCAACGCGACGCTCGGGTTGTTCGACTCGTTCTCGCGTGGTCAGGCCGACATGACCTACTACTTCGTGAAGGGTGCGAAGCGGTTCAACATGTCGCAGCTGTACGCGTTCTACCTGTGGGGCGTGATCCTCTTCGGCATCGGGATCATCTTCTTCGGACCGGCAGACGGACCAGCCGCGATTCTGGACGTGCTCGCGTTCCTGTCCACGTTCGCCATGGGCGCCTACTGTGTCGTCCTGCTCCTGGTGAACAACAGGATGCTGCCCAAGCCGATTCGTCCGGGCATCGCGCGGAACCTGATCATCGGCTTCGGTGCGGTGTTCTACCTCGGCATGCTGTTCTACAGCTTGGCGCGGTTCGGTGTGGTCGTGAGCTGACGTGTCCACACCAGAGATGCGAGAACTCGCTGAGTTCGCCGTACCGACGTACGTCATCGGTGCGGTCGCCGCACTCGGCGCCGGGGGGCTGGCCGCTTTCGCGGGCCAGCCCTCCGGCTGGGCGGTGATCACCGGACTCGCATTCGGGATCTCGATCGCACTGTTCGGAGCGGGTTACGCAACTCTCGTCGCCCTCGAGAAGGCCCCGGTCGGGGTGTTCACTCCTGCGGCGGCGTACTGGTTCTTCGCGTTTCCCGCGGCGATGCTGGTGCACTCCATCGTCACCGAGTGGCTGTTCACCGGCGGACCCGGTCTGCCGGCAGGGCCGCTGTGGCAGTTCCTCCTCTACAACGCACTTCTCAGCATGGGGTTCGCCATCGGCTTCCTCTGGTCCCATGAGTACCTCGGCCGACACTGGTGGCCACGGATCCGAGCACACAACAGGTACGCGTTCATCGTCGTCGAGGAGTACAAGGGGCTCATGACCGTGCTGCAGGAACGCAAGGAAGCGACGGCCAGGGGCCGCGCTGAGAAGCAGCAGCAGCGTAAGGAAGCACGCGAAGCCCGTTCCGCCGCGCGGCACGGTTGACTCACCTTTCGTAGGACACCCGTCGTAGCGACCCGACCACAATTTCGTAGGAGAGCGATCGATGGACGTTTCGATGACCGTGTGGGCAGTGACCCTTGTCGTGATCCTGGCCGTGCTGGCCCTGGACTTCTTCATCGTGGCAAGGAACCCTCACGAGCCATCGCTTCGAGAGGCCACCCTGTGGGTGATCTTCTACGTCGGTCTCGCTGTGCTCTTCGGAGTCGGGCTGACCGTCGCGGCCGGCGGCCGTCCCGGCGGTGAGTTCTTCGCAGGCTGGCTGACCGAGTACTCCCTGTCGGTCGACAACCTGTTCGTCTTCCTGATCATCATGGCCAAGTTCTCGGTGCCCAGGCAGTACCAGCAGAAGGTGTTGCTCATCGGTGTCGCCCTGGCGCTGGTGATGCGAGGCATCTTCATCGCGCTCGGGGCAGAGGCGATCGCACGATTCGACTGGGTGTTCTTCATCTTCGGCGCATTCCTGATCTACACCGCCTGGAAGCTGGTCACCGAGGCTGCTGACGAGGATGACGAGTTTGAAGAGAACAAGCTGATCAAGTTCGTCGAGAGCCGGTTCCCGATGTCCAAGGACTATGACGGCGCACGACTGTTCACGGGCGTGCGCGGCAGCCGAATGATCACCCCGATGTTCATCGTGATCCTGACCATTGGCACCACCGACCTGCTGTTCGCCCTGGACTCCATTCCGGCGATCTTCGGCCTGACGCAGGAGCCCTACGTGGTGTTCACGGCGAATGCCTTCGCCCTGATGGGGCTACGGCAGCTGTACTTCTTGATCGGCGGCCTGCTGGACCGGTTGGTGTACCTGTCCTACGGTCTCGCGATCGTGCTCGGGTTCATCGGGGTCAAGCTCATCTTCGAGGCGCTCCACCATCGCGGGGTTCACTGGGCACCCGAGATTCCGATCCTGGTGTCCCTTGGCGTCATCATCGGGACGCTGACGGTGACGGCGGTGGCGAGCCTCGTCAAGTCGCGAGGGAGCCAGCCGGCCGAAGACGATGCCGGTGAGATGGTCTCCACCAGCGCCGACGGCGATGCGCCGGACAACGACTGACCATCGACCCGGCTCATATCACCGGGCGTCGTGCGGCCACGATGCTCCGCGTGCCGGCGCGATCAGTTCTCTGCTGAAGTCTGGGTCTCCATGTACGCCATGCGGGTGCGCTCGGTGTGCTCACGCATGATCTTGGCGGCACCGTCCTCATCGCCGTCAGCGATCGCCTTGATCAAGCGGGCGTGCTCCCGCCAGGCGGCCTTCCCCCGCACCTGGGCGATCGGCGTGTAGTACCAGCGGACGCGCCGGTCGACCTGCGCGGCGAAGCCGATGAGGAACTTGTTGCCGGACATCTCCGACACCAGGCGGTGCAGCTCAGCGTTGGTGCGGACCGCCCCGTCAACGTCTCCGGCGTCGAGACATGACTCTCCTGCGCGACAAAGCTCGCGCAACTTCGCGACGGGCTCCTTCGCCGTGTGCCTGGCAGCCAGGCGCGCCGATTCCGACTCGAGCGCCGCGCGCGCGGCGAGCAGCTGGTCCACCTCGTTCTCGGCAGGCACGTGCACGGTGGCGCCGAACCCCGGGCGCAGATCAACCCATCCCTCGTTGTGGAGACGCTGCAAAGCCTCCCGGACGGGTTGTCTGGATACGCCCAGCATTCGCGCGAGCTCGTCCTCGACGAGGTGTTGACCGCGGCTCAGCGTTTCATCGATGATCATCTCTGTGAGTGCCTCGTAGACCGACTCCCGCAAAGGGAGCGGCCGCTTCAGCGGTCGGAAGCCGGCCGGGCGGATGGGCTCGGAGCCCACACTTTGGGTCATCTGGTCCTCCGAAAGAGACGATTCTGAGTCGACGTAGACAGTCTACTGAATGCAGCGGACAAATAGGATCTTTGTCCTCAGCAAACCTGCACTACTTTGAGCCGGTGCACATCAGACAGCCGAACCGACCTTGGCCGTCTCGGCTTCGAGCTCAGCCTCAGCGGACGAAAAGTCCAAGGTGAGCTCCTGCTCCGTCTCGTTGACGTGGGGGAAGTTGCGGCGAGCGGCGAGCGCGCCGAAGCGACGGGTGAAAATCATGTGTTGGTTCCTTTCTTGGAGTGCCGAATCGTTCCCGACTCGGCAACATTGCCTACTGCATACATTCAACCAACGCATCGAACGGTTTATGACCAAATCTCCTGTGATCTCGATGACAAACACCCGGTTTTGACGGTGAGGGTCGTCACACAGGCCACCGTTTCAAGCCCCAAGACAAACCTCTCGACCAAGCCCGGGGGTACGTATACTGTGTACAATTGGGTGATGACGATCACACCAGCGAAGCAAAGGCTCAAGAACAACGTCGTTCTGCTCGACCCACTGCAGCCGGACGATGCCCCGGACTTGTTCGCTGCGCTCGACGACGCTCGGGTCTGGGCCGGAGGTTGGGGCGGCGGGCTGGCCGCCCGGCCCGACGTGCCTGAGGGCATGAGCACGGTGGTGGGCAAGCTGATCTCGAGCGGGTCCGCGTGGGCTGTGCGCGACGCGCAGAGTGGCGATCTGGTCGGCACGGCCAGCCTGCTCGACGTCGACCTGGTCAACGAGCGTTGCATGTTCGGCGCAGCGGCGTACGCACCGGCCGTGTGGGGTACCCCCGTCAATGCGGCGACCAACCTCGGGCTGCTCGGGCACGCATTCGATGACTGCGGGTTCGGTCGGGTGGAGCTTCAGACAGATGTGCTCAACGCTCCGATGTCGAGGGCAATCGAAAAGCTGGGCGCAACGCATGAAGGGACGCTGCGCCGGCACAAGCGGCGCGCCGACGGCACCTTCCGCGACTCGGCCGTCTTCTCGATCCTTTCCGATGACTGGCCGGGCGTCCGGGACCGCCTGAAGGAGCGTCTCGAGGAACGGCCCACCTGAAGCCGTGGCCAAATGGGTGGCTAGGCGACTGGAAACGTGCGGAACCTGGCGGCGGGCAGCACACCCCGTTGCTGACCGTTCCTGCTCGGTGTCACACGCAAGGTCACGGACTGCCGGTAGTCCACGGGTCGCAGGTAGTAGCAGTCGTCCGTTTCTGGGCAGTAGATGCACACGACGTCTACCTCAGACTTGTCGGATGGCTTCATGTGCGTACCGTTCCGATCAGCCCAGACGGAGCGGAATTGCACTGAAATCGAGCCCGTCCGCGAGGACCGGTACTTGACTTGAACGCGGTGGAATGCGCCGGCTCGGTAAGCAACGAGGTCGAACGCGGCATGTTCCGTCGCTGGAAACAGGACCGTGTATCCCTTGTCGACTAGATCTGCATGCGCCTTGGCGGTACCGAGATCCCCTTTGTCCTTGGTGTGGTGTGCCGCCATGCCGCCCAGACTAATCGAATACCCATCCTTCGGTTTGCTTCGTGATTGACTACGTTGCGTCAGGCCCCCGTAGCTCAGCTGGACAGAGCAAGTCACTTCTAATGACTCGGTCGCAGGTTCGAGTCCTGCCGGGGGCACCCCTGATCTGTCAGCCATCAACCGAATGTCAACAGGGGCACCCCTGATCTAGGCTCAGCAGGGTGACCGACGCCACCACGACGCCGATCCCGGCCACGATGCCCAGGTACCGCGAATCGCCCCGACAGCGCGGACGGGCTGCGCTCCTCACCGGTTTCATCCTCATCGCCGTCGTCGGTGTGGTCGGCGGCATCGTGATCTCGTCCTGGGCCGGCGATCCGGGGGGCGCGGGCCTGTCGATCCTGTTCGCGTTGATTCCCCTCCCGCTCCTGTGGTTGGCGTACTGGTGGCTCGACCGCTACGAGCCCGAACCGCGGCGATACAAGTTCGCGGCCTTCGTGTGGGGCGGCGTCGTCGCGGTGGCCATCGCGCTCGCGTTGCAGTTCTCCATCCAGGCCACCTGGGACCTCTCCGACGAGTCGATGGCCTCGTTCGTGGCACCGGCCACCGAGGAGCCGGCCAAGGGCTTGTTCCTGCTGCTGACGTTCCTGCGCCTGCGTCGCGTCATTGACGGGTTCCTCGACGGACTCGTGTACGCCGGACTCCTCGGCATCGGCTTCGCGTTCATCGAGAACATCGGCTACTACGCCGCCAGCTACCTCGGCTCACCGGACATCAAGCTCGCCGGAGCCGAGGGGGCCACCACCACGTTCATCGTGCGGGGCGTGTTCAGCCCGTTCGCCCACCCGTTGTTCACCTCCGCGTTCGGCATCGCGATCGCCCTCGCGCTGGCTTGTCGGAGCCGTCTCGCGAAGACGATCGTCGTCTCGCTCGGACTGGCCACCAGCATCGGCCTGCATGGGCTCTGGAACGGCTCGCTGTCGTTCGGCGACGGCACCGGTTTCGTTCTGGTCTACCTCGCGTTGGGCGTTGTTCTCCTGGCGGTGGCCTTCCTCGCGATCGTCGTGCGCATGCGACAGGTCCGCATCCTGGAGAAGTCGTTGACGTACGTCGCCGACCGGGGCTGGATCCACCCGGCCGAGATCCCGTACCTCTCACGGTTCGCCTATCGCAAGCGGGCGCGACGCTACGCCAAGCAGCACCACGGACGGGTGGCCTCGCGCATCGTCGGCCGGTACCAGACGCTGGCCACGGAGATGGCGTTCCTCCACCATGCGGTGATGTCGGGCCGCAGCAAGCCGAGGGGGATCGAGCGCACCTACGCGCTGCTCGACGCCATGTACGCCCTGCGTCCAGCCCTGCGCCTCCCGCCCGCGTTGCCGTTGGCACGCCCATGATGAACCGAACGACCCCGGCGCTCGTCCTGTCGCTGGTTCTGGCAGTCGTGGGCGCATGCGGAGGTGGCGACCCGGAGCCGAAGCCTGCCGCCAGCGCCGACAGGGATCGGGCAGCCGCAGCATTCGCCAAGGCCTATGCGACCTTCCGCGCCGACTTCGCCGCCGGAACCGCGCTGGGTGACGGGGACGGCTTGCAGAACGCCACGCGGGCGGTGCGCGCCGTACGTGCCGCCTACTTCGACCTCGACGTGGCCACCCGGGCGATCGACATGCCGGCCGACCTCACCGACGACGTCAACGCGATGCTCGGCGCGATCAGTGACCTCATCGCAGCGCTCGACGAGCAGGGTGCGGCCACCACCTCCGAGGAATTCCAGGCCGCAGGCCCTGAGTCGAGCTCGGCTCTGGAGCAAGCCGACGAGGCGATCCGTGTCGTGGCCGAGGCACTCGGTGTCGGCACCGACGAGGACCCCCCAACAGGAAACGACGGCACGACGAAGCAGCGGGAGCTGAGCCCGTCCTACGTGTCCGGCGGGTCGGTCTCCGATGCCAAGGCCTGGGTCGTCGACCTGCTCGAGGTCGGGGCAGACCACGTGAACCACGAGATCCCGTCCGAGGACATGGGCGTCGTCGTCGCGTGGCGAGCGGCCTTCCCGGAGCTGATCGGTGAGTCGAACGTGGTCGGCTATGAACGGCAAGCGCCCGAGAACGGCGTATCCGGCTTCGCCGTGTTCCCCGAGGACGAGAAAATCCCGGCGGGTCCGACGAATCCGTACTTTCTCGCGTTCGCGGTCCGTGACGGCTCAGGTGCGTGCTCCGGCGGTGTCCTCTCGGGGTATCCGGACCCGACCGACCGACGCCAGGTGGATCTGAAGCCGGGAAGCCGGTGCTCCGGCGCGGCTGTCGCGTCGGCAGCGGGCTACTGACCTCGACCGATGGTGCGTCGGACCATCACTCGTCCACTAACCTGAAGGACAGGGTGGACGCCCGTTTACACCCGAAAGGAGTACCCGTGCCCAGCGAACATGCCTCGGTGGTGCTGCTGGGTGCTCTGTCAAAGCTCCTTGCGGAGGTCACGACAGTGCCCCTGCGCCTCGACGTTCCCGGTGTGGGCGATGCCCGCGCACGCCAGGCCACGATCGTCGACCAGCTGTCCGACTACGTTCTTCCCCGGCTCGTCCAGCTCGACGCGCCGCTGCTGACCGTCGTCGGCGGGTCCACCGGGGCGGGCAAGTCGACGCTGGTCAACTCGATCTGCGGCGAGCGCGTCACCGAGAGCGGGGTGCTGCGACCCACCACCCGTTCGCCGGTGCTGGTGCACCATCCGGACGACGCCCCATGGTTCCAGCGCGACCGCATCCTGCCAGATCTCCCGCGCACGGACGTGCCCACCAACGACTTTCACGCCCTGCGGGTGACGACGTCCGCCCGCGTGCCGCGAGGTCTCGCCATCCTCGACGCACCCGACGTCGACTCCATCGACCGCGGCAACCGCGAGCTGGCCGGCCAGCTCCTGTCCGCTGCCGACCTGTGGCTGTTCGTCACCTCCGCATCGCGCTACGCCGACCAGGTGCCGTGGGACTACCTCAAGCAGGCGGCCGAGCGCAGCACGTCCGTGGCCGTCGTGCTCGACCGCACCCATGCCGATGCCGTCATCGAGGTCCGCGGCCACCTCGCCCGCATGATGACCAGCCGCGGCTTGTCCGACTCCCCGCTGTTCACCGTGCCCGAGTCCGGTACCGACACCGAGGGCCTGCTGCCCCCCGAGGCCGTCGCGCCGATCGTCGGGTGGCTCCACGATCTCGCCGCCGACCCGGTCGCTCGACAGGCCGTGGTGTCCCAGACGCTCGACGGCGCGGTGCGGCACAACGTGCTCCGCACGCACGATGTCGCCGACGCCCTCGACCTCCAGATCGAGGCCGCCGAGCGTCTGTACCAGCAGGCCGAGGACATCTACTCCGAGGCCACCGCGTTCGTCAGCCGCGAGTCCTCCGACGGGACGCTGCTGAGCGGGGAGGTGCTCGCCCAGTGGCAGGAGTTCGTCGGCACAGGGGAGATGGTGCGCTCGGTCGAGGAGCGTGTCACCCGCATCCGCGAACGCCTGGTCGAGGGCGTCACGGGCAAGCGCCACCGCTCCACCGAGGTGGCCGAGGCCGTCGAGGCGGGTCTTCAGTCGCTGGTGGTCGGATACGCCGAGTCGGCGGCCGAGGCCCTCACCCGCACCTGGGGATCCGACGAGGCCGGCCGCACGCTCCTCTCCTCGACGCGCGGGCTCGACCGTGCCTCGCACGAGCTGCGCACCCGTGTCGAGCGCATCGTCCGCGACTGGCAGGCCGCAGTGCTCGAGACCGTGAAGCTCGAGGGCGCTGACAAGCGGATGACGGCCAAGTTCCTCGCATTCGGCGTCAACGGCGTCGGTGCCACGCTGATGGTCGTCGTGCTGGAGCACGCGGCCGGACGTGGTGGAGTATCCGAGGTCGGCCGACGGTTGCTCACGGCCATCTTCGGACGGGAAAAGCTCGGTTCGCTGGTGGCGGCTGCCCACGGCGACCTTCAAGCCGGCGCCGCCCGCCTGCTGCAGGAGGAGAAGCAGCGCTTCCTCGATCTCCTCGACTCACCCGACACCGTGCGAGCCACCCAAGACACGTTGCGTGACGCCGCGCGTCAGGCAGAATACGCACGTCACACCGACTTCCTGGAGGGAGATTCCTCTTCATGAGCGCGACCATCCCCGCCGAGGCCACCCACGAATCGGGCCCAGCCTTCGGTGGAGAGCGCGGCGACGTGTCCACGCGGCTCGACGCCCTGGCAGCGGCCGTCGAGGCGGCGCGCGGCCGGCTCGACGACGAGCTGCTGACACCCGCTGCCGAGCTGGCCGAGCGCGCGTCCGAGCGGCTGCGGCTCTCCGGTGAGCACACCATCGTCGCCCTGGCCGGCGCGACCGGGTCGGGCAAGTCGTCCGTCTTCAACACCCTCACCGACCTCGAGCTGGCCGGCGTCGGAGTCCGCCGCCCCACGACGTCGTGGGCGCTGGCCTGCGCGTGGGGCCCCGAAGGCGCCAACGGGCTGCTCGAGTGGATGGGCATCCCGGCGCGTCACCAGGTGTCACGCATGAGCATGCTCGACCGTTCGTCCGACGACCAGAAGCTCGACGGTCTCGTGCTGCTCGATCTGCCCGACCACGACTCCACCGAGGTCGAGCACCACCTGGAGATGGACCGCCTCGTCAAGTACGCCGACGTGCTGGTCTGGGTGCTCGACCCGCAGAAGTACGCCGACGCCGCCATCCACGACCGCTACATCCGGCCGCTGGCCTCGTTCAAGGACGTGACCGTGGTCCTGCTGAACCAGATCGACCGCATTCCGTACGAGCAGCGCGCGAACACGTTGGACGACGTTCGTCGCATCCTCGACGACGAGGGCCTCGACGGGGTCACCGTCATCGGAACCTCGGCCACGCGCGGCGACGGCATCGACGAGTTCAAGCGTGAGCTCGCGCAGCGCATCCGCGCGAAGGCGTCCGCCAAGGGCCGTCTGAACTCCGACATCACGGCCTCGGCCACGGCGCTCGCGGAAGTCGGCGGCACGAGCGAGGTTCCCGGCATCGGTCCGGTGGACCGCGAGGCGCTCGACGTCGCTCTGCTCGACTGCGTCGGCGTGCCGCAGCTGGTCGAGGCGATCGATGGCTCCACCCGGCGCCGCGCGGGCCGACTGACCGGATGGCCCGTCACTCGCTGGCTGGTTCGGCGCACCGACCCGCTCCAGGAGCTCGGCATCGACCCCCACCACTCGATCTCGCGACTGGCCCGCGCCGCCGAGGTGCCGGGTGCGGCGAACGTCCAGCGAGCCCAGGCCGAGACCGCGGTGCGTGACTTCGCCGAGAAGGCCTCGGTCGGTCTGGAACGACCATGGCGTGACGCGGTGCGTGAGGTCTCCACGTCAAGGGCCGACGACATCGTCGTCTCCCTGGACAAGGCGGTCGTCAGCGCCGACGTCACCGTCCCCACATCGGCGGTCTGGTGGCGAGTCGTCAACGTGGTGCAGTGGGCCCTCCTGGCAGCCTTCATTCTCGGAGGCGTGTGGTGGGGCCTGCTCTACCTGTCCGACCGCTCGGCCCTGTTCGTGCAGGCAGGACCTGAGGTGGCCGGATACCGGTTGGCAGTGGTGATGACCATCGTCGGTCTGGCGGGCGGCATCGGTCTGTCGGTGCTCTCGCGCGTGGCCGCCTGGATCTCCGGGAAGACTCTGGCACGCACGGCGGGTCGCGACCTCACCGAGGCCATCGAGGCGGTGGCCGACGAACGCGTGATCGAACCCGTCCAGGAGGAGCTCGAGGCCTACGCGCGGTACCGCACGAACATCATTCGCGCCCGCGGCTGACCGCGAGGAACCGCTCGTTAGGGTTGTCGGGTGGCCGACTACGTATATACCCTCCGCAACGTCCGCAAGGCGCTCGGCGACAAGCTCGTGCTCGACAACGTCACGCTGTCGTTCCTCCACGGCGCCAAGATCGGCGTCGTCGGGCCCAACGGCACCGGCAAGTCGACGCTGTTCAAGATCATGGCCGGGCTCGAGCAGGCCAACAACGGCGACGCGATCAAGGATCCCGAGGCGTCCGTCGGCATCCTGCTGCAGGAGCCGCCGCTGACCGAGGGCAAGACCGTGCTCGACAACGTTGAGGAAGCCGTCGCCGGCATCAAGGGCAAGCTCGACCGCTTCAACGCCGTCAGCGAGGAGCTCGCCGATCCGGACGCCGACTACGACACCCTCCTCGCCGAGATGGGCGAGCTGCAGGCCGACCTCGACCACGCCAACGCCTGGGACCTCGACTCGCGTCTCGAGCAGGCCATGGACGCCCTGCGCTGCCCGCCGCCCGATGAGATGGTCGACCACCTCTCCGGAGGAGAGCGTCGCCGTGTCGCGCTGTGCAAGCTGCTGCTGGAACAGCCCGACTTGCTGCTCCTCGACGAGCCCACCAACCACCTCGACGCCGAGAGCGTGGCCTGGCTGGAGGCCCACCTCAAGTCCTACCCGGGTGCCGTGCTGGCCATCACGCACGACCGGTACTTCCTCGACAACGTCGCGGAGTGGATCCTCGAGCTCGACCGCGGCAAGACCCACCCCTACGAGGGCAACTACACGACCTACCTGGAGACCAAGCAGCAGCGCCTCGTCGTGGAGGGCAAGAAGGATGCCAAGCGCGCCAAGATCCTGGCCAAGGAGCTGGAATGGGTGCGCTCCAACGCCAAGGCACGGCACACCAAGAACCAGGCCCGTCTCGGTCGCTATGAGGAGCTGGCCGCCGAGGCCGAACGCAACCGCAAGCTCGACTTCGAGGAGATCAACATCCCCGCCGGCCCCAGGCTCGGTGACGCGGTGCTCGACGCCGAGGACCTGCACAAGAGCTTCGGCGAGCGGGAGCTGTTCGACGGACTGTCGTTCAACCTGCCTCGGGCCGGCATCGTCGGTGTCGTCGGACCCAACGGCGTGGGCAAGTCGACCCTCTTCCGCATGATCGTGGGGGAGGAGAAGCCCGACGCTGGCACCCTCGACGTCGGCAAGACGGTCAGCATCTCCTACGTCGACCAGAGTCGCGGCGGCCTCGACCCGAAGAAGAACGTGTGGGAGGTCGTCTCCGAAGGTCTCGACCACATCAAGGTCGCCAACTACGAGGTGCCGAGCCGCGCCTACGTGGCGTCGTTCGGCTTCAAGGGCCCAGACCAGCAGAAGGCGGCCGGTGTGCTGTCGGGCGGTGAGCGCAACCGGCTCAACCTGGCGCTGACGCTGTAGATGGGCGGCAACCTACTGCTGCTCGACGAGCCGACCAACGACCTCGACGTCGAGACGCTCCAGTCGCTCGAGGACGCACTTCTGGACTTCCCCGGCTGCGCCGTGGTGGTGTCGCACGACCGGTGGTTCCTCGATCGCGTCGCAACCCACATCCTCGCCTGGGAGGGCGACGCCGACGACCCGGCCCGCTGGTTCTGGTTCGAGGGCAACTTCGAGGACTACGAGCGCAACAAGGTGCAACGCCTCGGCGAGGAGGCCGCCCGCCCCCACGCCGTCACGCACCGCCGCCTCACCAGGGACTGAGTTCCCGCCCGGAGCTGGCACTCATGGATCCGTCGATTCTCCTGACGGTGCCGCGCATGTCGTGCATGGTTGGAGCCACCGCGCGCCACTCCCGACGAAGGCCACGACGTGACATCCGATCCGCCCGAGACCGATCCGCCTCTGCGGGTATGCCCCAAGTGCAGTGCGCAGAGCCAGGTTGAAGGAGACTTCTGCCCGCGCTGTGGGACCTCGTACGACCGGATGCGTCGACGCCGACCAGGACGGCGATCCATCATCGTCGGGGGCGCCGTACTACTGCTGATTCTCGGAGCAGGAACGGGCCTGGTCCTCAAAGATCGTCACGACCAGCAGGTTCAAGAAGATCGCGCGGCGGCCCTTGCCGAGGAGCATGCGGAAGCAGAGCAAGCGGAGCTTGATGCCCAATCCGAGGCGGACGAATCCGAGCGAGAGCAGCGCCGCGATCTGATCGTCGAGCTCGAGAAGCTCATCAAGAAGGATGCGAAGGCCAACGTGAAGCAGGGGTTCCTCGAAGGCCCAATTCTTTCCGCAAGCTGCACAGCCACCGGCGGAGGATCAACCGATGACCTGACGGCTCGGACGGGCACTTTCGACTGCATCGCAGTCAACGAGGAGAACAAGGACGACACCGTGTCTGGGTACGGCTATGCAGGGACCCTCGACTGGGACACCGGTAGCGCGACCTGGCACCTCGACAACTAGTCAGAAGCGCCGGCCGTGGAGGGTCGCGATGACGCGTTCCATGACGCGGCCGAGGGCGGCGAAGTCTTCTGGGGGAGCGTTCTCGATCAGGTAGTCGTGGACGCCGCGGACGTGGGTGTGGGCCGCCTTCTCGAGCACCGAGAAGCCGTGGTCGGTGAGCACGGCGCTGACGCCGCGGCCGTCCTCGGAGCACTGGTTGCGGCGCACGATGCCGTCCCGCTCGAGTCGGCTGATCGTGTGCGTGACGCGGCTGCGTGAGTGCGCCACCGCCGCGGCGAGCTCGGCCATGCGGATCGAGCGGTCTGGCGCCTCGGAAAGGCGCACGAGGATCTCGTACTCGCCCATCGACAAGTCGTGCTGCGTGCGCAGGTCGCGATCGAGCTGGTCCATCAGCACCGTGACTCCTCCGAGGAGCGAGCGCCAGATGTGCTGCTGCTCCTGATCCAGCCATGGGGTGTCGGTGCGCGTGGTCATGTGACCCATCGTACGTTCGCAGGGAATAAGTGAACCGTCAATCAGTGTTATGCTTGCATGAAAGTTGAACAGTCAACTATATCGGAGGAAAGCACCATGACCAGCACAGCCACCGCCGTTCGCAGCGGCACCTGGACGCTCGACCCGACACACACCGAGATCGGGTTCACCGTGCGTCACATCATGAGCAAGGTTCGCGGCAAGTTCGAGACCTTCGAGGGCTCGGTCGTCACCGCGGACGAGGTCACGGACTCGCGCGTCGACGTGTCCGTCGACCTCAGCTCGATCAACACCGGCACCGTCGACCGCGACAACCACCTGCGGTCGAGCGACTTCTTCGAGGTGGAGAAGAACCCCACGATGACCTTCACGTCAACCGGCGTCGTCGAGAAGGCTCCTGGCGAGCTGGTCGTCCAGGGCGACCTGACCATCAAGGGCGTCTCCAAGCCACTCGAGCTCTCGGTCGAGGTCCTCGGCGAGGGCGGCGACCCGTGGGGCGGCACCCGCGTGGGCTTCGAGGCCACCGGTCAGATCAGCCGCAAGGAGTTCGGGATCGACTTCAACGTCCCGCTCGAGGGCGACAAGGTGATGATCGGCGACAAGGTGTCGCTCGTCATCGCGGCCGAGGCCGTGCTCCAGGCCTGACCGCCCTCCTCGCCCCGCCGACCTGACAACCCCCAGGTCCGGACGCCAACCGCCGGCCGCGACACCATTCGGTGCCGCGGCCGGCGGTTGTGCTCATACCCGTCGTTGACGACGGCCCGGGGCCACAGCAACTGAGAGTTACCGACGCCCTGGGGCGTGCGTAGGTCTCCGTTGCTCGGCGCGGCCACGGCCCGTTTGCGCGCACGTGTTCCCAGATTGCATGGGTTTCGGCCCGGTCGCTGTATCCGGGAACACGTGCTCCCGGAATGCACGAGTGGTCGGTCCGCTCGCCGGTCGCCACGCCGCCGGGATGTTTGGGGAAGTTCGTCAGGCCTCTGACCTGGACAGGTTTTCCCGAACACGGCTGACCTGGCCGGTGGCGCCACCACGTCGCCTGGCGGGCAACTGAGGGTTACCGACGCCGGGGAGCCTGTTGCAATGTTGACTGACGATTCTGCCGAGTGGGGAGAACAAGCCAATTGAAGCCCGCCAACGCGGCTCGTGTGGGGCGACGGCATTGCCGGGCGCGATGACTGAGGAAACTTTTGTACGCCAGAGGGCTTGAAACTTTCCCCAGCGTCGACACCAACCCTTGCTCGTCCGGAGTGCGGGCCCATGGCGCCCCGCGGGCGCTACCGGCCAGCAGTGGGAGACGCGCGGCCGGCGGTTGTGTTCATACCCGTCGTTGACGGCGGCCGGCGGCCACAGCAACTGAGAGTTACCTACGCCCTGACGTCGGTAACCCTCAGTTGCTCGGGTCGGCGGTTGCTGGCGTTCAGCGCTTGCGTACGCCGAAGTCGATGCCGGTCACCGTGCCCCAGCCGGCCGGGTTCTCCTCGTCGGGTACGAAGATC
>NZ_JBOHDT010000086.1:0-4818 GCF_050700635.1 Aeromicrobium sp.
CGCCTGCGAAAGGACATGACACGTGGCACGCATTGGTGAGACCGCCGATCTGCTGAAGTGCTCGTTCTGTGGCAAGAGCCAGAAGCAGGTCAAGAAGCTCATCGCCGGGCCCGGCGTCTACATCTGCGACGAGTGCATCGACCTCTGCAACGAGATCATCGAGGAAGAGCTCGCCGAAGGCGCCGAGCTCAGCCTCGGCGAGCTGCCGAAGCCGCACGAGATCTTCGACTTCCTCGGCGGCTATGTCATCGGGCAGGACGCCGCCAAGAAGTCGTTGGCCGTGGCGGTCTACAACCACTACAAGCGGGTGCAGGCGCAGGCCTCCGCCGGGCGCAGCAAGGACGACGGCGTCGAGCTGGCGAAATCCAACATCCTGCTCGTCGGCCCCACCGGCTGCGGCAAGACGTACCTCGCCCAGACACTCGCCCGCATGCTCAACGTGCCGTTCGCCATCGCCGACGCCACCGCCCTCACCGAGGCCGGATACGTCGGCGAGGACGTCGAGAACATCCTGCTCAAGCTCATCCAGGCCGCCGATTACGACGTCAAGAAGGCCGAGACGGGCATCATCTACATCGACGAGGTCGACAAGATCTCGCGCAAGAGCGAGAACCCCTCCATCACGCGCGACGTCTCAGGTGAGGGCGTGCAGCAGGCGCTGCTGAAGATCCTCGAGGGCACCACCGCCTCCGTGCCCCCGCAGGGCGGGCGCAAGCACCCGCATCAGGAGTTCATCCAGATCGACACCACCAACGTGCTGTTCATCGTCGGCGGCGCGTTCGCCGGCCTCGAGGAGATCATCGAGCAGCGGAGCGGCAAGATGGGCCTCGGCTTCAACGTCGACCGCAAGGAGATCAGCCGCACCGGCGAGCCGGAGAAGCTCTACTCCAAGGTGCTCCCGGAAGACCTCCTCAAGTTCGGTCTCATTCCGGAGTTCATCGGCCGCCTCCCCGTCATCGCCGCGGTCGACAACCTCGACCAGGACGCGCTCGTCTCCATCCTCACCGAGCCCCGCAACGCCCTCACCAAGCAGTTCGAGCGGCTCTTCGAGATCGACGGTGTCGAGCTCGAGTTCACCCGCGAATCGTGCGAGGCGATGGCCGAGCTCGCGCTCGCGCGGGGCACGGGCGCCCGCGGGCTGCGCTCGATCATCGAGCACGTCCTCCAGCCGGTCATGTACGACATCCCCGGCCGCGACGACGTCGCCAAGGTCGTTGTCACCGCCGAGACCGTGCAGGGCTCCGAGGGCCCCACAGTCCTCAGCCACGACGAGGTCGAGAAGAAGGCTTCGTAGGGTTTCGCGGGTTTACCCGCCCGGCTCGACGACGCCGTTCTCGTAGGCGAACACCACCACCTGTACGCGGTCGCGGAGCTGCAGTTTCGACAGGATGCGTGCGACGTGGGTCTTCACCGTGCCCTCGCCCACCACGAGGGAGTCAGCGATCTCGGCGTTCGACATCCCGGCGGCCACGAGTCCGAGCACTTCCCGCTCACGCTCCGTGAGTGCTGCCAATGCCGTTCGCCCGGTGTCGCCGGGGCGTCGTCCAGCCACGAATCGGTCGATGAGGCGACGGGTGATGCCGGCTGCGAGCAGCGCTTCTCCTGTGGCGACGACGCGGACAGCCTCGACCAGCCGGCCCGGTGACTCGGTCTTGAGCATGAACCCGGCAGCGCCGGCGCGAAGGGCGTCGTAGACGCTCTCGTCGAGGTCATAGGTCGTGAGGATCAGCACGCGCGCGCGGGATCCGCCGTCGACCAGCCTGCGTGTCGCCTCCACCCCGTCCAGGTGCGGCATGCGGACATCCATCAGGACGACGTCGGGGTCGTGGTCACGCACGAGGTCGAGGGCATGTCGACCGTCGACGGCCTCGGCGACGACCTCGATGTCGGGCTCGGACTCCAGGATCATGCGCAGCCCCGCACGCACCACCGCCTGGTCGTCAGCGACGAGCACACGGATCATGCTCGAGTCACCGGGAGCGTGGCGGTCAGTAGCCATCCGCCAGTCGGTTGCGGGCCGGCTTCGAGCCGCCCGCCGAAGACCGCGACCCGCTCGCGGATGCCGGCCAAGCCACGGCGACTGCCGGACCCGTCGGCGGATCCCGCTCCGTCGTCGGCGATCGAGATCCGCAGCTCGTCGCCGCCATAGCCGATGACGACACCAACCGAGGACGCCCCAGCGTGCTTGAGCACGTTGGTCAGGCCCTCCTGGACGATCCGGAAGGCTGAGACGTCGAGCGCCGGGGGAAGCTTCTGCGGTCCACCGTCGATCGTGAGCTCGGCGTCGAGGCCCGCTTCGCGGACCCGGGTGATCAACCTGTCCACGCTCGCCAGCGAGGGCTGGGGGTCTCGGGTACTGGGAGCGTCTTCGTCCATCAGGTCGAGGAGCGTGGCCATCTCGCCGATGGCCTCGCGTCCGGTCTCGGCGATCGAGTTCAGCACCGTGTGTGCCTGCTCCGGATCGCGGTCCATGACCTTGGATGCGGCGCCGGCCTGCAGCACGACGACGCCGAGGCTGTGCGAGATGATGTCGTGCAGCTCGGCGGCGATGCGTCGGCGCTCGGCAGCGGCGGCAGCAGCGGAGAGGGATTCCTCCTCTCGCTCGAGTGTCTCGGCGCGTGCATCGAGCGACGCGCTTCTTCGGGCGATGGCACGACCCGCGAGCCCTGCTACGACGCTGAAGACCAGCAAGGTCGAGCTCCATATCGCGTCACCGAAGCCGTGCAGGGTCGGGTCGGTGAGGTCGTGGATCGCGATCCCTGCGCCGGCGATCACCGTCGCCAGCATCAGTCGCGTGCCGTGGGCGATGGAGGAGTAGACGGCGAGAACGGTGATGAAGATGGTGCTCCAGGTCTGGCTGCCCCCGTACGCGATCGACAGACCCCCCAGCGCGACCATCACGACGGTGAGTACCGTGAGCGGCCGGCTTCGACGCCAGGCCAGCGACAGTGCGGCCGCCGGCACGACGGCCAGGTTGACCACTGTCGAGCCGCGCCAGTCGGAGCTGAGCAGCACGTCGCAGACGGCGAGCACGGCCAGGACAACGGCCGGAGCCACATCGGTCCACGGATCGACGTTCGCGGGCCACGACCGCCGAACGGCCGCGGAAGACACCTCGATCCTGACCACACCTCACGATAGACGCGGCGAGGAGCCTGCGGCGTCTGTCTGACGGAGGATTCGGTGTCTGCCGGAGGAGTACGACGGATTCACCGTGCAGGCAGACGACGAACACCGTGGTTCCGGCCTAACGTCCCTTCATCCACTCACAGGAGGACGTCATGCCAGGCACTTCACCCACCACCGGATTCAGGCGCACCATGGCCGGCATGGGGCTGATCGGATTCCCGCTCACCGGACTCGTCGCGGCCCTGCTCGACGCTGAGGAGGGCACCGAGACCGCCGGGGCCGAGCTCTACTCGATCGCCGCGGCCCATGGTGACGCCATCTTGGCCTCGGCCCTCGTCTTCATGATCTCGGCCGTCCTGACCGTTCCTGTCGCGGTGGCGGCCATGCATCTGGTCCGCGAGCGCGGCACGATCCTGGTCCATGCAGGTGCGGTGCTGCTGGTGCTCGGCGGATTCGGGCACATGGGCTTCGCCACGTGGCAGGTGATGATCACCCGGATCCCTTCCGCGTCCGACGAGGCTGCGCTGGTCGCGTTCCTCGAGCGCCAGCAAACCGTGATGACGGCCCTGATCCTTCCGCTGCTCATCGCGGTGCCCATCGGCGTGCTGTTCCTCGTGATCGCCCTGCGCAAGAGCGGCGTGGTCGAGCGCTGGTTCCTCCATGCCACCCTCGCGTTGTTCGCCTTCGACGTGGTGCTGAACTCCACCGAGCTCGAAGGCAGCAAGGTCGGCATCGGTGTCGTCTGGGCGGGACTCACCGTTCTCTTCGGTCACCTCGGGATTCGAGTTCTTCGAATGAGCGAGTCCGAGTGGTCGCGCCACTCCGAGACGGTCGACCTGCCCGGCCGGGTGTGATCGATCAGGCGGGCTGACTGTCGAGGTCCTCCTCGACGAGCCCGGCGATCAGATCGACCAGCTCGCCGTCCTCGCTGGTGACCTCCACGGTGTCGCCCATCTTCGCCCCGAGCGTCATGATCAGCAGCGCCGAGCCGGCGTCGACGGGCGTGCCGCCGGGCATCGACAGGGTCACGGGTGACGACGCGGCCGAGGCCGCCTGGGCGATGACGGCGGCCGGTCGGGCGTGCAGGCCGACCAATGATCCGACGGTCACGGACTTGCTGGTCATGGGGTCATCCTTCGTTCCAACGGCGTGCTTCGGTCAACGGCGGAAGATCGGTGGGGGAGGGCATCGTGGAACCGGGCAGGGACGCCGCCGCGCTGCCGTAGGTGACGGCGAGGGTCAGCCGCTTGGCAGGGTCGAGGCCGTCGAGCGCGCCCAGCAGGTAGCCGGCGAGGGCCGAGTCGCCGGCCCCGACGGTGCTCCGGGCCTGGACGGGCGGGGCGTCGACGGTCCACGTGCCGTCGGCGGTGAGCAACACGGCGCCCCGGCTGCCGCGCGTCAGGAGCACGGCGCCGATGCCGGCGTCGAGCAGGGGACGTGCCGCGTCGACGATCGCACCGACGTCGTCCAGCTCGGCGGGATCGGCGTCGACGAGGTCGGCGAGCTCCTCCGTGTTCGGCTTGAGCAGCGCGATGCGGTCCGGCACGCGCTCCACCGCGAGTCGCAACGGCTCACCCGACGTGTCGAGCGCGATCGCGAGCTCCTCGTCCTTGAGCGCGGCGATGACGTCGGCATACCACCCGGGATCGACGTCGGGAGGCAACGATCCGGACAGTACCGCCCATCGGG